>JBFFTH010000149.1:0-4672 GCA_041571855.1 Porticoccaceae bacterium
CAACCCCATCGCACGGGATGGCGCATCAGTCATGGAGGTGGGAGCCCGGTTGCAAAAAGCGTTTCTCTCCCTCGCGGAACTGGGGTATGACGACCTCAGGCAGGCAGCAATTGCGCATTCGCATCTCGCCGTTTGCCATGCAGAGCAGGCAATGTCTCTACAACAGGAACTTGAGGCTATCAGGTCCATGGCTGACCGGGTAGCTCAGAGCGGTGCAAAGGCTGTCAGCAGTCCGCCATTGCAGGGCCGGACTGCCATGGACCCTGATTGACGGACTGAGCAGGTATACCTACTGGGCGAGGTCTCCCTTCAGGATGAGACCTTTTGGACCGGGCAGCAAAGCGATGCTGGCCAAAGCGCCTCGCGGGCCACTCTGTGGCCCACTGAACTCAAAACAGCCAAAAGCTGCTTTGAGCCAACCCGCTCTCCTGCCACAACATCATTCATCTCAGTGGGCACTAAAACCGGGTCTCGAAGATCATCAGAAAGGGGTCCGCTGATCTGGGAAAAGCATTCGATAACCCATTGGTTTTTATAAGTTGGCAATTGAGTTAATAAGCCAAGGAATCAAATCAACAAAAACAGGCAAAGCTCGTTTTGGGCCAACGGTCAAAGTCAAAAAACTTGTTATCTTCCTGTTTTGTGTACAAAAAATCCGTCTGCATGCAGTTTTTGCTCAGAGTTAACGTGCCAGATGGAGGCTGTTATAGTTACCAGCCACAACCAGAAAGAAAACTACAGAACTCTTAATAACAAAGGTGCCCATCATGAACTTTTTAGATAACTACAGAGAACAAACCTATTCGGCATTTAGAATCGTTACAGCCTTTCTTTTTCTTTGTCATGGAACTCAGAAATTGCTGTCATTTCCGATAGAATTTCCCTATCCACTAAATGCGATGTCTACAGCCGCAGGGGTCATAGAACTAGTCGCAGGTTCCTTAATTCTGGTTGGCTTTTATTCGCGATACGCAGCCTTTATCGCCAGTGGCACAATGGCAGTTGGGTACTGGCTGGTGCATGGGTTGAATCACCCTTTTCCAATCGCTAACGGCGGCGAAATTTCTGCGTTTTACTGCTTTGCATTTCTTTATATCGCAGCAAAAGGTCCTGGCATTTGGGCTATCAACCAGAAATAGCTCTGACTATCCTGGAATGCACCCATAACAATTGCATAAATTGGAAAAAATAACGCGGTTATTGGCGGGCATTACCATATTGGTGGTTGTCGTATCCGGAATCTCTATGGCTCAACCATGGGGAAATAATTACGCCTATCAACAACTCGCCGATTATCTCGTGCTTGTTATGTTCCTCGCCTGGGCAGTATCACCCTACTTGTACTTTTTGCGGAGAGTAAATGAGTCAAAAACGAGCCGCTGTTTCCGCATTGTCCGGTTTATTACAGCAGTATTGATTTGCGGGATAGGTGTAACGGTAATTATGGATACCAGCATTCATTCCGACGCACAGGGAGCACTGGTTTTTTTGTTTCTACCAATTTACCAGTGGATCGGTGTTAGTATCTTTGCCATGTTTGGCGCTTTTTGTTGGCTACGCAGAAATGGCATTTGACCAGAGCCCACGGTATGGCACCTTCGGGCTGGAACACCTCGCTTTGCTCGGCGCCCCATTACGCTGGGGGCAAGGCACCATCCGGAGGTCGATATTGTGCGAAGCATCATGAAGAATGCAAAGAAAGTCCGAGCAGTCGAACTGATTGTACTTCTGGCCGGATCGCTCGTTGCGCTGATCATGCTTGGACAGGATGCCGGAGGCGCATTTCGGGCCAACATGGCGGGTGGTAATCAGGTTGCTGGTTTTCTGACTACTTGTTTTAGTTTTCTGATTTTGGGCATCTTTATCACTTCGCCTTATCATCTGCTAGCATTTCTTGGTAAGAAAATCGCAAGCAGGGGAAAAGCTAACCGCTACCAAATTGCGGGTCTTTTAATTTCGTTTATGGTTACATCTGCGTCGATATTTCTCTATGTTGACGCGTATTCTGTAATCTCCCAGAGTCGATCTTCAACAGCAGGGCTTGTTATTCTTAACATTCCGATATTAATGGTTATGTTTGGCGGCGGCCTCTACGGCTGTCTTTTATTCCTATATTCCCGGGCCCAAAAATGAAAAACCAACGACAATGCGCTGCAGGCGATGGCCAAGGCAGCCACCGTTGATCCCGGGCGTTAAATCCCATCGATTGGAGGTAACTTATGAAAACAGCGTCCTGCCAGTGCGGCCAACTCACTGCCTCTTGCCCGGACCAGCACCTGTTTCATATCCAGTGCGGCTGCGTCGATTGTCAAAGGCGTTCGGGAACGCCGTCAAGTTTTAGTGTCTATTACAAAGCCGACCAGGTAAAAGTTTCAGGGGCATACAAAACCTACACGCGCGGCACACTGTCAGGCGGTACAGTGTCGTTCCATTTCTGCCCCAATTGCGGCAGCACCGTCTTTTCGGAAGCACCGATACTCAACATGGTGTTTGAGGAGGACCTTTACGAGATTCCCATGGGGTGCTTCTTTGATTCGGAATTCCCGCCACCTGATATTGCCATCTGGACGCGAGACCTGCATGATTGGTTTCCTGCAGCAGCCCCGAAAGAATTCCAGATGGAAGAGCAGCAAAGCTCCCTGGAGGAAATCAAAGCACTATTCCAGCAGATAGGCGCCCTGTAAGGAACCGGCATTGCACGGCGTTGAAGTGGCATGGGCAAGGGTGGAAAGATGCAGGTTTTTTAAATTTTATTTCGGGAGCAGAGAGCTATGGATAAAAAGATTGTCGGAATCCTGTTTTCTGTACTTATACTGATTATTTCAGGGGATGGAGTGAGTGCTGAAGAAATGAATGGGTCGTTAGCTTCTGTTATCAATATCAGCCAGCCTGCGCCAAATCGCTATGGCGCGGGACAGCCTCAGAAAGAATCATTCGAAGCTTTTGCCGGGGCCGGGGTAAGGCATGTCATTAACCTGCGGCCGCCCTCGGAAGCCCTGGATTTTAACGAGGCGGCAGCCGTTACCCGTGCGGGTATGGCTTACTACAACATCCCCATTGCCAGTGCAGAGGATTTAACCCGCGAGAATGTTGTTCTCATTGATAGCTTGCTAACCCGGATCGGGGACGAGTCCACGCTAATTCATTGCGCGAGCAGCAACCGGGTGGGGGCGATTATGGCATTGAGGTCTGCCTGGATTGATGGCGCATCCCCGCAGGAAGCCATAGAAACTGGAAAGCGCTGGGGGTTAACCGGACTCGAGCCGAATGTAGCTGAATTGCTGGGCAAGTAGCACAAGCGCCCGCCTGTTTTGCCAATTGCAGAACGAATGTCTATAGTCCCGCTTCTTGAAATCAACCCCAGGCAGGATCATCTATGGATGCGGATCAACTGATCGACGCACTTCAATCACCGTCAGCATACCCCCACGCCACCGGAGACTTCGAACTGTTTCAGACTCATATCTCCTGGGTGATACTGACCGGGGAGTATGCCTACAAAATCAAGAAACCGATGGATTTCGGTTTTCTCGACTTCTCCACCCTGGCTAAGCGCAAGCATTTCTGTGAAGAGGAAATTCGCCTGAACAGCCGCTTCGCGCCGGAAATCTACCTCGACGTCGTCGCTATCATGCTGGACGGGCAAGGACAGCCTCGAATTGTTGCTCAGGCTAATGATCGCGATGCCATCGAGTACGCGGTGCGCATGCGCCAGTTTGATGCCACTCAAACCCTGGATAATCTGGCCGGGGCCGGCGTCCTGAGTGATGCAGATATCGAATCCATCGGTATCTCGCTGGCAGAGTTTCACCAGCGCTTGCGGGATCATCCGGGGCCGGCCTCAAAACTGCAACCCGTGCCCGGCAGCCCTGCCTCGGTGTGGGCACCGGTTAAAGAAAATTTTGACCAGATCCGTCCACTGCTGGTGCGTTCCGGGGAACTGTCAAAGCTGGACCAGCTGGAAAAATGGGCAGAAGGCGAGTATCAGCGACTGGAATCAAGTTTGCAGCAGCGCCTTGATGACGGCTATGTGCGCGAATGTCACGGCGACCTTCACCTTGGAAATATGGTGAAGCTGCCCGACCAGGGGGGCAAAATTGTCTTCTTCGATTCTATCGAGTTCAACGAGAACTTCCGCTGCATAGATGTCGCCAAGGAGACGGCCTTTACCCTGATGGATCTGGAATCCCGCGGCATGGCAGGGTGCGCCAATCGGCTGCTCAACACCTACCTGGATTACGGCGGAGACTTCGGCGGACTGCCGCTGATTGGCTTCTACAAAGCCTACTATGCAATGGTTCGCGCCAAGATAAACCTGCTTCAGGTTGCGAGCATGACACCGGAAGAAATCGCCAGCCACGAAAACTACGCTGAATTCTGCCGCTACCTGGAGCTGGCGATATCCTACACTGGCCACAAAAAACCGTTTTACGCTATCACCTGCGGTGTATCAGGGAGTGGCAAATCAACCGCTGCCCTCAGTATCGCCGCCGAAACAGGCGCTATCGTGCTTCGCTCTGACGTCGAGCGCAAACGCCTGTTTGGTCTTTCTCCGAGGCAACCAAGTGACCGGAAAATCTATACGCAGGAGGTCTCTGAACAAACCTTTTCACGTCTCGCCAACCTGAGCCAGATCGTGTTGCAAGCCGGCCTGCCCTGTATCGTCGACGCC
>JBFFTH010000150.1:0-4618 GCA_041571855.1 Porticoccaceae bacterium
CCTGTAATGCTGCCAGCGCCCTGTTGCCTCACTATTTACTCCAGATAAGAAGAATCTAATGAATGACAAAGATAAAGCGGTGGAATAGCACGCCATTCAAGCCGAGCTGATCAAGCGCCGCAGCGAACTGATCAAGCGTATTGCCAGCGTTAAACATGATATTACAAGGGAGCACTCCTCGGACTGGGCAGAACAGGCCCAGGAGCGCCAGAATGACGAGGTGCTCGAAGCAATCGGCAATGAAAGCCGGAATGAACTGGCCCAACTCAACAAGGCGCTGGAACGCATAGAAGCGGGAATTTATACCACCTGTAGCCAGTGTGGCGAAGATATCGCGATTGGGCGCCTGCAGGTAGTTCCTTACACCTCAATCTGTATTGATTGTGCCAGCTAGGAAAAATCATCTGGCCGGGCAGTTGAAAAGCGGTCTTCTGTTACAAGAGGGCTGAAAAAGCCCCGGGCCGGGCATATCCCCCAAGCCCGGCTGGATGGAGGCAGCCTCAACAAGGGCACACCCCATCGGAGACCTGCACACTCCTTTGTACCTGCACTCCTTTGCATAAACAAAAGAAAGCAGCGAAAGACTTACGGCCAATTAAATTCAACCGGCCACAGCGCCTGGCTGTGGTGATCAAACGTCTGCCACAGCTCTGCATAGGTCTTGTTAGCCAGCGGATGCCGTTCGTCCGGGGCTATATCGGCCAGTGGCAGCAAAACAAAGGCATTGAGCAAAATCTCTTCCCTGGGCAGGTAGACGCCGTCAACCCAACCGGTTTCCCGGTCATAAGTGAGAATATCGATATCCAGGGTACGTGCACTGAAGCGGGGGCCATCGCGCCGCCGGCCGCTCTCGTCTTCAATCCTTTTCAGGATTTCAGACAATTCACCCACGCTCAGATCGGTTTCAATGCCAACCACCAGGTTGAAAAAATTATCGCCCTCAAAACCAACGGCTTCACTCTCGTAAACCGGCGACAAAACCAGCCGGCCAAACTGCTTTGACAGCGCATTGAGACCCGCAGCAATATGGTGATAACGATCAATATTGCTCCCCAGGCTGAGGTAGACCCTGGCCATTACTTTTACGCGCTGCCCCGCTCGATCAGCACGCCGACATCTTTGGCACCACGCACTGCACCGGGCTTGCTGATTCGCAAGCGCAGCCAGGGCACGTGGAATTCATCGCGGACAATGTCGGCGACCTGTTCGGCCATGGCCTCGATCAATTGAAATTCACTTCCCTCGATAAAGCTGATCAGCCGCTTGGCCACAGCCTTGTAGTTGAGCGCATCCTGGATACTGTCACTGGCTGCGGCCACACTGATATCACTGGCCATCTCCAGATCGAGACTGACAGTCTGGCGTACCTCACGCTCCCAGTCGTAGATACCAATGATGGTGTCGATTCTCAAATCGCGGATATAGACAATATCCATCTTAGGCTCCACCCAGGGCCGCGACCGGCGGCAGTGTGTCCATTGACCAGCGCGGCAAGGCGCGTATCGACAGGTCTTCCGTTTGCCCGGCCAGCAGGCGCTGGCAGCCAGCATACGCAATCATCGCCCCGTTATCCGTGCAAAACTCGTTGCGGGCATAGAACACCTTGCCGCCCACCTTGGCCAGGGACTTTTCCAGCTTTTCCCGCAACCGGATGTTGGCCGCGACGCCACCGGCCATCACCAGGGTTTTAAGACCCGTCTGCTCCAGTGCCCGGCGACATTTTATCGCCAGCGTATCCACCACCGCTTCCTGAAAAGCGCAGGCGATATCGGCCATAGTCTGGTCGTCCGGCAGTGGATCGTCGCCCCGGTGCTCGGCAATGGTTCTCAGGGTGTAGGTTTTCAGGCCTGAAAAACTGAAATCCAGCCCCGGGCGATCTGTCATCGGCCGCGGAAACTGAAAACGTCCGGGTTTGCCACTTGCAGCCAGCCGGGCTATTTCCGGCCCGCCCGGATATTCCAGGTCCAGCATTTTGGCGGCCTTGTCAAAAGCTTCACCGGCGGCATCGTCCACCGATTCACCGAGAATCTTGTAGTCTCCGATCCCCTCGACCGCAATTAACTGGGTATGGCCACCGGAAACCAGCAGTGCAACAAAGGGAAACTCGGGTGGGTTTGCCTCCAGCATCGGTGCCAGCAGGTGCCCTTCCATGTGGTGAACCCCCAAGGCTGGCACATTCCATGCGTAGGCGAGCGAACGGCCGAAGGAAGCCCCCACCATCAGGGCCCCGACCAGGCCGGGGCCGGCAGTGTAGGCAATGGCATCAACCTCCCCCTGGCCCGTGCTGGCGTCAGCAAGCACTTGTTTAACCAGCGGTAACAACTTTCGAACATGGTCCCGCGAAGCCAGTTCCGGCACCACGCCTCCGTACTCGGCATGAACCGCAACCTGGCTGTGAAGCCTGTGCGAGAGCAAGCCCTGTCGGCTGTCATAGACAGCGACACCGGTTTCATCACAGGAAGTTTCTATACCCAGCACACGCATTGGATTTGGCTCGATTGCTACCAGCGGCCAATAATACGGGAAAACCATTTCAAATTCATGCAGTTAGAAGGACACGACAAACGTCAAAAAGATTTTGCAACTGCAGCGCTATATGTATAGAATACGCGCCTTTCGCCGAGGCCGGATCACTACTGGCCGCATACGCAACCAGACAGATTGGGAAAGAGGATAAATGCCTTCAGTTCGCATCAAAGAAAACGAGCCATTTGATATTGCCCTGCGCCGCTTCAAGCGCTCCTGTGAGAAAGCCGGTGTTCTGGCTGAAGTTCGCCGACGCGAATTCTACGAAAAGCCAACCTGGGCCCGCAAGCGCAAGGCTGCTGCTGCCGTGAAACGCCACGCCAAAAAGCAGAGCCGCGAAACGCGCAAGTTCCAGCGCATGTACTAGTTCTTGCTCCGCTATGTCTGTTTTTAAAAGCGTCGAATCATCGGCGCTTTTTTGTTTCTGACGCCGGATCAAACCGGCGAGCCACGACCCGAAGAGAATTGTCATGACCGAAGCAACCCTGAAAGCGACCATTCACGCAGCGATGAAAGATGCCATGCGCAGCAAACAAAAGGAGCGGCTCGGCGCCATTCGCCTGATACAGGCAGAAATCAAGCGTATCGAGGTGGATGAAAGGATCGAGGTGGATGACACCCGCACCCTGGCAGTGCTGGATAAAATGGTGAAGCAGCGTCGCGACTCAATTAAGCAGTACGAAGATGCGGGCCGCGATGAACTCGCTGCTGTCGAAAAAGCAGAAATCGATGTGATCCAGGAATTCCTGCCGGCCGCCCTTGGCGATGAGGAACTGGCAGCGCTGATCGATAAGGCCATTGCCCAGTCCGGCGCAGAATCCATGCGCGATATGGGCAAGGTGATGGGCATCCTCAAGCCACAGATTCAGGGGCGGGCTGATGTCGGCGCCGTCAGCGGACTGGTCAAAGCCAAACTCGCCTGATCAGTCGGGTCGCCGTATCGACTTGCCAAGCCGCAAGTGATTCAATACTCGCTCAGCCGGGGAGAGCGACACAGCCCGTGGGAAGAATTCCACAATCCTTCATTGACGACCTTTTAGACCGCACCGACATTGTCGATGTGGTCGGCAGCCGTCTGGATTTGAAAAAATCCGGCAAAAATCATTCTGCATGCTGCCCTTTCCACGATGAAAAAACCCCCTCCTTTACCGTCAGCGCCGACAAGCAGTTCTACTACTGCTTTGGCTGTGGCGCCGGTGGCAACGCCATCGGCTTTGTCATGGACTTCGACCGGGTCGAATTTCCGGAAGCGGTTGAGCGGTTGGCAAATCTCGTCGGACTGACGGTCCCCCGGGAGGCAAACCAGGATGATCGGGCCAGCCTGAAACGCAGGCAACTGCAGGACATCCTGCTCCAGGCCGACCACTACTACCGCCAGCAGTTGCGACAACATCCACAGGCCAGGGAGGCTGTCGAATACCTAAAACGGCGCGGTCTCAGCGGTGCCATTGCTCGCGACTTCGGCATCGGCTATGCGCCACCCGGCTGGGATAACCTCCTCAACACGCTGGGCAAAGATGACGCGGCCATCGGCCTGCTTATTGAGAGCGGCATGCTGGTGGAACGGCCAGAGGACAACAAGCGCTACGATCGTTTTCGCCATCGCATCATGTTTCCGATCCGGGATGCCCGCGGCCGCACCATCGGTTTCGGCGGTCGGGTGCTGGGAGATGACAAGCCAAAATACCTCAACTCCCCGGAAACCCCGCTATTCCACAAGGGTCGCGAACTCTATGGCCTGTTCGAGGCCAACCAGGCACTGCGCGACATCCCCAGACTGCTGGTGGTGGAGGGCTACATGGATGTGGTCGCACTCGCCCAGCACGGCATAAACAACTCAGTCGCCACGCTTGGCACCGCGGCTACGCCGGAGCACCTGGAAAAGCTGTTTCGCTACACATCCGAGGTGGTGTTTTGCTTCGACGGCGACGAGGCCGGACGCAAGGCGGCCAGCCGCGCGCTTGAAACGACCCTGCCGGTCATGCTGGACGGTCGCACCGTGCGCTTTCTCTTCCTGCCGGAAGGAGAAGACCCGGACTCCCTGGTGCGAAAGATAGGTGCCGCCGACTTCATCAACCTGGTAAACGCCGCC
>JBFFTH010000151.1:0-4609 GCA_041571855.1 Porticoccaceae bacterium
GACGGCATGGCTGCTTCGATTAGCATCCAGCTGAGCACAAACCCCGCAAACATTGTGCCTGAATCACCAAGAAATATTTTCTTGCTACGGAACAGTCCCAGGTTGCAGATCAGGAAGGCGCCCAGACTGCCCAGGAAGAGGGGGCTGGCAGCATCTGATAACGGCAAACTGTCAGTGATCATCAGCAAGCCGATAAACGCAGTTAAGACAATGCTCGCCGCGAGGCCGTCCACACCGTCGATCATATTGATACAGTTGATGACCCCGAAGGTTGCGATTTGCGTAAACACAAAGGCCAGCCAGTAGGGCATATGTATTGGGCCTGTGCCTATAAGATCGCCAAGATCAGTTACCAGCACGCCTCCGCCGATAATCATGATGCTGGTCGCAATAAACTCTACAGCTGTTCGCTGTTTCCAGGAAATATCGCGGATATCATCGATGACCCCGATCGCTATCAGTATTGTTGATGCCGCTAAAAGGCTGACTGTTTTCTGGTCAACTTCGCAGGTCAGTATCAGGTGAAGTGCGATACTGAAAAACATGGCGATGCCACCGGTGAGGGGGATCGTGCCGGTATGCTGTTTTCGGTGGTCTGGAGTGTCGACGAGTTGTAACTTCAGGGCAGCCGGTGTGAACAGTTTTATCAGCACAAAAGTCAGTACAAAACTGGTTGCTATGAGGGTTATGGGGTAAAACATAGGCTAAATATCAAACCAGTTGGCTTTTGCCACTCATTGTCACGCTTTGTTGTTATTTTTGCGCAGGGTTCAGGGTTTCGCTCTAACGACGTTACGGCGCCATTTGCGCTGGGGTGATACGATGCGAGCCATGCTATAATAAACCCCTTTCACATTCCAGTTTTTAGGTGCCCCACAGGATATGAATAAGTGCGCTGATATACCGAACCTTGGTAGTCCGCGTGTGAGCCATTCAGAGATTGAGGCTCATCTCGAGCAGGCACTTTTGGAAAGAAAGTTGTGCAAGCCTGTGGATATTGCTCAAGCGAGAAAGATTGCTGGTGAGCAGCCCGAGGAAGAATCGCTGGTTACCCTGCTTGTCAGGCTGGGTATCGTCTCCGAAAGAACCATGGCAGATTGCCTGTCAGGCGCCTTTGGTCTGCCGCTGCGCAAACCTGCCGATTTTGCCAGTGCAACCCGTCCGGAAGGAGCCATCACCCCGCGTTTTTTAAAAGACCAGCATGTTTTACCCATGGTAACCGGTCCGGGCAAGCTGGAACTGGTTATGACCGACCCCACTGCGCGCTATCCCTATGATGCGGTGGTGGCGGCCCTGGATTGCGATCCCGATCTGTCTGTGGGTATTGCCGGCGAAATTCTAACCGGCATAGAGCACCTTTATGGAAGCCCTGAAGGGGCAGAAGAAAAGGCAGGGCAGCCCTTGAATGATGAGATGGATGTCTCACATTTGCGAGATCTGGCCAGTGAGGCACCGGTTATTCGCTGGGTTAACCAGGTGATTCAAAAAGCCGTCGAGACGCGTGCCTCCGATATCCATATCGAGCCCTTTGAAAACAAGCTCAAGGTGCGTTTTCGCATCGATGGGGTTTTGAGAGACGAAAGTGCACCCTCGCATCAGACCTCGCAGGCAATTATTTCCCGAATCAAGATTATGGCGGCACTGGATATAGCCGAGCGCCGTTTGCCCCAGGACGGCAGGATTAATCTTCGTATCCAGGGCGATCTTCTTGATATCAGGGTCTCAACCATCCCGACCATGTTTGGTGAGAGCGTTGTTATGCGCCTGTTGCGCCAGGAGGCGGCAGCTCTGGATTTTGATTCCCTTGGGTTTTCTGACGAGCAACAAAGGCTGATTCAAAGGGGCCTCACCATGTCCCACGGAATGATGATCGTTACCGGCCCCACGGGAAGCGGAAAAACGACCACGCTCTACACTGCCTTGAACGCCATTAACGTGGTCGACCGCAAGGTGATTACCGTGGAGGACCCCATCGAATACCATATTGACGGTATCAACCAGATTCAGGTGAACTCTGCCATTGGCCTTGGTTTTGCCGAGACGCTGCGCTCTATTGTCAGGCAGGACCCGGATGTGATCATGGTGGGTGAAATACGTGACCTGCAAGCGGCCAAAATCAGCATCCAGTCTGCCCTGACCGGCCACCTGGTGTTGTCCACGCTGCATACCAATGATGCGGCGAGTTGTGTTACCCGGTTGCTTGAAATGGGTATTGAAGATTATTTGCTAACCTCTACACTGACAATCGTTATCGCGCAGCGTCTTGTCAGGCAGTTGTGCCCTCGCTGCAAAACCCCTTACCAGGCATCGGAAACACAGGTGCGGGAATTTCAGCTCAACCGATTCAGTGGCGGCAGGCATTGCCAGTTATTCCAGGCTGTCGGATGTGAAGAGTGCAATGAAACCGGCTATCGCGGCCGGGTGGCTATCCTGGAAATATTGATGATTACCGAAAAGATCAGGGAGTTGATCCTCGACCATGTCAGTTCAGAGGCGATTCTGAAGGCGGCGCGGGAAGAGGGTATGGTAACCATGGTGGAAGACGGCTATATAAAGGCACTTGCAGGTGTAACCACAGTGGAAGAGGTGCTCAGAGTGACCCGGGAAGCGTAAGTTTGGCTTTATATACCTATAAAGCAGTTACCCCGCAGGGGGAGTCGAAGCAGGGAACTGTCGCCGCCCAGTCCAGGGAGCAGGCGATTGTTAAAATTCAATCCCTGGGTTTCATCCCGTTACAGGCTGAAGCGGCAACCGCAGCCCCGGTGCCGGCGGCCGGACAATCCTGGTTAAGGCGACCGGTCCGGCAAAAGAAACTGGGAAGCAACGATATTGCCGAGTTTACCCGCCAGCTCAGCATTCTGGTGGGTGCGGGTCTGCCCCTGCACCGATCCCTCGACATTATTCGCAGTGTTACCAGCCACGCTGAATTACAGGCGCTGGTGTCCGGGTTGCAGTCTTCAATCAGGGGCGGAAACAGCCTCTCCCACGCACTGAAAGAGCGGCCCGATCTGTTCTCGAATTTTTACATCAGTTTTGTCAATGCCGCCGAAATTTCCGGCAACCTCGGCGCAAGCCTGCAGGACTTGTCCGCCTACCTGGTCAAGGCCAGGGCGTTGAGGGATAAATTGATCTCGGCCATGATCTATCCGGCAATCCTGATTGTGGTGACCCTGGTCTCTATTGCCGTAATGATGGTCTTTGTCCTGCCGAAGTTCGCCGAACTGTTTGCCGATATGAATGCGGATCTGCCGGCATCAACCGCTTTTGTATTGGGTGTGGCGAATGCCCTGAGCAGTTATGGGCCGCTGATTATCACCCTGTTGTTGATCGGTCTGCTGCTTTTGAAAAGGCAAATGGCAAGCCCGGCATTTCGCGCACGCTGGGATCGTTTGAAGTTGCGAATTGCCGTTTTCGGAGATCTTGTGCGAAAAGTCGAGATGGCGCGCCTGAGTCGAAGCCTGGGAACATTGTTGCGTGGCGGGGTGCCGATATTGCAGTCGGTATCCATTGCCGGCGCTACTCTTGGAAATACGTACCTGGCGGCGCTGCTTGATCGCGCCGGCAGTGAGTTGCAGGACGGTGCGGGCCTGTCTGTATCTCTCGCCGAGACCGGAGAGTTTCCGGAATTTGCCCTGCAGATGATCCAGGTCGGTGAAGAGACCGGCGAGCTTGACAGCACGCTGCTCAAGGTTGCGGATATTTACGATGACGAAGTCGATACCGCCACCCAGCGTTTCCTGGCCATTGTCGAACCCGCTGTCATTATTAGTTTGGGGTTGATTATCGGTGGTATTATCGTTTCTATACTGGTGGCGGTTCTCTCCATTAACCAGTTGCCTATTTAAGTTGCGGGGTTGCAATGAGAAAACACTCTAAGGGATTCACTCTACTCGAAATGCTTGTTGTTATGGCAATTCTGGGGCTGCTTGCCAGTCTCATTGGCCCCCAGGTTATGCGGCAGGTAGGGAGTTCAAAAACAAAAACAGCGGCGCTGCAGATTGAAGAATATGCTACCGCGCTGGATCTCTTTAAGCTGGATGTGGGTCGCTACCCAACGACCCAGGAGGGACTGGAGGCGCTGATCCGCCAGCCATCCAATGCGCGTTTCTGGAACGGGCCCTACCTCAGCAAAAACACCGTCCGGGATGACCCATGGGGGTTTTCCTATAACTATCGATTTCCCGGTGAACACGGGCAATTCGATCTCTATTCGCTGGGTGCCGACAATAAACAGGGAGGAAACGGCGAAGACGCGGATGTTACCAGCTGGGAGTAGTTTGTGACACGGCGTTTTTATCCTCCGCACAGCAGGGGCTTTACCCTGCTGGAACTGCTGGTGGTGCTGGGCATTATCGGTCTTCTGATTGGTGTCACTGCAGTCAGTGTTTCCGGAAATCGAGGTTCCGGCCAGCTCAAGTTGCACACGGAGCAAGCCATTGCTTTTTTGCGCAACAGCCGCAATGTGGCAGTCGCAAGCGGTCGTGTCCAGGAGGTCTCACTGGTTTCGGACGAACTCGGCTCAGGGCTTATGAGGCGACCTGACACGGCATCGATTCAACTCCCCGAGGATTTTGTTCTCTCCCTTTCGCTGTTTTCTCCAGCATCTGAA
>JBFFTH010000152.1:0-4564 GCA_041571855.1 Porticoccaceae bacterium
AGAAGAGCTTGCCGATTACCTTCATACACTTTGCAGTCGCTACCGCAGCTGGGCTGAGAGTGAACTCGAACACCGTTCACAACGGGATGACGCCTTGCAGCAGCTGACGTTCCCCTATGAGAATTTCAGAGCAGGCCAGCGAAGCCTCTCGGAAAATGTATACAAAGCAGCAAGATGCGAGAGCCACCTGTTACTCCAGGCCCCAACGGGTATTGGCAAGACGGTAGGCGTGCTCTTCCCAGCCCTGAAGGCCATGCCCTCTTCAGACCTCGACCGTTTATTCTTTTTAACCTGTCGAAATACCGGTCGCCGCCTGGGTCTCGATGGCACCAGAACACTGCTTGACCGACAGAGCATTTCCGTACCCCTCAGAGTTTTAGAACTGTCCTCCAGGGAAGCAAGCTGCGACTACCGGGAGAACGCCTGCCATGGCGATTCCTGTCCACTGGCCAGGGGCTTTTTTGATCGCTTACCGTCTGCGCGACAGGAAGCAATAGAAGTTAGCTTTCTGGATCATGAGGCCTTGCGGGTAATAGCTCGCAAACATGGCATATGCCGGTATTTCCTCGGACAAGAAATGGCGCGATGGTCGGATGTCGTTGTCGGCGATGTGAACTATTATTTCGACCAGTTTGCCCTTTTGAATAGCCTGACCGTCCAGAACGAGTGGCGCGTTATGCCGGTCATTGATGAAGCCCATAACCTGATTGAACGCGCCAGAGGCATGTACAGCATCGAGCTATCAGAGGCTGAGATGCTTTATACCATCCGAAAAGTGCCAGCCCCCCTTCTCGCGCCACTGTCGGCACTGGAAGCAGCATGGTCGTCGCTTATCAGCCAGCACTTTGTCGAGCACGGAGAATGGCAAGAAAATCATCATTTCTATCTGCACGAGGTGCCCGAAGACCTTAATGCCGCGCTTTATGGTTTGATCTCCGCCATCACAGATTACTTAACCGATCAACCCGCAGCGGCCGATGTACAACATGTGCTATTTACTGCCCTGGGATTCCTGCGATTAGCTGAGCGATTCGCCGATCACTCACTATGTACCTTGGCTTTTGAAGTATCACCGGATACAAAGTGCCCCAGGCAAGGCAGCGGGCGCCTGCGTATTGACAATCTAATCCCCGCAGATCACTTGCTTCAGCGCTTCAAGGATGCGGTCACGAGCGTTTTGTTCTCAGCAACCCTCTCGCCCCCGGACTACCACCGAGACCTACTGGGACTACCCCATGAAACTGTTTTTTCAAATATAGACAGCCCCTTCCTGCGCGAACAAATTGATCTAAGACTGGTAACCAACATCGGCACACGGCAACAGCAACGACAAAAGTCGCTTGTCCCTATCTCTGCCCGCATCGCCATGCAGACAAATCGCACTCCAGGAAATTACCTGGTCTACGTCAGTAGCTTCGAGTACTTGAACGCTCTTTATCAACAACTCAAAACCAGTAATGAAAGCCTGAGATTACTGCGCCAGCGGCCGGGTATGTCCCCGCTGGAGCGAGAGCAATTCATTGCTGAACTCAGCGATAACAGGCCCAGTATCGGTTTTGCAGTTCTCGGCGGAGTATTTGGTGAGGGAATCGACTTGCCCGGAGAAAAACTTATCGGGGTATTCATAGCAACGCTGGGGTTACCGCCACACGACGACCTGCATGAGATATTGCGCGAGCGCCTTGATAAGCGCTACGGCCAGGGGTACGACTATACCTACCTGTACCCGGGGTTACAGAAAGTAATTCAGGCTGCTGGCCGTCTGATTCGATCGCCAGATGACACGGGTATCATTGAGCTGATTGATGACCGATTCAATCGGCATGACGTCCTTGCCCTACTTCCTGAATGGTGGGGCCTTTCATCATGAAACATGCTTTATCTTCGTATGAATAAAAGGGGTCAGACCCCTTTTTGTGGTGCTATTCTTTCTCGGGCTAAACTTCATATCAGCAGGGCCAATCCATGCATTCTGACAATTTATCCGAATGGCAGCACGATCATACCTTTGGCCAGGATCGTATTAGAGCTGGCGAGAGACGTACATTACTCGTCGTAATTCTGACGGCCATCATGATGGTTATAGAAATTGTCGCAGGCGTAATCTACGGTTCCATGGCTTTGCTGGCGGATGGCCTGCATATGGCTTCGCACGCAGTAGCTCTGGGTATTTCATTTTTTGCTTATGTCGCTGCACGACGTCTCGCGAGTGATCGCCGGTTTTCCTTTGGCACGGGAAAGATAAACAGTTTAGCTGGATTTGGCAGCGCTATTCTCCTGGCAGGCTTTGCATTGGTCATGGTAATTGAAAGTACCGACAGACTGATCAATCCTGTTCCAATCATCTTCAACCAGGCCATCGTAGTAGCGATACTTGGGCTAATTGTTAACGGCTTTAGCGCTCTTCTGCTCACCTCTACCCCGCACGAACACGATCACGGACAAGAGCATCATCACCATGATCACAATCTCAAAGCAGCCTATTTGCATGTGCTGGCAGATGCCTTGACCTCGCTGCTGGCAATCATCGCCCTAATGGCGGGAAAATACTGGGGCGCCTACTGGCTGGATCCAGTTATGGGCATCGTCGGTGCAATTCTAATCAGCCGCTGGTCGTTGGGCTTGCTTCGTACTGCCGGTCAAGTCCTGCTGGACCATCAAGCTGATCAATCACTCGTGAACTCGGTTCTGCAAGCAGTCGAAAGCCATGGCACTGACCGTGTTTCTGACCTGCATGTGTGGAGTATTGGCCACGGTGTCAATGCTGCAGCAATTGTCATCGTTAGCGATAATCCGCAAGCTCCGGACAATTACAAGGCACTTATTCCTGATTCATGCAATATCGTTCATGCGACTGTTGAGATACAACGGTGTGATTCACTTCAGCCGTCTGCAGGATAGAGCAAAATAAAAGCGGTCAGCCCCCTTTTCTCCGACGGCGACTGCTTAAAACTATTGCGGCCTAAAACACAAAGCTGCTATTTTGTCCCGGCGATTATTGGTTAGCACAAACGAAGGAAGATACTATGTACAAGCTAAAACAAATGATGACATTGAGGGAGTGTTGGCTGATTGGCCTTTGCGCGATGCTGCTGACCGCCTGCAGTGACCAGGAGCCGGCGGCGACGGCAACAAAACAAGCCCCCGACAACTCCCTGATGCAAGTTATCAGCGGTGAAGTCTGGTACCGTGAGCGCATTGCCCTGCCGCCCGGCACAGAAGTCATCGTCACCCTCGAGGACAAGTCGCGCGCCGATGCACCCTCCACCGTCCTCACCGACTACACTTACGTCGTCACCGACAAGCAGCAGCCGTTTCCCTTCCGCTTGGTCTACAATCCCTCGGCCATCGACGAGCGCATGACCTACGGGCTTCGTGCGCGCATCCTGCAGGACGGCAAGCTGCTGTTCACCAGCACTGAACACATCGAACCCTTCACCGGAGAACCGGTGCGCATCCAGGTGTCACGGCAATAACGGAAGAGCACGATCTCTCTTGTTTGACGTCACTTTTGGCTTCTAGAGGTCGTGCGAAATAAAAGGGGGCTGACCCCTTTTGTCCTGAAGCACTACGCACACCTGCAAACCTCAATCCATGTTGAGGCAGCCAATCTAACGGCGGATGCGATTAACGCTGCTGTGGCAAAAGCGTCATAAAGATCGCCGGTTACACTTTCCTTCGGGAGGGTGTAGCCGGCAGTTTTTATTATTTTTTTTCCCATCTGCTTATTGCAGCCATATTCACAAACTGAGCTACCCTTCCCCGATTGATGCCTCTGTTTTGCCGCCTATTAACCAGCAAAATCATTTCAACTCAATGTCTTAGCAACAGGACGCTCAACGTGTTTGCATTGTGACAATTGTTTGAGTTAATGAAGCCAGTGTTTATACTTGATCCCATCACAGAAGAAGGAGATAAATATGCGCAAATTAATCCTGTTTGCCAGTGCAGTCGTTATTCTCTCGTCAGCCTCTTTCGTCTTTGCCGATAAGGACGACCCCAACCTAGACCTGATCGAAGCGAGACAAGGGCAGATGGAGCTGAGTTCCTTTTTTTTGGGGCCGCTGGTCGGCATGGCCAAGGGCGAGATTGACTATGATGCCGAGAAGGCAGCAAAACTGGCCACGAACCTGAAGCTTGTCGGAGGTCTCGATATGGCGAGAGCCTGGGCGCCCGGCACGGATAAAGACAAATACCCCGATGAAACAGACGCCCTTGCGGAAATCTGGGCAGCTGATTCAGAGTTCGCTGACTACGGAAAAAAGTCACATAAAGCCGTCGACGCGCTGGCAGAGGCCGCCGGCAATGGCTTGGATCAACTGCGTGCAAGCATCGGTGATGTGGGCGATACCTGTAAAGGGTGCCACGACGAGTACCGCGAAAAAGACTAAGCCGGTGCGTGGCTACTCTCTGGAGAAGATCTGGGACCCGTGGATACGGCTGTGGCACTGGGTCCTGGCGGCGGTAGTTTCACTGGGATGGTATTGGGGTGAGTTTATGTCATTTACCTCGGTTAAGTGGCATTTTTACTGTGGCTACCTCGTTCTGGGTTTAATTGCGCTGC
>JBFFTH010000153.1:0-4468 GCA_041571855.1 Porticoccaceae bacterium
CAGCTCAACGGCCTGCTGAAGATATGGAATCGAGTGGTTACATGTTGGAGCGCTATATTATTACTATGGCTGAAAAAGCCGGATTCAAATTGCTCGATAGCGCTGGAATTAATGACAATCCAGCAGATACTGCCGACCATCCAAATGGCGTTTGGACATTACCACCAACCCTTCGGCTTGGAGATAAGAACAAAGAGAAGTATCTCGCTATTGGTGAAAGTGATCGTATGACATTGAAATTCATAAAGTAACTAGCGCAGCCAACCCGCGCCAATTGACGAGATAGTTGAACCCAACTGATCACAGGACTACGAAGGTATCTTTTGAGTGTTATGAAGATGTTATTTTTACGTAGGGAGTGAAACCTATAAAGCAGTGAGCTGACTGGAAGATCAATCGGAGCGCAAAATACTGCAAATCCATAGAGACACGGTTATGAAAATTCCCCGTGTCGCCCATAGGACGGACTCAAGATAAGCTGTCCTATGCTGCACGATTCGGCCCCGGTCTGGGTGGTCAAAACCATTGGATCCCTCATCCCCTAAACTACGAGACATCCCCGTTGTGTGCATAGGCGATGCCCTGGGGTTAGACGGTAGGGGAGGGGTTCTTTGTGCCATGTAGCCACAAGGAGAAAAGGGGTCAGACCCCTTTGGGATATTGTAGTGCGTCCCAAAGCGTTGGAAATTTTCATGGAACGACGCCAGCGTTCAATCTTGCCCTGCGTCTGGTGATGATAAGGGCGACCTCGCCTGTGCGTCATATCTTTGCTGTCCAGATAATCAGCCAGATCGCCCGAGATGTAGCACGGACCGTTGTCGCTGAGCAGTCGTGGCCGGTGGTTCACCTTGACCTGATCCAGCCCGACAAAATCCAGCGCATCGTTCAGCGAATCCATCACATTGCTGGCCCCCATGCTCGTAACCCAAGCCAGTGGGTGAACGAGCTGTGGCAGACTGATTTTACCTATCTCAAGACCATTGTAGGGCTGGTATTACCTGTCAACGGTACTGGACGATTACTCACGGTTTATCCTTGCTTGGCGCTCTACTACGCGACGCTTGCCGCGTGCTCCGGTCGACAGCTCACGCAGGCCATCCGGGTCGAAGGCATCTACTCGTATGACGTCATAAAGTGCGCTGAGCGCTTCCAGCAGTGATTCTCTCTCATCCGCTGTAACGAGCTTCTCCGCGATAGCCCAGTCCACCAGCTCCGCGCGCTGGTGACCCATTAACAGGGCGATTGCGTCCAGTTCGTCCTCGTCCCGTGCACGTATCCCCGCATGCAGCCGATCGCGCACATCGCGCGTCTCGTGTGCCAGGCGATAGGCGTGCAGCACCCGTCCCAGCGCATCGTCCGGGTCCTGCTTTTGATAGCAGCCGGCTGCCAGGTGTTCGCGCAGGGGGGTGTCCTCGACGATGGTGGCTGCCACGTCGGCGCCAAGAGTATCGGAGGGACCGCGAAGGCGGGTGTGTCCGGGGGGGAAGGCCAGCAGGCGCAATGGCCAGCGCAGGGCAGCAACAGGGAAATTATTAATCGCCGCCTGCAGAGATTCCTGGGCGCCGAGCAGGCTGGTTTGCAGGCTCCATTCCAGCAGCGGGCGCTGGTCTTCCGGACAATCCTGGTCGAACCAGTATTTGATCACGGCACTGGCGTAATACAGGTGCACCAGGCAGTCGGCCATACGGCCAGACAGGCGCTGGCGCGCCTTGAGGCCCCCACCAATGGATAGCAGCGTGACATCGGTGACCAGTGCGAAGGCCGCGGAGAAGCGACCCAGCTGGCGATAGTAGCGCTGAAGCCCTCCGCGCTCAGGGACTTTTTCCAGCGCGCCACCGGCCCATGACAGAACGCATGCGCGCAGAGCATTGCGCGCAGTATGTGCGCTGTGCCGGTAAATTACCGCGTCGAAGTCCCGCAATCCCTGCTCCTGATCAGGATGTTCTGCGGCGCTGATTTCCTCACTGATAAAGGGGTGGCAGCGGATCGCGCCCTGACCAAATACCATCAGGCTGCGGGTCAGGATGTTCGCCCCCTCCACGGTTATAGCGATGGGTACGGCCTGGTAGGCGCGTGCCAGGAAGTTGCGCGGGCCGGTAATTACCCCGCGGCCTGCCACCACGTCCATGGCGTGGTTGATGGCGAGGCGCATCAACTCCGTGTTCTGATACTTGAGCAGGGCCGAGGGCACGGCTGGCCGAACACCGCGGTCCAGCATGCCGGCTGTGAGCAGGCGCGCGGCATTCATCTGGTAGGTGTAACCCGCCAGCGGTTCCAGCGCACCCTGGACCCCCTCGAATTCACTGATAGAGCGACCGAATTGCTCACGGGTGTATGCGTAGGCGCCGGTTGCCAGACAGGCGAGTTTACCTGCACCGGTGCCCAGGGCCGGCAGAGAAACCGAGCGACCGATAGACAGGCACTCCAGTAACATGGTCCAGCCCTTGCCGAGCATATCGGGCCCGCCGATGACCTGGTCCATGGGAATAAAGACATCGGTTCCCCACGTGGGCCCGTTCATAAAAACGCTGTTCATCGGCAGGTGGCGGGCACCCGCATTAACACCGTCGAGGTCGCGAGGTACCAGCACGCAGGTCACGCCCACCACCTCGTTATCACCGAGCAACTGGTCCGGATCGTAGACCTTGACCGCCAGCCCGATCAGCGTGGCTACTGGCGCGAGGGTGATATAGCGCTTGTTCCATGTAACCCGCAAGCCCAGTACCTCTTCACCCTGCCACTGGCCCATGCAAACTATCCCCTTGTCGGGAATGGCGCCTGCATCGGAGCCAGCCACCGGCGATGTCAGGGCAAAGCAGGGGATTTCCTTGCCATCAGCCAGCCGCGGCAGGTAGTGCGTTTTTTGCGCGTCGGTGCCGTAGTGGTGGAGCAGCTCGCCGGGTCCCAGCGAGTTGGGAACCATCACGGTTACCGCAGCGGAGACGCTGCGCGTGGAGATTTTCATTACGATTTCGGAATGCGCGGTGTGGGAGAAGCCCATGCCACCGAACTCACGCGGGATTACCAAGCCGAAAAAACCGTTCTCGCGGATGAACTTCCACACCGGTTCCGGCAGGTCATAATCCTCGTGAGTGATTGCCCAGTCGTCGATCATCCCGCACAGCGCGTCAACAGGTCCGTCAATAAAGGTCTGTTCCTCCTCGCTGAGCTGTGCGGGTCGCGCGTCAATTAACTGATTCCAGTCGGGCTTGCCGGAGAACAACTCACCGTCCCAGTCCACCGACCCGGATTTCAGAGCCTCGGCTTCCGTGGCCGACAGCTGTGGCAACATACGCCGGATGCGGCGGAGCAGTGGCCGACTTACCCGCTCCATGCGAGTTGCACCGGGTGTCAGCAACACCCAGGCTAGAGCCAGGAGTGCGCCACCGATAAGTAGGCTGTACAGGCCGAAGCCGTCGAGCATGGCGCCGAATACTGTCGCTGTCGCCAGCACGGCGAAAGCCTTGCGACCCCCTGTGCCCCGATAGACAAGGACTGTCGCCGTCAACAGAAATAATAGTATGCTCATTGTAAACTGACTCTCTTACCCAAGAAGGGTTGCTTGCGATAATTCAAACGCTAAGTATTGTCAGTTATTCGAGTGATATCCGCCTGCGCAGCTCAACGCATATTGTCGGAACTTTGCAGGTGATTGGACAGCCTGAATCCCGGCTAATGCAGCGGCAGATCATCGAACGCTGACCGTGCTGCCATACTGTATAGCATAGAAAGTGGGCTCATAGCATGTCGCCCGGTCTGGCATTTTCTGCTAAAGGTCATCTTATGGGCACCAAATACAACACAGCGCGATCAATTAATGGGGTCAGAGCCCTTTAATGAGAGCCCTTTAATGTTTGATCCTTTCATTCTTCTATTTGCGATGTAGGCGGTCCGTCCCAGTAGAACAAAAGTGTGGCCTCTTCTGTGAACTTAGCCTCCCCATGTTTTTCATCTTTGAGAGTGTGGGAAAAAATTCCCTCAACTGGGGCCTTCAAGCCATCACCAATTTCAACCTCACCGCTCAATCCATAAACAAACTGATTTGCCTTGGGGTGAGAGTGAATCTTATCGGCGACACCTGCCGGAAACTTCATCAGTGCTACCATTGCGCCAGTTTTTTCGTCTTTCCAGAGAACCTTTTGCTTCACATCAGTTAGGTAGTACTCTTTTGGAGCATCCTCCCACTCAAGTGCCTTGGCATCTATTAGCTTCATATTTTTTCCTCCAAGTTTTGGATTGCTAAACTTTTGGTCTCTTAACAGTAAATTCAAAATCCTAAAAAGAAAGGGGTCTGACCCCTTTTAGTTCACATTGACGCCAGTGGCGCAAAAGGCGGTCCTGAACAAGTGATCGCCCAGGGCAGGCAGCAGGTGGATAGACTGCTGTCAGCCAAGAGGATTTCAGATGTAGCGTAATGGGTTTATTCTGGCAGGAAAAGCCTGATACCCGGAAACTTAAGAGGAGTATC
>JBFFTH010000154.1:0-4411 GCA_041571855.1 Porticoccaceae bacterium
AGCAATATATGCTCAATACCCAGCCCGGTGTAGGTCAGCGCAATTTGCAGGATTGATGGTTTATCCTCCACCACGTAAGCCGTTGCGGTGGGAGTCAGCCGCTGCGCAACGGAGGCGCCATCAAGGTAGTCGATGCGCAGTAAAACATCGGTTGAGGTTGCCTCCAGCCCGGCAATGGCAATCGTGGTGCCCGGCATGCCCCGGTCAACCTGTACTTTCCACCGCCGCACATAGGACCCGCCGACAAACCCCTCAATGGCAGGCTGCAGGGCGACCACATTGCCGCTGAATTCTACATCCAGGGCCATCGGCTGCCGTTCACTGCGGGCCGGGACTTTCCACACGACATCAAAGGTATTGCCACCCGTTTCGGTCAGTTGCAGAAAGGCCGGGCGCATTTCGTCGCCCCAGGATGGGCCGGAAAGCAAGCTCAACAGCAGGGCGAGGAAATAAACCGCCGAAGCGGGGCGAACTGCCATCAACCCTCGCTCCCTGCCGACGGGTAGTCAATGACAATGTCGTAATTGGCCAGCAATCTGTCTTTCACGGCCTTGTCCAGCTGCTGCTGCTTTTGGTAACGCCATTCCCGCAGCACCTGCTCGCGTACCTGCGCCAGCGGCGGAAGTTGCCCCTGCTGTCGCGCTGATAGCTTGACGAAATGAATACCCAGCCCCGACTTCAGCGGCGGGCTCCATGTGTCCAGGGGCAGCGTTGCCAGTTGGGCGGAAAAATCCTTACCGAGAACCCGGTTTATCTCGCGCTCCGTGGTATCGCTGAAGCGCTCCGGCAGCAGCGTCTGGTCAGCTGTTACCGGTTCCCCCTGCGCCAGCGCGCGCTGGGTCTCGCTGATCACCTGTTCAAGCCCTGCTGCGCTGCGGTCCGGGCTCAGGTAAACCTGCTGGAAGCTGAAGACGGCATCGGTTTTGAACTTCTCCGGGTTGCTCTGCAGGAATTCGCTGAGCTGCTCGTCAGTGGCCTGAATTGCGGCAGCAGCGCTGTCGGAGAAAAATTCCATTTTCTGGTAAAGCCGCCGGCGGATCACCGGGTCGTCTTTATCAATCCCCATCTGCAGGGCTTCGCGGTAATAGATCTCCTCGATAATAAAATTATCGATCAGTCGGGCCAGCTCATTCTCGGTGGGATCGCGATACCAGGCTTTCTGGAAGCGGGCTTTCAGGCTGTCTATTTGCCCGGCACCGACGATGATCTTTTTTTGCGAATACTGCGCGTCCGGATTCAGCCAGGCATAGAGGGCAAACAGGCAGGCACCGATCAGCAGGAAGTGCAGCAGGGGCTCTCTGGAAATTCTTTTTAACACGTTTTACTTACCCTTTACCCTCTATACCCTACACCCATAGTCTGGCGCTGTTGCCAGCAATTTCATTGCCAGTTTCCGTTCCTGAGCAAACCTTTCCTGGCCGACCATTAGTGAGCCGGAGTGTACCAGATAGGTGAGGTCCAGGCCCGCTCCTGGATGCTCACCGGAATATCGTCACGCGGCGCAACACCCAGGGTGACCGCATCATAGGTAGACCAGCGCGGCGTGGGGATTTCCAGTGCCCGGACATAATAAAAGGCGTGTGTAGCCGGATCGAAATCCGGATCGGTCCAGACAGTCGCCAGCTGGGTGGCGCCAATGTCGTTGCTGTAGGTCGCCGTCGAGGCATCAACGGTATTGCCAACCGGCGCAACCTCGCCATTCGCTCCGACGGTGCGACCGTCCGAGAGCGCCACGTCATAAATTTTTTCCACCGTTTTTCCGTTCTCCAGCCAACCCTTGATAATTTGCACGCGGTCGAGATTGGCGCCATTCACTTCCTTCACGGCGTGCACGATAAAGCTCGGCGCTGCACCGTTCGAGGGGGGCAGGTCACTGCCCATGGGGACGCCACTGGCATAGGCCTGTTGCACCCAATCCGGCGCCTGCAACAGGTTGGCGTCAAACTGGTAGCCGGCAAAAAAACGGACTTTCAGCCGCGTGCCGGAAGTGCCGAAGGTCTCCTTGCGATGTATCGCGTCAACAAGCGCTTCACGGGTATTGGATTCTGCCCAGATGCCGGCAAGTCCGCCGGAGCTGAACTGCCGAATTTGCCGTGCGTTCTTTTCCTCGAAGCCCCTGGGTCCATTCAGGCGATGTTCAGGGCTGTTATCCAAAGCGAATTTTCCGGTGTAATTATCCTCTTCAACAACGGCTGCCGAGTTATGCGCGTCTGAATCGCCGATAATGCCGTATTTAAACGGGTTGCCCTTGCCCTCGGCTTCCAGCTGCATGCCGCGCAAAAATGCATCGCGGACATAGCTGCCTACCCGTACTGAGGCGGGAATTGACAGCGCCGACAGGGTGTAATCCCAGATCTCAAAGCCGGCGAATTCATCATTTGGGGATAAATCGGGATGGGTCTCCGAGGTGCCTTTTATTTGTGAAACCTCGTACAGGGGTTCGTTGCGCATACGCTTGGCTGCATAGTCCTTGTCGAGCTGGCTTCCGCCGTAGGAGGTGGTTTCCGGAAACATCAGGCCATTGCTGGCATTGCCGTTGTGGGGCACCGCAAACAGGCTGGCGCCGTTGGCCCGCTGGGTATCCATCCAGGCCCAGAGGTCCTCGGGTCGACCAGAGTCGAGCTTTGAATATGGTAGTTCCGGAATACCCTGCGCATTTTCAAACACCACAACCCGGTGAAGGTTGCGGTTGTCCGGCGCCGAGGTCCACTCAAAGGCGCTGAAGGTGGTAAATTTACCGGGGTCATTGTGCGCCTCGGCGGTAGCGACAATTTCCTTCCAGATTGACTTTGAAATCTCCGGATTCAGCAGTTCCGGGTCTTTTATTCCCTTGTTGATGTCATCGAGAACCTTGACGTAGGCATCGAATGACACTTTCTTGTCTTTCGAGGTGACCTGTGGCGCGATCGAAAGTTTGCTGGCGGGACTGACGGGGTCCTCCATTTTTTTAAACAGCCCGAGAAATTCGGAGTGGTCTGAAACCGCGTACCAGTCCAGCGGCACTTTGATTTGCAGCTTGCTGCCGTTCCAGCCGCCGGGGATCGCCTCGCCCTTGGCCCAGCGGTAGGCGTCATCCGGCGTGGTGAAGCCACCATTGGCATAACCGTCGAAAGAGTAGCTGGTGTGAATATGGAAATCGCCGAAGTAGGCATCCTTGTCCGGGTTCACCTTGATCGACGAACTGCCCGACTGTTCCACGCTGTCCGGCGAACTGGCCGTCGGTTCAACGGGTTTGTCACTGCTATTTGCGCTACAGGCCAATAAAAGCAGCGGAAATACCAACAGCAAGCTTCGGTGTTTAAAGGAAATATTCACAATGTCTACCTCATTTTATTCACGAGTTATTTGTCATTGGCCCTTGTGGGTCTTATGCCCCGCCTATTTTCCCGGCGTATACCAGATCGGCGAGCTGTACACCCTTTCCTGAATGGTCGCGGGCCGATTGGTGGATGCGACATCTATGCCCAGCGCAATGGCGTCCAGCAGGGAATAGCGGGGTGTTGGAATTTCCAGCGCGCGCACGTAGTAGAAGCTCGGCCTGGCCGGGTCAAAATCAGGATCGGTCCAGGCTGCCCGCAACTCCGGCGCACCGATCGTATTGGTGTACTTACCGGTTTTCAGGTCGACCGTATTGCCTACCTTGACGGAACCGTCCGTGCGCCCGTCGGACAGCGCCACATCGTAGACTTTTTCTCCGGTTGAACCGTCCGCATTGAGCCAGCCCTTGACGATCTGCGCGCGATCCAGATTGGCGCCATTGGGGTCTTTCATCACCGCGACCAGGAAACTGGGGGCGCTACTGCCATCGATGCTGAGATTGCCGCCCATCGGCACACCCCTGGCGTAACCCACGGCGGCGATATCCTCTGCAACAGCGTCGCTGTCGTCAAAGCCGCTGCCAGCGAAGAAGCGCAGGGTGATCCGCGGGCCGGTGGTGGAGTAGACCTCGCGCCGTTTGAAGGCGTCAAAAATGGCCTGCCGGGTATTTTCCGTTGCCCAGACACCGGCGAAGCCGGCGGCCCCCATATCCCAGCCCTTGGCGGAGCCGATACCGGTCGGGTGAGAGCGCAGCTCCGGAATCGAATCGTGCTGGCCCTTGCCGCCAAAATTGGTTTCTTCCACCGACGACATCCCCGTGTGACTGTCGCTGGCGCCGATCATGCCGACCTGGTAGGGGTTGGTGCCGAGCGAGGCGCCCAGCGCCAGGCCGCGCTTGAGACCGGAGCGCAGGTAATCCCCTTCAGTCGGGTCCGGGGTGCGTCCATCGGGGCTCAAGATGAAATTATAGGTTTCGTAGTCGGCAAATTCGTCAGTGGGGGATAGCAGCGGGTGCGCCTCGCTGTCGCCCTTGATCTGGGTGACTTCTACGACCCGCTCCCAGCGCATTCGCGATTTGGCGTAGTCCCCGTCA
>JBFFTH010000155.1:0-4372 GCA_041571855.1 Porticoccaceae bacterium
GATTTCAACGCCCCGTTTCACCTGTTCTTCATCCTGGGCATAGGACACCCGGATACATTCGTGCTGGTGCTGCCATTTTTCCTTCAGGCCGGGGAAGAAGTGATGCCCGGGCACCACCAGGACACCGCGCGCCTTCAAACGCTCATACAGCGTCTGACTGGAAACCGGCAGACCCTCAAACCAGAGCCAGAGGAAGATAGCCCCCTCGGGAGTATGTATATGGCAGGGTAGATCTCCCAGAGCCTCACGGAACCACTGCAGCGTCTGCTCTGCTCTCTGGCGGTAAAACGGTTGAATCACTTCACGACTGAGCCGAAGGATTTCACCACTGTCAAACAACTGGCGACCAATGCCGGGCCCCATGTTGCCGCAGGCGAGACTGACAATGGTGTTGACATTACTGCAGGCCTCGACCACCTCCTCGGCGGCGACGATAATGCCGGTGCGCGCCCCGGGCAGGCCGAACTTGGAGAGACTCAGAACCAGGATAGTATTGTCACTCCACAGTGGAACGGCCTGATTAAAGACGATTCCCGGGAATGGCAGGCCGTAGGCACCGTCAATAATGAAGGGGATATCGTTCGCCCTGGCAATCTGGTCCAGGTGCGCCATTTCTTCGTCAGTGAGAACATTGCCGGTGGGGTTGGTGGGTCGTGAAACCGACAGCGCAGCGATGCTGTGATCGATTTGCAAGCGTGAAAAATCCACGTGGTATTTGAACATCCCGCCGGGGAGTTTTTCTATCGCGGGCACACTGGCTGAAAACAGCGCATCGCTGAGACCGATATCAGAGTAACCCAGATATTCCGGCGTCAGCGGCAAGTGGATAGTTTTTCTGCTGCCATCCGGCATCTCGCCTGCGAACAGGTTAAACAGGACGAAGAAAGCCGATTGACTGCCATTGGTCACGGCGATGTTTTTCTCCGTCACCGGCCAGCCGAACTCCCTCTGCAACAGCCTGGCCACATAGAGGCAGAACTCGTTGTCACCCTTGGGTGGTTGATAGATGCCCAGTAGCTGGTGGCGGCGGCGGGAATCGGACAGCAGCTCCTGCAGGCTCTGGCCCATCACCCGCTCTACCTCGGGCAGTCTTGCAGGGTTTCCGCCGCCCATGAAGATCATCTCGGGATTTTCATTGAGCGCAGAACCAAGATCATCCATCAGGGCCACAATGCCGGAGTGACCGGTGAATTTCTCGCCGAAACGGCTTAACTTCATAATCAGAGCTTCACTGGACTTTCTCGTTGATTACCTTGGTTTCCAGGTACTCCTCAAAACCATAGCCACCTCCCTCGCGACCATTGCCGGACTGTTTGTAGCCGCCGAAGGGAAGATGGGCGGGCTGGGATGCGCCGTTGATATTGATGCTGCCTGCCCGCAGCCTGCGTGCAAGTCGCTGCGCCCGGCTGGAATCACCGGACTGAATATAAGCAAATAGCCCGTAGGGAGAATCGTTGGCAATGCTGACGGCCTCATCCTCATCCCGATAGGGAATCATCACCAGCACCGGGCCGAAGATTTCCTCACGCGCAATGGTCATGTTGTTTTGTACATCGGCGAATATCGTCGGCCTGACAAAGTAACCTCGCTCAAAGCCCTCTGGCCTGCCGGGTCCACCGGCTACCAACCTGGCTCCTTCTGCCATGCCGCTTTCAATCAGGCTCTGGATCTTGTCGAACTGCTGTCGGTTAATCACCGGGCCCAGGTGGTGACCTTTCTGCTGGGAGTGGCCGAGGCGGGTTATTTCCGCCTCCCGGCAGGCAATTTCTACAGCCTGCTGGTAGCAATCCCGGGGCACCAGCATACGAGTCGGCGCATTGCAGGACTGGCCGGAATTGTAGAAACAACTCTTGACGCCAACTGTGACTGCCCGCTCCAGATCGGCGTCGTCAAGGATAATATTGGCCGACTTACCGCCCAGTTCCTGACACACTCTTTTCACCGTATCCGCCGCCGCCCGGGCTACCGCAATACCTGCCCGGGTAGAGCCGGTTATGGAAACCATATCTATGTCCGGGTGCTCGGCCAGCGCCATACCCACCACCGGCCCCTCTCCATTGACCAGGTTAAAGACGCCGGCGGGAAACCCCGCCTGATCGACCAGTTGAGCAAACAGGCCGGCACTCATCGGCGACATTTCGCTGGGCTTCAACACCAGCGTACAGCCGGTGGCCAGGGCGGGTGCCACCTTGTTCATCAACTGGTTGATGGGCCAGTTCCAGGGCGTGATCAAGCCGCAAACCCCTATCGGCTCCTTGACAAGGGTTGTTCCCTCATCCAGGCGACTTTCAAATTTGTAGCCCTTCAGCGCTTCAATCGCCGCGCTGAGATTGTTATTGCCCCGTGCCGCCTGTGCCTTGATGGCGAAATCGATCGGCGCTCCCATTTCTAGGGAAATCAGCTCGCCCATCTCGTCGTAGTTTTCCATATAAATGGCGAGCAGCTTTTGCAGCCACTCCAGCCGCTGTTCAACCGCGGTGAGCGAGTAGTCAGCAAAAGCCCGACGGGCCGCCGAAACCGCCCGGTCTATGTCTGCACGGGCTCCGAGCGAGATAACACCGACTGCCTGCTCGGTGGACGGGTTTTCCACCGCAAAGTCAGCGGGCTGGAGGGGATCCACCCACCGACCATCAATATAAAATTGCCGGTAATCCCTGAGTGTCGAGGCAGCTTTATTCATAGCCCGTCATTTCCTCCGGCATGCTGGCGACAACCCGCTGCAAGGTCTCGAGCGATTGCGGCCCCATCAAAACCTGCTGGAACTGACCGCGCCGGTCGATAACCAGTGTCTCCGGCAGCACGCCGCTGGCAGCGACACCAAAGGCTTCGCGCGGATCATCCAGCAGCAGGGGAAATTCAATCCCCAACTGCTCTGCCTGCTGCTGGAGTTCGCTGCCGATAACGCCATCGAAATTGACCCCCAACACCAGCACCTGCCCGGCAAAATCACTGTGCAAGGCATTCAAGTCCGGGATTTCCTCGCGACAGGGGGAGCACCATTCCGCCCAGTAGTTGATAAACACTACTTTGCCCGCATAATCAGAAAAGCGAATCGACTCGCCGCTCAACAACTGGTAATCAGCGGCGGTTTTTTCCGGCTGCTCGGCTGAACACCCCCACAGCAGGGCTGTAATCGCGAGGGCGGCAACAAGTCGGCGGGACATCCTCAAGGGGCACCTCCATTTTGAGTCAGTGTTGTTGATGCGGTGTTTACAGGAGAGGCACTCAGGCCAAAAACCTGCTCCAGGGTTGGCGACAGGCTCTCTGCCAGCTCGCTGTTAGCCTCTTCATAGATTGCCCTGGCGCGCTGATACCAGGGATATTTGTCCAGGGTTTCTGACGCCTTGAGGCCCGGCAGTTCAAACTCCGCCCTGTCATCCAGTGCGGCCAGTTCACGCAGTGAGATCATCCCCAGGTCACGAATTAATACATAGCTGCCACTACTGGTTGCTGCCAGCACTCTTTTCCTCAGCAGCATATCGCGCAAGCGACGCCAGTGACGCTGCTCAAGCCCGATGCCCACCATGGTTCGATCCAGAACCTCCTCGCCTTTTTGCTGGCGCTGCCAGCACTCCCAGAGCACGACCAGTATGGCAATCATTTCCGGATAGTCGGTACCGCGCCAGGCGGTTTTGAAAGTTTCCATTCCACTGACCAGTTCCGCACCCGCCAGCACCACGATCCAGGTCAGGTAAATCCAGATCAGGAAAATCGGCACCATAGCAAAAGCGCCGTACACCGTGGTGTAACTGGAGTTGACAATGGCGACGCCGAAAGCATATTTGGCAAACTCAAAAAAGATCATGGTGACAAGCCCGCCAATCAGGGCATAGCGCACCGATACCCGGCAATTTGGCACCGCGATATAAAGCAGGGTAAAGGCGACCCAACTAAATACGAGCGGCAGGAATTCAAACAACCAGGCAACGACACCCAGCGTGTCCACCTCGTCGACAATAAACTGGAACGACAACAGGTAACCGCGCATCACTATCCCGATGCCCAGCAACAGCGGGCCCAGGCTCAACACCCCCCAGTAGAGCAAAAAGCTCGACAGGCCGCGTCGACTGCCCGCGGTGCCCCAGATATTGTTAAAGGTTTTCTCGATGTTGGAGAGCATCAGGTAGGAGGTGACGACCAAAATGATCGCACCCACCGCCGACAGCTTCCGCGCCTGGGCGGAAAATTCCACCAGATATTGCTGAATCTCGGCACCGCTCTCGGGCACAAAATTCTTGAAGATCAGCTCCTGTAACTGGGACTCCAGCCCCTGGAAGGCAGGTATCAGCGAGAACATGGAATACATCAGCGTCATCAGGGGAACAACAGCAAACAAGCTCATGTAGGTGAGTGCCGCCGCACTCTTTTCACA
>JBFFTH010000156.1:0-4284 GCA_041571855.1 Porticoccaceae bacterium
CAGCGGGTATCCGATGTGCGCCATGTGGACGCGGATCTGGTGGGTGCGACCGGTTTCCAGTTTGACTCTCACATGGGTGTGATCCCTGAACTTTTGCACGATTCGGTAGTGGGTCACGGCCTCCTTGCCACCCTGGGTCACGACAGCCATTTTTGTGCGCACGCGCGGGTGTCGGCCAATGTCGGCGTTGATGGTGCCACCGCCTGTCATGACCCCGGAACAGATTGCCTGATACTCACGACTCACCGTTCGGTCCTGCAATTGCCGGACCAGCGAATGGTGGGCAGCCAGGGTTTTGGCGACCACCATCAGGCCGGTAGTGTCTTTATCCAGACGATGCACGATACCGGCCCGGGGGATTTCCTCTTGCGCAGGCAGGTGATGCAGAAGACCGTTGAGCAGGGTTCCCTCTCGATTGCCCGCAGCAGGATGCACAACCAGGCCGGCGGGTTTATTGACCACCAGCAAAGACTCATCTTCGTAAATGATATCCAGAGCAAGAGGCTGCGCCTGCCAATCGCCCTCGGCTTCCAGGATCGCCTGCAGCGACAGGAGTTCACCGCCCATCAATTTATCCTTCGCTCGCAATACCCTGCCATCCACCAGCAGCTGCCCCTTCTTGATCCACTGCTGCAAACGGGAGCGGGAAAAATCCGGAAACAACTGTGCTGCCGCCTGGTCAAATCGACACCCAGACAGAGCCTGCGGTACACGTTGTTCCTGCTCTATGGTCTTAGCGCTTTGGTTCAACTGACAGCCTTTATCCTGCGGTTTGTTTCTAGCAACCGCTGTGGTTAAATAGCGAGTTTTACAGGCATTCCCGCTCGGGAACAACAACTGTTTCTGTTACGTTTCACAAAGGCCCATTTCTAATATGCGATTTCTAGCTCTACTCCTGTTGAGTGCTTCCCTTCTTCTCACCGGCTGTGCCTGGATGGGGTTTGGCGATGACGAGGAAACACCAGAGACACAGGGTTACACCGAAAAGGATTTTTTCAACCAGATTCAGAAAGACATGGAAGCCGAGAACTGGCTAAGCGCATCCCAGAACCTGGAAGCGCTGGAAGCCCAGTTCCCTTTCGGCGACTACGCTGAACAGGCCCAACTGGAATTAATCTATGTCTACTACAAGATGCAGGACCACCAGGCCGCAATTGCCGCAGCTGACCGCTTTATTCGCCTGCACCCCCAGCACCCCAATGTGGACTACGCCTATTACCTGAAGGGGCTGGCCTACTATTCACAAAACAGGGGCTTTTTCGACAATTTCCTGCCTCGCGATGAAACCAAACGCGACCCGGGAGATACGGCGCGAAATTCCTTCGCCGCCTTCAGCGAATTGCTCAACAAGTTTCCCGAAAGCAGCTACACACCGGATGCTCGCCAGCGCATGATTCACCTGCGCAACCTGTTGGCGCGCCAGGAAATCCACGTCGCCAACTACTATTTTGTTCGCGGCGCCTATCTCGCGGCGGCAAACCGCGGCCGCTATGTGATCGAAAACTTCCAGCAGAGTCCTGCCGTTCCCGACGGACTGGCAGTAATGGCTCAGGCCTACCACCTGCTGGGCATGCAAGACCTTTCCAATGATGCAGCACAACTGCTGGCAGCCAACTACCCCGAGTACCCGGCACTGGATGAGAATGGTCAGTTTCGTTATCGAACCGACATCAGTGGTGGCGAACGCAGCTGGCTGAGCAGGATCTCGTTTGGTCTCTACGACAACAGGAAAGCGCCGGGCTACGATACCCGCCATATCTATAATCCCGCCTACCAGGGGATGACTGAAGAGGTAGAGGCGCCATAGCGGCATTTACTGCAGCGGATGAACTTTGGCGTTTTCGAGCAGGTGTTATCCAGCTTTAACCATCAAGGCAGCCTTCACCGGCTGCCTTTTTTGTGTACCATTTTTGCTTTTCAGCAATGAAAAATGGCAAATCACAAGGATCAATTTGACCACCGGTTGCCTTGCCTTAGAATCACTCCCATACTCAGATTGCTCAACGCCCCAGAGGTTTAATTATGAATTCAGCTGACATCATCAAAGAAATGCAGGTTCTTCCAGAGATCGACCCTGCGTTTGAAACCAGGCGCCGGGTGGATTTTATCAAAAGAACACTGATCGCCTCGGGAACCCGTCACCTGGTGCTCGGCATCAGCGGTGGCATTGATTCCTGTACTTGCGGCCGGCTGGCACAACTGGCAGTCAATGAACTCAATGACGAACAAAATGAAACAGCCTACAAATTTGTCGCCGTGCGACTGCCCTATGGTAAACAGCTGGACGAAGGGGATGCGCAGTTGTCGCTGTCGTTCATACAGCCCGATATCAACCTGTCAGTGAATGTAAAACCAGGCGCCGACGGTATCCACGATGAAACCACATCAAGACTCTCCGAGCTGGGGTTGCTGCCTGATAAAAATCACCCGGTCGATTACGCCAAGGGCAATGTCAAGGCACGCACCCGCATGGTAGTCCAGTACGAGATTGCCGGTCTGCTGGGCGGCCTGGTACTGGGCACCGACCACTCCGCCGAAAATGTGACCGGTTTTTTTACCAAGTGGGGTGACGGCGCCTGCGATCTGGCGCCCCTGTTCGGGCTCAGCAAACGCCAGGTCAGGCTGCTCGCAGGCCATCTCGGCGCACCTGCCGAAATCATTGAGAAAACGCCCACCGCTGATCTCGAATGTCACTCTCCGCAAAAACCCGACGAACTGGCTCTCGGGGTCAATTACGATCACCTGGATGACTATCTTGAGGGTAAGCCGGTCAGGGACAAGGAGAAAAACATCATTGAGAGCATCTACCGCAAAACCCAGCACAAGCGGCAACCGATTCCAACGGTTTACGACGAATAAGCCGGTTTAGATCAAGCCAGAACATGCCTGTCACTGAAAGCTCGACAGCTCCCCCCAGTAGTGATCAATCGGTCCGTAGCTATGCGGTTTACCGGGTAATTCTGGCCCTACTGCTGGTGGGGCTGTACTGGTCAGGCTGGGGTCAGGCGGCCTTTGGGATCCGCTATCCTACGCTTTACCTTAGCTGCTCCCTGGGATACTTGGTGGCCTCACTGATCAGTCTTGTGCCATTCAAAAAAGTCGATTACCTGCTCAATGCGCCCGCTTTATTTGCCACACTGCTGATCGATATCTTAGCCATTACGCTGGTCACCCATGCCAGCGAGGGAATCGACAGCGGACTCGGTCTGCTGCTAATCACCGTGGTGGCAGCCGGCAGCATTTTTGCCCGGGGACAACTTGCCCTGCTGATCGCCGCCATGGCAAGCATTGCCATTATGGTGGAGCACGCTATCTCGCTGTTTGAATTTGAGCCGGGTTCAACAAACTTCACGCCAGCGGGAATACTGGGCATCCTGCTGTTTGTGACGGCGCTGATCTTCCGCAGCCTGGCAAGCCGCGCCCGCAACGCGCAGGAAATCGCCCGCACCAAAACCAACCAGGCCGAACAACTGGAAGAGCTGAACGAGGCCATAATCAGGCGCATGCACACCGGAATCATTGTCGTCTCCAGGGCAAATCGCATCCAGCTGATTAACAATGCCGCCATACGCCTGCTGGGAGGACAAAAGCTGGGGCGACCCATCAACGTCGGACAGACCCTGAGAGTCGTTCAGCCACTGATGAAACAGCTCGACCGCTGGCGACAATACCCGTGGATGCGCCAGGAACCCTTTCTGCTGGAAGATTCCGACCACGAGTTACAGGCCAATTTTGCCGAACTGGAAAGCGGTCATAGAGACCAGACACTGATTTTCCTGGAAGATCACCGCGCCATTGTGCAGCATGCCCAGCAACTGAAACTCTCATCTCTGGGCAGGCTCACGGGCAGCATAGCCCACGAAATCAGGAACCCCCTGGGCGCTATCAGCCATGCATCGCAGTTGTTGGAGGAGAGCGATACCGAAAACCGGTTTAGCAAGCTGACCGGTATCATCCAGCGTCACAGCCAGAGAGTTAACATGATTGTCGAGAACATAATGGATTTGTCACGGCAAAAGACGCCGAAAACACAAAAAATTCTCATGCCGCAGTGGCTGAAGAATTTCCGCTCAGAGTATCTCGACAACCAGTCGAACGCTGGCGAGATTGAGATCATCAGTGACGCTGCGGAGATCCAGGTTTCATTTGACCCCGTCCACCTGGGGCAGATCCTGAACAACCTGGTCGACAACGCCCTTCGCTTCAACCACAAGCACACCGGAGAGAGAAAAGTCACGCTTAAACTTGTCACAAGTTCCGGGGCAACACTACCCTACCTGGATA
>JBFFTH010000157.1:0-4237 GCA_041571855.1 Porticoccaceae bacterium
AAGCTGGCAGCGACAGTAAACGAGAAATAAAAAAAGGCTCCCAAGGGAGCCTTTTTTATTTGCTTGGGGCCGCGACTACATCATGCCGCCCATACCACCCATGCCGCCCATGTCAGGCATCGCCGGAGCAGAGCTGTCAGCCGGAGCATCGGCAACCATCGCCTCGGTGGTAATCATCAGACCAGCAATAGAGCCTGCTGCCTGCAATGCGGAGCGGGTCACCTTGGCCGGATCGAGAATGCCCATCTCGATCATGTCGCCATACTCACCGGTGCCGGCATTGTAACCAAAGTTGCCCTCGCCGTTCTTCACCTTGTCGACAACCACAGAACCTTCTTCACCGGCGTTTTCAACGATCTGGCGCAACGGAGCTTCCATCGCGCGGCGCGCAATGTTAACACCCACTGCCTGGTCATCGTTGATACCGGCAAGGCCTTCAATTGCCTGGAGCGCACGGATCAGGGCAACACCGCCACCGGGAACAATACCCTCTTCAACCGCCGCGCGGGTTGCGTGCAGTGCGTCTTCCACGCGGGCTTTCTTCTCCTTCATTTCCACTTCCGTGGCTGCACCCACCTTGATCACGGCAACACCGCCAGCCAGTTTGGCCACGCGCTCTTGCAGTTTTTCACGGTCGTAGTCGGAGGTGGTTTCCTCGATCTGGGCGCGAATCTGGTTGACACGAGCAGCGATAGCGTCGTGATCTCCGGCACCATCGACAATGGTTGTGTTTTCCTTGGTCATGGTCACGCGCTTGGCTGTACCCAGGTGCTCCAGAGTCGCCGACTCCAGATCCAGGCCAACCTCTTCAGAAATCACCGTGCCACCTGAAAGGATCGCAATGTCTTCCAGCATCGCCTTGCGACGGTCACCAAAACCCGGTGCCTTACAGGCCGCAACTTTGACAATGCCGCGCAGGTTATTCACCACCAGTGTTGCCAGCGCTTCGCCTTCAACGTCTTCAGCAATAATGACCAGCGGCTTGCCGGACTTGGCAACGGCTTCCAGCAATGGCAGCAATTCGCGGATATTTGAGATTTTCTTGTCGACCAGGAGGATGAAGGGGCTTTCCTGCTCAACATTCATGCTGTCCTGGTTGTTGATGAAGTAGGGTGAAAGGTAACCACGGTCGAACTGCATACCTTCTACAATATCCAGCTCATTCTCGAGGCCGGAACCTTCCTCGACGGTGATCACGCCTTCCTTGCCAACTTTTTCCATCGCCTCGGCGATAATGTCACCAACCTGGGTATCACTGTTGGCCGAGATGGTGCCCACCTGTGCAATTTCCTTGCTGTCAGAACAGGGGCGAGAGATTTTCGCAATTTCTGCCACGGCAGCAATCACAGCCTTGTCGATGCCACGCTTGAGGTCCATGGGGTTCATCCCGGCGGCAACGGATTTCAGGCCTTCGTTGACTATCGACTGTGCCAGCACGGTTGCCGTGGTGGTTCCGTCACCCGCTTCGTCAGAGGCTTTTGAGGCCACTTCTTTCACCATTTGTGCGCCCATGTTTTCGAACTTGTCTTTCAGTTCGATCTCCTTGGCCACGGACACGCCATCCTTGGTGATAGTCGGCGCACCAAAAGACTTATCGAGAACCACATTGCGACCCTTTGGCCCCAGAGTCACCTTGACCGCATCGGCCAGAATATTCACGCCTTCCAGCATCGGGTTGCGTGCGTTATCACCAAACTTCACATCTTTAGCAGACATTTTTTCCTTCCTATAACTTTTATCAATTCACAGAAAACTAAAAAGCGATGTCAGCGCCTTACGCTTCGACCACCGCTTTGATATCGCTTTCACTGAGGATTACCAGTTCCTCGCCATCCACTTCGATGGTGTCACTGCCAGCGTATTTGCCGAACACGACAATGTCGCCGACCTGAACATCAACCGGGCGAACTTCCCCGTTGTCGAGTACGCGGCCATTGCCAACGGCCAGAACTTCCCCCTGGTTTGGCTTTTCTTTGGCAGAACCGGGCAGCAGGATGCCGCCAGCGGTTTTCTCTTCTTCTTCCTTGCGGCGAACGACGACGCGGTCGTGTAAAGGACGAATATTCATTTGCATCTTCTCCAACTGTTTAAACGGTTTGTTGTAATTCCAGTTCGGCAAAGTCCGAAACTGTGCTCTATCTGGTGTCGGTCAGTTTTTTTTCAAGGGCAGCAAAGGGAAATTTATGTCGATTTATTGTCGCGGTCCGTTTCCGCGCCGCTTCCCCCGCGGTCCTCTCGCCAGTACTCCCCCTCCAGCGTCGTCGGCCGATGCCGGTCGCCAGTATGTGCATCGGGCCTGCGGGGTTGAGCGTGTCGCCGCACCTCGTATTCGGTATAACTGGACGAAGCGCCGGTCACCTGCACATTGGCAATCACCTGCCGAACCCAGTAACGCCTGATGACCGGTGTCAGTCCGGCAAAGCCTATGGCATCGGTCACAAACCCCGGCGTCAACAAGAGTGCGCCACTGATGGCAAGGATCAGGCCCTCCGCCATTTCCTGGGCCGGCAGTTCACCACTGTTGAGCCGTTCCTGGGCCCGGAACAGAGTGGCAAAGCCCTGTCGCCTTAACAGCGCAAAGCCCACTGCAGCAGTTAACAGCACAAAACCAATGGTTGCCGTAGCGCCGATCTGTTGGCCGACCTTGATCAGCAGCCACATCTCCAGCACCGGCATGATGACGAACAGCAATAACAGCGGCACAACAATTCCTCGGAGTTCAATACACCAGTAGATTGGGGGTGTTGAAGCAATTTCAACCCCGGCATGTGGACGGCAGCCATTAACTGCCGTTAGCATGAAGCATGGTTACAGGTAACTCGCAGCAAGCCATCTTCACTGTGCTGGCATCCATCCCGGCAGGCAGGATAGTCACCTATGGCAGGGTTGCCGAACTCGCCGGAATGCCGGGCGCCGCAAGGCGGGTGGGCACAGTGTTGAAAACCATTCCCGGCGATTCCACCCTGCCCTGGCACCGGGTGCTCCGCGCCAACGGCAGGATTGCCTTTTCTCCAGGGAGTAAAGCCTTTAGGCACCAACAAGCAAAACTGGAAAAAGAGGGCATTCAAGTGATCAATGGCCGCGTCAACCTGGATCAGTTTGGCTGGCACCCATAAACCCGGGCCCCCTCGCAAGGCTGTGCCGCCATAAAACCCAGGACAGAATGATTGCCGGCACCCCCATCACCGCTGCATAGATAAAGAACACCTGGTAGCTAGAGCCATCGACAATCACCCCGGAAAAGCCGCTAAAAAACTTGCCCGGCAAGGTCATCAGCGAACTGAACAGAGCATACTGGGTCGCCGTGTAGGCCCGATTTGTCAAGCTGGAGAGGTAGGCGATGAAGGCAGCATTGGAAAAACCACCACTGAGGTTGTCGGCACTGATCACCACCGCCAGCCAGGCCAGGTCGGGACCGATTCCGGCGAGCGCGGAAAACAGCAGGTTGGTCAGCGCCACCATGGTCGCGCCGGCTAAGAGCGGCTTGAAGATACCGTAGCGGACCACCACCAGGCCGCCCAGAAACGAGCCGACGATGGTCATAAAGAAGCCAAACACCTTGCCGATGTTGGCAATATCTGTCTTGCTGAAACCCAGATCGAGATAAAACGGGTTGGCCATAATGCCCATGGTGATATCGCTGAGTCTGAACAGGGCGATAAACGCCAGGATCATCAACGCCCAGCGCCCGTTGCGCTGAAAGAATTCGACAAATGGCGCCACCACAGCAGCCAGCAGCCATGCTTCCAACCGGCGCCAGCTGCCAGCGCGGTCGGCATGGGCAGTGTGAGCCAGGCGCTTCTCGACCATTTCGGCCAAAGGCTGCTTTTGATGTGGCGGCTCACGGACCAGCAGCACAGTGATTATCCCAACCGACATCATCGCTGCCATTGAAAAATAGGCGACATCCCAGCCCTTCCAGTCGGCGATATAAAGCGCACCGGCGCCCGCCACCAGCATGGCCAGGCGATAGCCGAAGATATAAGTCGCCGACATCGCCCCCTGATATTCATCCTCGGCAGACTCAATTCGAAAGGCATCAATGGAGATATCCTGGGTCGAAGATGAGAAAGCGACCAGGACGGCACAAAGGGCCAGAGAGGTCAGCGAAACCTGGGGGTCCATCATAACCATCAGCACCAAACCCGTGATAACGCCGAACTGGCCCACCAGCATCCAGCTTCGTCTCTGCCCCATCATTCTGGTCAACAGCGGCAATTTAAGACGGTCTACTACC
>JBFFTH010000158.1:0-4217 GCA_041571855.1 Porticoccaceae bacterium
CAAATCGCCCCTGCAAGCTGAGCGGCTTGCCGCTGTCCAGCCAGACAGGGTTCGGCAAATCCCGAATTTGCTCAAACAGCGGCTCGGCATTTGTTGTGTAGGGGATATCAACAATCTCGATAATCGACATGGTGAGCAAGCCTAGAGGCTGGACGTATAAAAGGCAATCACTGTGCAATGGCTTCTGGAGTTAAAGGGTTGTTTCATCCACTGGAAAAAGTTGACCACCTGATCGAGGGGTATAGCCGCTGCTTCAGTATCAGGGGAGAAAAGTATCTGCTGGTCCACAGTGCTGAAACAACCCGCCTGATACCTGTTCGCTGTCCCCATGCGGGCCACTCACTGCGCAAGGGGAGGGTGCAGCAGGGGGTTATCACCTGTCCAAAACACGGCATTGGTTTTGACCTTAGCGATGGCAGAGCACTGGGTGGTGTGGTTTTTGATAATGTGGCACCCTTGCAGTTTATGCAGCTGGAACAGCTTGGCGACTGCGTCGGTATCAGGCAGAACTGAGCAAACAATCAAATTCTAGAGGTTATTTCATGGCTTATTCCACGCCCGATCTTTGCGACGATAACCCCGAGCTGGTTCGTGTCCTTGAACCCATGATGGTAAATTTTGGCGGCCGCGAGGCTTTTGGCGGTGAAATAGTGACGGTCAAATGCCATGAAGACAATTCACTGGTGAAGGAGCAGGCCGGCAATGATGGCAGCGGCAAGGTGATGGTCGTCGATGGCGGCGGTTCACTGCGCAGGGCTTTGCTGGGCGACATGATCGCAGCCAATGCGGTCAAAAACGGCTGGGAAGGGCTGGTGATCTTCGGTTGCGTGCGCGATGTTGATGCTCTCGCTGAACTGAATCTCGGGGTGCAGGCCCTCGCCTGTAACCCGCTTAAAACCGAGAAACGGGGGATTGGCGACCTCAACGTGCCGGTCACATTCGGCGGGGTCACCTTCAATCCCGGGGAATACGTCTACGCGGATAATAACGGTGTGATTGTTTCCGCCGAAGCGCTTAAATAACTTTAACTACAACAAGGGGAAAACCAATGGATCAGACAGCTATTCTTCAGCCCGTGGTGGCGATGCTGCTACTGACGCTGGCCGTGTGGGTGTATATGTTTGTTCGCCGTTTCGGGTTTTTTCTGCCCAACAAGATTGATGCGGAGCGACTGAAAACACCGGAGGAGGCAAAGGCTATCATCCCGGAAACGGTGAATAATATAGGCAATAATTTCAGCAACCTGTTTGAAATGCCGGTGGTTTTCTATGTCATCTGCCTGGTGTTGTTTGCAACCGGTTCGGTGGATAAGGCCTACATCAATGCCGCCTGGGTGTTCGTGTTTTTCAGGCTGCTCCACAGCCTGATCCAGTGTAGCTACAACCGTGTCATGCACCGTTTTTCGGTCTATGCCATTTCCTCGATTGCAGCCTGGTTTATGGTCATCAGGTTTGCAGCAGACATATTCTGAGTGAAGAACGGCGCAAGACACTAACCTCCAAAATCAACCAGAGGCTTCTAGATATGAATTTAAGCGGACACTGTTTATGTGGTGAGGTCAGCGTGACTGTAGAGGGAGAACCCGTGGCACAACTCTACTGCCACTGTCACTCCTGCCAGAAAGCGAGCTCGGCCCCACTCGTTGGGGCGGCACTTTTCCCCGCGGAAAATGTGATTACCGAGGGCAATATCAAAACGTTTTCTGTCACCGATAAGCCCGGTGCGGCGGTTCGCCATGTCTGTGCCAGTTGTGGTACCCGTGTGATGAATACGCCGAAGGGTTCACCCCAATTGCGGGCAATTCTGCCCCCGGTATTTGAATCGGAAGACTGGTTTAAGCCCACCATGCATATTTTCTATGCAGACCGGCGAGTGGATATTGACGACAATCTGCCCAAATACCTGGATTTGCCCGCCGCATTTGGCGGTAGCGATAAAACAGCTTGAGACAAAAAAAGGCCCGCAAATGCGGGCCTTTCCTGGTTTGGGGCTCAAGTCCTAGAAGCGGTCCAGGTTCATCACCTTGGTCCAGGCAGCGACGAAGTCATTGACGAACTTTTCCTTGCCGTCATTGGCTGCATAGACTTCTGCAACAGTCCTGAGTTCAGAGTTGGAGCCGAACACCAGGTCGACAGTGGTGCCAGTCCATTTCACCTTGCCAGTAGCCCGGTCTTTGCCCTCATACAAGCCTTCGGTGCCGGACTTGCTCCATGTGGTAGACATGTCCAGCAGGTTGACAAAGAAGTCATTGCTCAAGGTGCCGGGCTTGTCGGTGAAGACGCCGTGTTTGGCGCCACCGGTATTGGCATCCAGGGCGCGCATGCCGCCCAGCAGCACGGTCATTTCGGGCACGGTCAGGGTCAACAGATCGGCTTTTTCCACCAGCATTTCAGCGGGCGAGTCGTAGGCCATGTTGCTGTAATAGTTGCGGAAGGCGTCAGCCGTCGGCTCCAGCACCGCGAAAGACTCGACATCGGTCATTTCCTGCGTGGCATCTGTTCGGCCGGGCTTGAAGGGTACCTCCACATCGTGTCCGGCATCAGTGGCTGCCTTCTCGATAGCGGCAGCGCCAGCCAGCACGATCAGGTCTGCCAGAGAGACTTTTGCTTTGCCTGAATCTTCATTAAAGTCCCGCTGAATGCCTGCAAGTGTGTCCAGTACCTTTTTCAGCTCGTCCGGATTGTTAACCGGCCACTGATTTTGTGGCGCAAGACGGACACGTGCACCGTTTGCGCCCCCGCGCATATCGGAACCCCGGTAGCTGGCCGCAGAAGCCCAGGCAGTTCTGACCAGTTCAGATACCGACAACCCGGAGTCGAGAACCTTCTCCTTGAGTTTTTCTGCATCTTTGCTGCTGATCAGCGGATGACTGGCATCCGGAACAGGATCCTGCCAGATAAATACTTCTTCCGGAACTTCGCTGCCGACGTAGCGTGTACGAGGACCCAGGTCGCGGTGAGTGAGCTTGAACCAGGCTTTAGCAAATGCCTGATCGAACTCTTTCGGGTTTTTCCAGAAACGCTCGGCTACCTCGCGGAAGCCGGGGTCCATCTTCAGCGCCAAATCAGTAGTAAACATGATCGGCGCATTGCGCTTGTCGGGATCGTGGGCATCCGGTACCAGGCTGGCAGCAGACTCATCCGTGGGTATCCACTGGGTGGCACCTGCAGGGCTCTTGGTCTTTTTCCAGTCAAAGCGGAAAAGGTTGTCCAGGTAGAGAATCGACCAGGCAGTAGGCGTTTGGGTCCAGGCCCCTTCCAGACCGCTGGTCATAGTGTCTTCAGAATGGCCCTTGCCACAGCTGTTCTTCCAGCCGAAACCCTGTTCTTCGATAGCTGCCGCAGCCGGTTCCGGTCCGACACAATCTCCGGACTTGGCGCCATGAGCCTTGCCCAATGTATGTCCGCCAGCGACCAGTGCCACAATCTCTTCGTCATTCATCGCCATACGGCCAAACGACAGTCGCATGTGTTCAGCAGCGGCGAGAGGGTCATTGTTGCCTCCCGGGCCTTCCGGGTTGACATAAATCAAACCCATCTGCACAGCAGCCAGCGGCGATTCCAGTTTGCCTTCTTTAAAGCGCTCATCCGCGGCGAGCCACTTGTCTTCCTTGCCCCAGTAGACCTGATCTGATTCCCAGTCGTCTGCGCGGCCACCTGAAAAGCCGAGGGTTTCAAAACCCATGGATTCCAATGAGACATTTCCGGCAAGAATAATCAGGTCTCCCCATGAGACGCTGCGGCCGTATTTTTGCTTGACGGGCCAAAGCAGACGCCGGGCCTTGTCCAGGTTGGCGTTATCGGGCCAGCTGTTCTGTGGCTCAAGACGCAGCTGTCCACCATCAGAGCCGCCGCGGCCATCGAGGGTGCGATAGGTTCCGGCCGAATGCCAGGCAGCCCTGATCATCAGGCCGCCATAGTGACCCCAGTCTGCAGGCCACCAGTCCTGGGATGTGGTCAGAACTTTCTCGATATCTGCTTTCAGGACGTTCATGTCTACTTTGCTGAACGCTTCGGCGTAATCGAAGTCATCGCCATAGGGATTTGAGCGGGGGTCGTGAGCGCGAAGCTGCTGCAGGTCCAGTTTTTCCGGCCACCAGTACTGGTTAGTCGGACCCTTGCCGTTCATTGCCAGCGCACTGGTTGAGCCAACACTCAACATTGCCGCAGCTAGCAGGTTGATCAATGGTTTTTTCTTCAACATCAGTTGTTTACCCC
>JBFFTH010000159.1:0-4198 GCA_041571855.1 Porticoccaceae bacterium
ATCACTGAAAGTTCAGCGGCAACATCCTATCTGGCACCGTCTATTACAGGAGAACCCTCGGAGACTTTTTCCCTGGGCTGTCTGTCTACGAGATACCCGGGATCGATTATTGCTGGAGCGTGAGAATAATGAGAGCGACGTGCGTAAGTCTACCGTTTGCAAACCGGGTAAAAAGTACCCATTTACGCCCGATCTGATCCCTGGTCCTGTCGCACAGAGGCAGCGAGGCAGCCTCGGCAAGGGTGCTGGCAGATAACAATGCAGCCAGTAGAAAAATCCTTTAGTTTTCCCTTCCCACCTGATTCTTTTTAGGCAAAACGATAACCATATAAGATTATTATTTATCGGCACTGTATGGTTGGGTTCGTTGCCGCCCAGAGGCAACTATTGCATTGCTGACTAGCTCACCGACACCGCTGAAGCTGTCCGACCCAGGCGATAAAACAGCAGATCACGCGGCACGGCTCACGAAAGTCGCCGCAGCTGGGGCAGAAACCATGACCTTTGCGGCTAAAGGCAACCAGATGCCCCCAGAACACCATATCGGAGTTAGTTCGGATAATGTAAACAGGCCCTAATTGCTGTCACTCACCGCATCGTTGACCACCTGCTGCAGGAAGTGCTCCTCCTCGGCCCGGCGAACAGCCCTCTTCACCGCCTGCTCCACATAGGCCTCCTGAGAGAAGCCCACCCACTGGGAATAAACAGCCAGCAGGAGGATGAGGGCGAAGGGCAGCCCGGTGCTCACGGCCGCGGTCTGCAGCGTGGTGAGACCTCCCCCCACCAGCAGCACCGCCGCTATCACACCTTCTATCACCGCCCAGAACACCCGCTGCCGGGTGGGCGAATCAAGTTTGCCACCGGATGTCAGGTTATCCACCACCAATGACCCGGAATCCGAGGAGGTGACAAAGAATACGGTCACGAGCACGACCGCGACGGTACACAGTAGTCCGGCCAGGGGAAGTGCCTGGAGCATGACGAACATCGCTGTGGCGACATCCTCATTTACCGCCGACAAGATGTCCTCCATGCCATTATCCTGCAAGAACAGCGCAGAGCCGCCAAACACAGACATCCACAGGAAGGAAAGCAGCGTGGGAATAAAAATCACGCCGAAGATGAACTCGCGCACCGTTCTGCCCTTCGAGATGCGAGCGATGAACATGCCGACGAAAGGCGACCAGGAGATCCACCAGGCCCAGTAGAACACGGTCCAGACGCCCTGCCAGTTGGAGTCGCGGAAGGTCTCCGTCCAGAGACTCAATTCGGGGAAAATGGTGAGGTAATACCCAAGATTCTGTGTGAAACCGCTGAGGAGGAAGACCGTGGGCCCGGCAATCAGCAGGAATACCAAGAACACCCCGGCGAGAATCATATTGCCCTGGCTTAGCCGTTTGACCCCGCCGTCCAGCCCTGCCATGACGGATAGCGTGGCAACCGCGGTGATTGCCACAATGAGAGTCACCTGAGTGGTTACGCTGATTTCCACGTCGAGCAGGAAATGCAGCCCGGCGTTGATCTGCTGGACCCCCAGCCCGAGGGACGTGGCAAGGCCCACCAGGGTGGCCAGCACCGAAAGGACATCGATCACGTTGCCCCAGAAGCCATAGATACGCTCGCCGAGTAACGGGTAGAACATCGAGCGGATGGTGAGCGGCAGGCCACGGTTATAGGCGAAGAAGGCCAGGCCGAGGCCCACGATGGCATAAATGGCCCAGGGATGAATACCCCAGTGAAAGTAGGTCATTCCCATGGCGGCCTGGGCGGCGACCGGTGAGCTCGGCTCGATGTCGCCGAACATCGGTGAGGGAGTACCGAAATGGGTAATCGGTTCCCCCACGCTCCAGAACATCAGGCCGATCCCCATGCCCGCCGAAAGCAGCATCGCGTACCACGCGCCGGTGGAAAACTCCGGCCTGGCGTCCGCCCCGCCGATACGGATACTGCCGAAGCGCCCCATGGCGAAATAGACCGCGGCAATGATGAACAGGTTTGAGGCGAGGATGAGGAACCAGCCGCCCTTGCTGGTGATGAACTCCAGTGCCGCGGAGAAAAGCCCGGCGGAGGCTTCCTGAAACATCAGGGTCAGGACGATAAAGAGGACCAGAATGCAGGAGGACGCGATGGTAACCTGGGGGTGGATGTCAAAGCCCAATCCCGTCCAGTTGTTCTCGCCGGGTTCACGGCCGAGTGAGTCGTTCTCGTATGAGGCGGTGGGATGCACCTGCAGGCCGAAGAATTTCGACCGCTCGCGAATGGCCCGCGCACGGGCGCGCTCTTCTGCTCGCTTGAGCTTGTCGGCCAGGGCTTTCTCGATGCCGGATTCGTGTGGATCCGTATCGGGACTCATGGTCTCTCCACAGGTAATTTCCGCGTATGGAAAGAATAGACACACTTTTCACGTAAGTCCAATAGCTCCTGGTTGCTGCTGATGCCCTCGACAACCATGCAATACTTACCGAATCCGCCTAACAGGCAGCCTACCGCTCTGAAAACTTAGTCTTCTATTCGCAGTGGCTACCCGCCCACTCTCCGCAACGAAGAATCCTTGTAGTTTCGCTGTGAGCACTGCATGTTGACTATTATTGGCGTTTCATCGGCCACGCTTGTCCTGTTTCTTCTGCCCTTCCATAAGCGCTTCAAAGGCTAGCAAATACTCGTCAACGGTCTGATAGAGAGAGGGTTACTAAGGCCTACTCCCACTCGATGGTGGCAGGCGGCTTGCTGGAGATATCGTAGGTCACCCGGGAAACGTGCTCGATCTCGTTGATAATGCGGTTGCTGACCTTTTCCAGCAATTCATAGGGCAAGTGTGCCCAGCGGGCAGTCATAAAATCAATTGTCTCCACCGCGCGCAGGGCAATCACCCACTCGTAGCGGCGACCGTCGCCGACCACGCCGACAGATTTCACCGGCACAAACACGGCAAAGGCCTGGCTGGTCTTGTGATACCAGCCGGCGGCGTGCAATTCCTCGATAAAGATGGCGTCGGCCTCGCGGAGTATATTGGCGTACTCCTTTTTTACTTCACCGAGAATGCGAACCCCGAGACCGGGGCCGGGGAACGGATGACGGTAGACCATATCGTAGGGCAGACCGAGTTCGAGACCGATCTTTCGCACCTCGTCCTTGAACAACTCGCGCAATGGTTCGACCAGTTCCATTTTCATCTCTTCCGGCAGGCCACCGACATTGTGGTGTGATTTGATGACGTGGGCCTTGCCGGTTTTGGAGGCGGCGGATTCGATCACGTCCGGGTAGATGGTGCCCTGGGCGAGAAAGTCGACCTCCTTCAGTTTGTGCGCCTCTTGATCAAACACGTCGATAAAGGTGTTGCCGATCACCTTGCGCTTTTGCTCCGGGTCGCTGACCCCGTGCAGGCGGCCGAGAAACAGCGCCTCGGCATTGGCGCGAATCACCTTGACCCCCATGTTTTTGGCGAACATATCCATCACCATGTCGCCCTCGTTCTTGCGCAGCAGACCGTTATCGACGAAGACGCAGGTCAACTGGTCGCCGATAGCCCTGTGCAACAGTGCCGCCACCACGGACGAGTCAACTCCGCCGGACAGTCCCAGCAGAACCTTCCGTTCGCCTACCTGCTCGCGCACCTTGGCGATCTGATCGTCGATAATACCGGCCGGTGTCCACAGCCGCTGACAACCACAGATTTCCAGCACAAAATGCTCAAAGATACGCTCACCCTGCAGGGTATGGGTGACCTCCGGGTGGAACTGGATGCCGTAGAACTTTTTTTCCTCGCAGCTCATGGCTGCAATCGGGCACGACGGCGTGGAGGCCAGCAGCTGGAAAGCCGGCGGCATTGCGGTCACCTTGTCGCCGTGACTCATCCAGACATCGAGCAGGGCTTTGCCATTCTCGCCGAGATGATCCTTGATATCGTGCAGCAGGGCCGATTCGCCCTCGACTGCAATCTGGGCATAACCGAACTCGCGCAGGTTGGAAGACGCCACCTGTCCTCCCAGTTGCGAGGCCATGGTCTGCATGCCGTAACAGATACCCAGTACCGGCAACCCCATCTCAAATACGCACGGCGGCGCCCGCGGCGCCACCTCGCCGCCGGTCACCGACTCCGGACCACCGGAGAGAATGATGCCGCGCGGATTGAATGCGCGGATCTCTTCTTCAGTGATATCCCAGGCGCGAATCTCAGAGAATACGCCAACCTCGCGAA
>JBFFTH010000160.1:0-4188 GCA_041571855.1 Porticoccaceae bacterium
CCTTACAAAAGGGTGTACTGGCCTACGATAGTCGCCACGGTTATCGGGGGCCGGAAAAGCGCGACCTGGAGGAACCGGACTGGATTGCGACTCTCGCTATAACGCCTGTTTATGCAGGGCTTCACCCCGCCATAGTCACAACTGTGAATGAGAAATCCCTCGATATCGTTTTAGCCGACGGAATCACCGCTGTCATTGACTGGGAAAGCGGCCTCAAGGGACTGAGAAAGTATATTTCCCCAAGCCGGAAATCGGCCCCTATCAAGACTGCTCAGGACATTTTCAGGGCTGGCGACTTGATCCGGGTCGAAATAAAAGCCGACAACCGTTTCATATTATCGCAGCTACCCGAGGCAGAGGCCGCCTTAGTCGCACTGAACCCCGAAAATGGTGCGATTCAGGCGCTGGTTGGCGGTTTCGATTTCTACAAGAGCAAGTTCAACCGGGTCACCCAGGCCATGCGCCAACCCGGCTCAAACTTCAAGCCGTTCATCTACACAACCGCGCTGGAAAATGGTTTCACCCCGGCCAGCATGATTAACGATGCGCCCGTCGTCTTCAAGGATGCACAACTTGAGAGCTTCTGGCGCCCGGAGAATGACAGCGGCAAGTTCTATGGCCCCACTCGTCTGCGAAAGGCGCTTTATTTGTCCAGAAACCTTGTTTCCATCAGGGTCCTGCGTGCTATTGGGGTAAATAAAGCGGTACAGGGTCTTGAGCGATTTGGTTTTCCGCCCTCGACCCTTCCCCGAGACTTATCCCTGATTCTGGGCAGTCACGCCACTACGCCGCTAAAAATTGTCACCGGCTACGCAAGCTTCGCCAATGGCGGCTTCCGGGTTGAGCCTTTTATTATTGATGAAATCAGGGATTACTCGGGACAACTGGTCTACAAGGCATACCCCCCGACTGTTTGTCGCGATTGCGAAACAGGCAAGGAGGCAGATGCCACCCTTCCGGAAACCGGCGCAGAAAACCAGGCCCTGCCAGATGACCTGCTCTCTGCCCTGGACCTCGAGGAGAACCAATCAGCGGAGAGCGAAGCTGTGCCCTTACTCGCAGAACCGCCAAGGGCAACGAGAATTATTGACGAACGAACAGCCTACATCATCGACTCGATACTAAAGGATGTCGTAAGACGCGGGACGGCCAAAAAAGCCCAGAGCCTCAACAGAGGGGACATCGCTGGCAAGACTGGTACCACAAACGGACCTCGCGATGCCTGGTTTTCAGGGTATAGCCCGCATATTGTGGCAACTGCCTGGCTCGGTTTTGACGACAATAAGCTGCTGGGACGCAATGAGTACGGCGGTTCCGCAGCACTGCCGATATGGATAGACTTTATGAGCATAGCCCTGGCCGGCAAGGAAGAAAGGTTTATCCCCCAACCCGACGGCCTGGTAACGGTCAAAATCAACCCGAACACGGGTGAAAGATCCCGGGCCAGCGATACTGATGCGATCTTCGAGGTTTTCAAACAAGAAGACGTACCGCCGCTTAAGGCTGAGACCAACGGCAGTTTTTACCAGGAAGAAGGCTCAGTTCTGCCGGAAGATATCTTCTAGGGCAACAGCTTGGCCCAGTCAAATCCTGTATCTCCAATGACATAGAAGAACGGATTGAGCAAGTCTGACTTGGTGTTGTAACGCAGTTCGCGAAGCTCGTCGTCCAGCACCCTGCCACCAGCGGCTTCCACCACTGCCTGGGCGGCTGCCGTATCCCATTCACAGGTAGGTGCCAATCGGGGATAGAGGTCAGCAGAGCCTTCAGCGACCAGGCATAACTTCAGCGAGCTTCCCATATTTCTGGTTTCTACCTCGCCCAGCGACCTGGCAATTTTTGCCAGCATTTTATCGACAGCATCGGCACCATGACTGCGGCTGGCAACCACCATTACCGGCTCGCCGGCCTGTTCACGCGCAGCCATTGAACGAACTGCAATCGACTCACGACCCTGATCGGTGTATTTAAAGGCCCCGACACCCAGAAAACCGGCGTAAGTGATACCTGTAACCGGCACATAGACGACACCCATCACCGGCACACCGTCCTCGATCAGGGCGATATTCACGGTAAATTCGCCATTGCGGCGAATGAACTCTTTCGTGCCATCCAGCGGGTCAACAATCCAGTAACGGTGCCAGAGCGCGCGTTCATCGTAGGGCGGAATCTCTGACTCCTCTGACAGTACCGGCACCCCGGGCAATAGTTTCTCGAGACCGGGGCAGATGACCCCGTGTGCGGCCAGATCCGCCTCGGTTAATGGCGACTGATCGCCCTTTTTTTCAACCTCAAAACCCTCTGAACGATTGTAAACCGCCAAAATGGCCTCTCCCGCGTCGCGTGACAGCGCGATCACCGCTTCCAGTAAAGACATGTCTATTCGCTGTCCTGAAACCTGTTCCATTAACTACTCGCTCCTCATTCACCCTGTAACACTGACTTCAACCACGGAACCGATACAGGCATACTGATCAACTTTCCAAGTCAGCTCAAGAGCGATCATTATAGCCGTGAATATCAACTGGAATCACATAGAAACTGTATTGCTGGATATGGATGGAACCCTGCTCGACCTCCACTTCGATAATTTTTTCTGGCTCACACACCTGCCTCGGCGCTACGCGGAACACCACAACCTCTGCCCGGACAAGGCAACTGCCGAGTTGCACCAAAGGTTCAACGAAAAGCGCGGAACCCTTGACTGGTACTGCCTCGAATACTGGTCGGCGGAGCTTTCTGTAAATATTGAGGAACTGAAGGAGGAGATTCAGCACCTGATTCAGGAGCGGCCCTTCGTCAGGGAGTTTTTACGACAACTTGGTGAAACTGGCAAACAGCGCGTTCTGGTGACCAATGCCCATCCCAACAGCCTGCGGCTTAAGCTGGCCGTCACCGGTATTGGCGGATTACTCGACCAGATAATCTCATCCCACACCTTTGGTTTCCCCAAAGAGTCGCCAAAATTCTGGCAGCAGTTACAGAGCGAGGTTCACTTCAATCCGGCGAAAACCCTCTTTATTGATGATTCGGAGGAAATTCTCGACGCAGCGCGGCGATTTGGTATCGACACCATCATTGGCATCCGGCAACCCGACAGCAAAATGGAACCACGATCGTCCGTCAGCCATCCTAGCATTACCCACTTTAACGAAATCTTTCCACAACCCGAGCAAGCAGCTGATGAACGAAAAGCTGAGACTTGACAAGTGGCTCTGGGCCGCCAGATTCTACAAAACGCGGGCGCTGGCCAAAGCCGCCATCCAGAACGGGAAAGTCACCATTGATGGAAACCGCGTGAAATGTTCCAGAGAAGTCTGTCTCGATACAAAAATAACCGTGCAAACTGGCTGGGACGAAAAAACAGTGATTGTCACCGGGCTCTCGGGGCAGCGCCGCAGCGCCAGCGAGGCTGCCAGTCTCTATCTGGAGACCCCGGAAAGTACAGCCATGCGCCTGCAGCGCAAAGAAGAAAGACGAGTGGCCAGCGAGGCCTATCGAGCGCCACCGAGAGCGCCGAACAAAAAACAGCGGCGGCAAATACATCGCTTTCAGCGCAAGTCCAGTCCCTGATGGCCCAGCCGGGGTACTGGACAAGCCAGCAAAAGTCACCTAAATTGCCCCCCCCTTTTTGGCCCGATGTTAATTTCAATGACTGACAGCGACCTTATACATCGTTTCATTTTTGAAAAATCCGATATACGCGGCATTATCGTCACACTGCAAGAGAGCTACCAGCAGGTGATCCAGGGCCATGATTACCCGAGAGCTATTGAAATCCTGATGGGAGAATTACTGGCCGCTGTCGGCCTGCTCAGCACCACCCTCAAATTTGATGGCGTCATTACTCTGCAGGCCCGGGGTAACGGCCCGCTGTCAATGATCATGGCGGATTGCACCCGGCATCACGATCTGCGTGGACTGGCACAATTCGACAAGCTGGTAACGTACCCTGAAAACAGCACCCTGCGCGAACTCCTCGGGGATGGACACCTCACGCTTACCATAGCCCCCGCTCGGGGCGAGCGTTACCAGGGTATTGTTGCGCTTGATGATGACTCGCTCGCAAGGTGCCTCGAAACCTATTTCGAACGTTCGGAACAATTGCCAACCCGGCTGTGGCTCAGAGCCGACCGGCAGAAAGCCGGCGGTTTTCTGTTACAGGCCCTTCCGCTCCAGATGGAGGCC
>JBFFTH010000161.1:0-4143 GCA_041571855.1 Porticoccaceae bacterium
CAGATCAGCCTGCTGGAAGACCGGATGTTCGAATGTGCAAAAAACCTTGAGTTTGAAGAGGCCGCAAAAATTCGTGATGAGATCGCACGCCTCCAGGCCAGCCCGGAAGCGGTATCCTGAACCAGGCTCCGGGTCACCGTTACCCCCTGCTCTGAACCAGAGATCACTGGCAGGAACGGGGCGCCTGGCAGCGCTGATAGACAAGCTGCAAGGTGATAATTAGCAGAATCGCTTTGGGCCTTGTTATCTGATGATTTCGCTGGTAAATTACGCGCCCTCAAAGATATACGACCGTAGCTCAGCTGGTTAGAGCACCACCTTGACATGGTGGGGGTCGGTGGTTCGAGTCCACTCGGTCGTACCAGATTAAAAAACCCGCCCTATGGCGGGTTTTTTTGCGCCCCTGATAACTACTGCCGAAACCGGGCATAACAGCGCCTTCTTGAAACGATGCTGACCTGAAAAGCTGATTTTCCAGCCTGCTTATACCCTTTCCTGCTCTAGCGCTCTGTTCGATAAACTTGACCCTGCTCCTGGTTTAGGCGCCGGTTTCGTCTTGAACCTGACAACCCAGACGCTAGACTGTAATGGTGTTGCTGAAACAGCCTTGTAGGGGGACTGCAGGTTATGGGGACTAAACCTTCAAAAATACACCTGAAACAGATTCCGCCAAGGCTGGAAGAACTGGACATGAGCGCCAAGCTCACCGAGGAAGACTACCAGTCAAGATTGCCAAAACTGCAAAAGCGGCTGATGGCAATCCAGCAGGCCTATTATCGAGAGGGTCGAAGAGCAATCATCGTCTTTGAGGGCTGGGACGCCTCCGGTAAAGGGGGCGCCATCAGGCGGCTGACGGAGAGAATGGACCCGCGCGGCTATAACGTTCATCCAATTTCCGCGCCCAATGAGGTCGAGAGAAAGCGCCATTACCTGTGGCGTTTTGCCTACCGCAATCCTTGTCACGGTTGTCTTTCAATTTTTGACCGCTCCTACTACGGCCGTGTGCTGGTCGAGCGAATTGAGGGCTTCGCCACCAAGCAGGAATGGCAGCGTGCCTACCACGAGATCAACTGGTATGAAAACCTGCTGATGGATGACGGCGTCAGATTTGTGAAAGTTTTTCTTCACATTACACCGGAGGAGCAACTCAAACGCTTCGATATGCGGCTCAGGAACCCTATCAAACGATGGAAACTGACCGAAGAGGATCTCCGCAATAGAGAAAGGTGGGGAGAGTATCACAAGGCCTACAACAAGATGTTCAAGAAAACCTCGACGGTTGCTGCTCCCTGGCACATTATTGCAGGGAACTACAAATGGTACGCGAGGGTTGAAACACTGCAGGTCATCGCTGATGAACTGGAAAGGGGCATAGATATCACCCCGCCACCACTCGACGAGGCATTGACGGCAGCTGCGGAGGAGAAGCTCGGCATAAAAATTCCGCAAAAATAGTAATTATAGTTTTTTCGAAATTCTAACCGGACACAAGGCAAGGGGGATCTATGTCGGGGAAACAGATACTGGTTACCGGGGGAACAGGGTTTCTTGGCTCCCACATTTGCAAGAGAGGGTTGGAACTGGGCTACGGGATTTCTGTCTTGACCCGTAATGCGGCAAAAGCAGAAAAAAAACTTCCTGCCGAAATTAAAATTTATGAATCACTGGATGACATCGAGGATCCCGCAGGTATTGAGATTATCGTCAATATGGCGGGAGAATCTCTGGCCGAGGGCCGCTGGAATGAGCGGCGGAAGCAGGCCTTTTATGATAGCCGGGTCGGTTTCACAAAGGATTTATATACCTTCTTTGAAAAACAGAAAACAGCACCCAAGATTCTGGTCAGCGGTTCTGCTATTGGCTTCTACGGTGCACAGTCTGACAAAAAGCTCGACGAATCAGCGCGTGGCAACCAGGGCTTCTCCCACAAACTCTGCCAGGCGTGGGAAGACCAGGCGAAGAGATTTGCATCCCTTGGTACTCGCGTCTGTTTTATCCGCACAGGAGTGGTGTTGGACAGCCAGGAGGGTGCGCTGGCTAAAATGCTGCCCCCGTTTCGACTAGGCCTGGGCGGCAAGCTGGGTTCTGGTAACCAGTGGATGTCCTGGATTCACATTGACGATTACGTCGCCCTGATTTTCCACTGCATCCAGAACCCGGATATCACCAACCAGGTTAACGGTACGGCACCGGAACCCGTGACCAACCAGGTATTTACCAGGACGCTAGGTTCCGTGCTGGGCAGACCGACATTTTTTGCCATGCCGGCAGCGGTGGCACGGGGGATATTTGGGGAAATGGCTGAAGAACTGCTGTTAAGCGGTCAACGGGTCTATCCCCGCAAGGCTCTGGAGTCGGGCTTCAAGTTTGAATATCCGGAGCTGGAGCCCGCGCTGAGGAACATTCTCGGGGGCTAATTTCCGCTGTAGATTGCCCCGCTGGTGCAGGTTTCGCGGATTTCTACTTTGCTGAGCAAAGGCAGGGTCGGCTTCATTTGTTGCCAGATCCAGCGGGCTATGTTCTCGCTGGTGGGGTTTTCCAGCCCTTCGATGTCATTCAGATAGTAGTGATCCAGTTGATCATAAACGGGTTTAAAGTGTTCTTTCAGGTCACCGAAATCCATCACCCAGCCCGTTTCGCTGCCAACTTCACCTTCTAGATAAATAACCGCAGTGTAAGAGTGGCCGTGCAGCCGACCGCACTTGTGGCCCTCGGGGACATTGGGGAGGAGGTGAGCAGCTTCGAAGGTAAACGCTTTAAAAATTTCCATCATCAACCGTTGATTTACAAGCGGGCGGCTATCTTAATACCGAGCTTGGCCCAAGTATAGCTGCGCTGCCGATAACTTGTGACTCCATTGCTGGCGTATGCCAGCCATCAGGCTTTACTTCTGATCCATCTCGCCGGTGAAAACCAGCATATGAAGATCGGACCATAAAAGATTGATTTCTTAGCTGCTATACCCCCAGACGACTGCCGAATAGTCGGTAACAGAGCTTGATCATAAAAGGGGAAAGCAGCGTTGTGTAGGCAATTACCATGATTAGGGCCGTGTAGACATCGTTATTAAAGACACCAGCAGCAATGCCGAGACCGGCGAAAACCAAGCCGACCTCCCCTCTCGGCACCATGGCCATGCCCACAATAATGCGTCGTGGCAGTGGCTCGTGGATCAGCAAGGCGCCGGTAAACTTGGTAACGATAGCAACCACAAACAAGATCAGAGAGAAGCTCCAGAAGAACCACGAATTCCAGTCAATCTGGCGAAGGTCCAGGGACAGCCCGACAACCACAAAGAAGATTGGTGTAAATAGCTGCACGATCGGCTTCATCTGGCTTTCAACTCTCAACGCAAAGTCGGTATCGGTTTCCACCGCCAGGCCGAAAGGCAGGAAAAAACGGCGGGAAAGGGCCAAGCCAGCGGCAAATCCGCCCAGCAGTTCCGGCGCGCCAAACAATTCCGCCAGCCAGGCAAAAAATAATACCAATGAGACAATGGTGACAGGGATCAGGCCGGGATTGTCGATTTTCTGGTCCAGCCTGTCGATGATATTGGACATAAATCTCGCCAGGATCGGAGCCATCAGGAAAAAAACACTGATATAGGCCAGCACTTTACCGGCATTAATCCAGTTCACTTCACCGGAAATTGAAAACTCGTAGAGGATTGCCAGAAGCACCACGCCAAACAAATCATCCAGCACCGCTGCCCCGAGGGTTATCTGCCCCTCTGGACTGTCGTGACGGTGAACATCAACCAGAGTTCGAACAGTTATACCTATGCTGGTGGCAGTGAGAGTCCCGCCCACAAAGAGCGATACCAGAATAGAGAGTTCAAACAAATAGTGGGCTGTCACAAAACCGATCACCAAGGGCATGACAAAGCCACCGATCGCCACTGTGAAAGCCTTACGACCAGAAGCCAGCAGCTTGCCCGTATCGGTTTCAATCCCCACCTCGAAAAGGAGCAGGATAACGCCCACCTCAGCGAGCACCTGCAAGAGGCCATTGGGTTCTACCCAGCCAAGCAGGCTCGGGCCAATGATAATGCCTGCCAGCAGTTCTCCGATGACCGTGGGCACTCCCACCGCGGCAACTAGCTCACCCGTCGCCCGGGCGGCAGCGAGTATTATCAAGAGCTGC
>JBFFTH010000162.1:0-4104 GCA_041571855.1 Porticoccaceae bacterium
GCCTACTTCCATAACGAAGCCATTTTTCGCGGGAAACTCTTGAATGACACCAACATTGCCATTGCCAAAACCTATTGTCGCATAGAAGCCTAGCTGGAAGCTGGAAGGGGCGTCAACAACCTCTCCTTTGATGACTTACCAGACAGGTCTGTTGCTGTCGTTTTTGACAGGGTTTCTGCAGATGTGGCTGAAGAGTAGTTGCCAAGAGTTTAGTAAACGCGTTTGCCCTTGCAGCCAATGCGATATTGAAGCTCCATACAACCAGGATGCCAGCAGGCAAATATGGAGTTCTACGTACATTTCTGGCACAAAAAAAGCCCCTGTTTAAGGGGCTTTTTTGTCTTTACCAGACTAATCTGGATTTTAAGATGGTGCCCAGGGCGGGACTTGAACCCGCACGACTTGCGTCACTACCCCCTCAAGATAGCGTGTCTACCAATTCCACCACCTGGGCAAATAGATTGTTACTTACTCGACAGGGTCGACTGCTGGGATATCTCCGTACGATTCAGCTGGCGCAGCAGGAAGATCGTCTTCCGCGACAGGAATTTCATCAATCATTGCCCCATTCAGAGGAGCTTCTATGATTTCCATCTCCGGCAGAAGGATACTATCTACACCGGATTTGTTTTTGGCAATGATAGCCAGACCAAAACTGGTGACAAAGAAGATAGTTGCCAGAATCGCTGTTACCTTGCTGAAAAAGTTCCAGCTGCCGGCACTGCCAAACATGGTTTGGGAGGCGCCAGAGCCAAAAGATGCTCCGGCCTCTGCGCCTTTGCCCTGCTGCAGCAAAATCATGCCGATAATGGCAAGTGCTGTCAGGACGTGAATGATGAGAACAATTTTTTCCATCTGAATTATTCAGCCTGTTTACAAATCTCGTTAAAGTCACCCGCCTTCAATGACGCACCGCCCACAAGGCCGCCGTCAATATCGGGCTTGGCGAACAATTCCGCCGCATTGGCGGCATTGACGCTGCCACCGTACAAAATACGTGTTTTTGCACCCTCGTCACCAAGCTGCTGGCGAATCGCCTGATGTACATCCTGCGCCTGCTCCGGTGACGCCGTTTTGCCGGTGCCAATAGCCCAGACAGGTTCATAGGCAACGACTGCACTGCAAACCGCGTCCAGCCCGGCCATGTCAATCACTGCCTGAAGCTGCTCGGCAACCACCCGCTGGGTTTCACCGGCTTCCCGCTGTTCCAGGGTTTCGCCCACACAGAGCACCGGGATCAAGCCTGCTTTCTGAGCGGCGACAAACTTTGCCGCCACCTGTTCACTGCTCTCTCCGTAGATGCTGCGACGCTCGGAATGCCCGACGATTACATATTTGCAACCCTGTTCACGGAGCATGCTGCCGGACACTTCGCCGGTGTAGGCACCTGACTCGTGTTCCGAAACATTTTGCGCGCCGTAGACGATGTCCTTGCCAGCGATTTCATCGGCGACCTGCGCCAGCAGAACATAGGGAGGAAATACTGCCACCTCAACCGTAGCGTTTCCGCCAATCAAGCCTGACAGCAGCTCAGAAACAGAGGCTTTGCTGCCGTTCATCTTCCAGTTTCCTGCAACCAGAGGCTTGCGCATTTTTTCGACTCCCTGCCACCCGCTGGGCGGTACCGCGAAAGGGGCGCAATCTTATAGGAGATAGCCAGAACATACAAGCTGGCGACGCACCCGGTTTACGCCCTTTACCGGAGCGCCATAACAGTCAATATTCTTCAGACTTCAGCAGCAACGACGTCGGCGATTTGCTGCGCCAGTTCTGCCACCAGTTCCCCGTCCTCGCCTTCAACCATGACACGAATTACGGGCTCCGTACCCGAGGGCCTGAGCAACACCCGGCCTCGACCCGCAAGCCTTTCCTCCGCCGCCTCTACGGCCTCATTGACGGCGGCATTACCGCTGAGGTCTGTTTTCTGAGCGAGACTTACGTTAATCATTTGCTGAGGGAATTTTTTCATGCCGGCTTTCAGTTCCCGCAGACTTTTTCCACTTTCAACGACGGCGAGCAAGACCTGCAGCGCTGACACGACGGCGTCCCCGGTAGTGTTCAGATCACTGCAAAGAATGTGGCCTGAGCTTTCCCCGCCCAGAGTCCAGCCATTTTCACGCATAGCCTCCACCACATAACGGTCACCAACCTTGGTACGCGCAAATGGAATCTCCAGCTCTCTCAGTGCCAGCTCCATGCCCAGATTGGTCATCAGGGTGCCGGCAACACCATTGCAACCACTCCCGCTCTGTTTGCGATGGGCCGCAATGACAAACAGCAGTTCGTCACCATCGACCACTTCGCCCTGGTCGTCGACAAAAAGCACCCTGTCTGCGTCGCCATCAAAGGCAATGCCGATATCCGCCTGCAGTTGCGTAACTGCACGACAGATATTTTCCATGTGGGTCGAGCCACACTCCCTGTTGATATTGAAGCCATCGGGTGAGGCAGCGATGACGTTGACCTTCGCGCCCAGCTCCCGGAATACCTTTGGGCCAACGTCATAGGTGGCGCCATTTGCGCAATCCAGAACAATATGCATCCCATTCAGGCTAAAGCCACTCGGCAACGTGCCCTTGCAAAACTCGATATATCGCCCGCCGGCGTCGGGAACCCGTTGGGCTTTACCCAGGTTTTCAGAGCTGTTGGTAATTAAGGGCTGGTCCAGCAATGCCTCTATCTCTTGCTCAACACTGTCTGGCAGTTTATAGCCGTCACCGGCAAAAAACTTGATACCGTTATCACCAAAGGAATTGTGAGAGGCACTGATCACAATCCCCGCCGAGGCTCGAAAAGCCCGTGTCAGGTAGGCAATGGCTGGCGTCGGCATCGGCCCCAGCATCAGCACATCAACGCCAGCCGCAATCAGGCCGGCCTCGAGTGCCGATTCAAACATGTAGCCCGATACCCGTGTATCCTTGCCAATCAGCACCCGCTTTTTACCTTCCGTTTGCGCGGTCAGAACCTTGCCCGCAGCCCAGCCGAGCTTGAGCACGAAATCTACCGTGATCGGCGCCTCGCCTACGCGCCCCCGAATGCCATCTGTGCCGAAATACCGTCTTGCCATGGAGATCTCCTCAATTGCCTGCCTGTGCCACCGCCGACCACATTTGTAATACATCGCGGGTTGCTGCCACATCGTGAACCCGGACAATCCTCGCACCGCTCTGCACTGCCATCAACGCCAGCGCCACGCTACCGTAAACTCTCTGGTCTACTTCCCTGTTCAGGATAGCGCCAATCATTGATTTACGCGATACCCCGACCAACAGCGGGTAGCCGGTGGCTGCAAGCTCCGGCAGTCCCCTGAACAGGCTGAGGTTATGCTCAAGGGTCTTGCCGAAACCAAAGCCGGGGTCGAGGATTATGCTTGAGCGGCCAATCCCCGCCGCTTCGCAGGCGGCAGCGCGCTCGAGGAGAAACTGCTTCACAGTTGCCAAAACATCATCATAACGGGGATTTTTCTGCATGGTTCCGGGCTCACCGGCCATATGCATCAGGCAGACCGGCACAGCCGTGGCTGCGGCCGCCTGCAGGGCGCCCTTGCGGCGCAGGGCGCGCACATCGTTAATCATCGCGGCACCGGCGGCAACCGACTCGGTCATCACCGCAGCTGTACTGGTATCAACCGAAACCGTCGCATCGAAATGCCGCCGGATCATCTCCACCACCGGTACCACCCGGTCAAGCTCTTCCTGCTCTGATACCGTGGCAGCGCCGGGCCGGGTGGATTCACCGCCGACATCAACGACATCAGCACCCTCCGCCAGCATCTGTTCGACGCGGGAAAGTATCAGGTCACGTCCCGGCTTATGGTGCTGAAACAGTGCGCCGCCGTCGGAAAAGGAATCGGGGGTAATATTGAGCACCCCCATAATCAGGGGGCGCTGTGCATCGATAATCGGATGGCGGGAGTTAACTGCGCTTGCGCTCACACCTCACCCCGCAAACAGGCTATTCATGACTTCGCAGCTGGCGCAACCGGCATCGGCGGAAACAAGCAGGCGTTCAGCCGCCAGCGGCGCGACGGGCGACAAACACCCGGGTGAGAGCAGGCGGGAGCCCAAGGCTGATCACTCAGAGCTGATTGGCCGGGCCACCGAC
>JBFFTH010000163.1:0-4052 GCA_041571855.1 Porticoccaceae bacterium
CTACTTCCGCTACTTCCGCTACTTCCGCTACTTCCGCTACTTCCGCTACTTCCGCTACTTCCGCTACTTCCGCTACTTCCGCTACTTCCGCTACTTCCGCTACTTCCGCTACTTCCGCTACTTCCGCTACTTCCGTGCCTTCCGTGTTTTCTGGCTCTTCTGCCACTTCACGTGCCGTCAGTTCTTCTACAAGCTGACCGGCTCGATCTTCCGGCATCACCCCGGCAACTGTTTCTTCATCAACAGGCACTTGGGCACTTTCAGCTGTATCTGTGTACCTCGGAACCAGGTCGGCGTCGGGTACTTCACTGAGCATCACCAGCCCGGGAAGAGTATCGCTCACATCGATTGGAGCCGGTTTGATCGCCTCCGCCTTCCAGGCGCGCTGGGCCGCCTCGCTGGAGAACCAGTACCACGCCAGCCCATTCGCAAGCACTAACAGATAAAAAATCCAGCGCACCCTAGTTGAAACTCCTATTGCCCTGCCACCAGCCCAAGGCCATCCAGCACAAGGTCGGGCACGACTTCAACATCAACGGCCAGCAGCGGCTCTAAACAGCCGGCATCACCACCCGTTAGAACGACCCTTGCCGGCACTGCACCCGTTTCTTCTGCCACGGATTCAATCAGGCATACAATCATTCGCAAGGCACCATGATTGACAGCCTCCTCGGTACTTAAACCCAAAGAAACATCAGCTTTTGTAATGCTCGCGACCCTGACATCACTGGTTCCAAGCCTGAGGGATTCTCTCATCAGTCCCAACCCGGGAAGAATATAGCCGCCCTGGTGCATACCCTTATCCGACACCACGTCCACTGTAATCGCGCTGCCGGCATCGACTACTACACAGGCCCCGCCAATGCGGTGATAGGCCGAGATCATGGCCAGCCAGCGATCTACACCCATTGTCGAGGGATCGCGGTAGCCACAGAGCACCCCGGCCTCACAGGTTGTTGTCTTTGCAGAAAAAAGTTCGCAGCCCCACTTTTGCGAAAGCGCCGAAATTGCCAGTGATACCTGGCTGCCGGCCACTGTGGAAAGCCTGATCAGGCGCGGAACTCCAATCGATTCAACATCCGCGCCAAGTTCGTCAATATCGCGGGTGAGTAGAACACCGTGGCCGATATTTTTCCCATTGCGCAGGAATCGCCACTTGATCCGGCTGTTGCCGGCATCTATCTCAAGAATCATGGCTCTGCCCCTGAGAGGCTTCGCGCATACTGATTTCTCCGCCGGAAAAAGTGTTAATAGCGCCATCCACTTCGAGCCTGATTGCCCCGGTTTTTGAGATACCCCTGGCCACACCCCGGGTTTCCTGGGTAACCGTCTTCAAAGTGACCTCCTTATCTGCATAGGCATCATATTTCATCCACTCCCGGCGATAGGCTGAAAACCCTTCCCGCTCAAACTCGCTAACAACCTGCAACAATTCATCGAGCACGCATCCGGCCAACGCACTCCGGGCCACCGGTTCTTCAACTATGCGGTTGATGCTGGCCCAGGCCTGATCCACCTCTGTGGCTTCCTGCTCGCGCATATCAACGTTGATCCCTATACCGATAATCACCTGGCAATAGCCCGCCGGATCACCGACGATCTCCAGCAAGATACCGGCCAGTTTTTTATCCTGCCAGAGCACATCATTGGGCCATTTCAACCTGACCTTGCGAACCCCGCAGCGTCTCAACGCCCGGCGCACCGCGACACCTACCGCCAGGCTAAGGCCATCGATGACAGCCACGCCACCTTCAAAGCCCCAGCACAGGGAAAGATAAATATTACGGCCGTAGGGACTGACCCATTTACGCCCCCTGCGGCCACGACCAGCGGTCTGTTGCTCGGCAATAATCACATTACCCGACGCATTTTGTTTTTCGGCACACTGGCGAAGAAGCACATTGGTCGATGAAACTGATTGCTCGATGCTCAGCGTTGACAGCAAGCCAGAGGATTCTGGCGACAGCTGCTGCAGAATCTCTGACCGATCCAGCAGGCAGATACCACCGGGGATTCGATAACCCCGGCCCTTGCCGGCTTCCACATCCACTCCCATCTCAGTGAGTTTGTTGATCTGTTTCCAGATCGCCGCCCTGGATATACCCAGCGATCGACCCAGTTCGGCTCCGGAGTGGAATTTGCCATCTCCCAGCAAGGCGATCAATTGCAGCTCTGACATCGATTATCCCAGGTTTCTCAGCAGTAGAAACAACCCCATACAAAGGCCGAAAATGCCAAATGCTTTCTTCAGGCTTTGCTCGGGCAGTTTTTTTGCAATAGTTGCACCGAATCTTGCGGAGGGAATGCTGGCGATCGCCAGGCCCAGAAAGGCCGGAACAGACACATATCCCAGGGTATGATCAGGCATTGGCAGGACTCCCGGGTTCTGCAGGGCATAGAGTATCCCGCCCAGCAGCGCGATAGGGACGCCGAGGACCGCCGAGCTACCAACGGCCACCTGTGAGGGAAGCTGGTAGCGCAGCAAAAAAGGCACCGTCATACTGCCACCTCCGATACCAAAGATCATTGAGATGCCACCGATGACGGCGCCGACAATAGAGACAAACCAGCGTGGGGGCATTTGCCGACCCTGTTGCGGCTGCTTCTTGAACAGCACCCGGGCAGCGATAAATAGCAAATAACAGCCAAAGGCGACCTGGATCCATTCACCCCGCATCCGCAGCGAACCGGCGACACCAAAAAATGCGCCAACCGCAACACCTGCCGCGAGGAACATCAACAGGTCCCAGCGCACATGGTTGAGCCTGTAGTGCGCCCAGGCGGATGAAGTCGATGTAACCACCATCGCAGCCAGCGACGTTGCTACCGCCATGTGGGTCAAAACGTCCGGAGAAAAACCCTGGGCTGTAAAAGCCAGGATTAATGCTGGAACAACAATCACACCGCCGCCAACGCCGAACAGTCCGCCAATCGTGCCGGCAATGGCACCAATTATGAAATAGAAAAGAGCTACTTCCATAGCCCAGCATTTGATGAAGCAGGGAGGTTATACATAACATCCTAAGCTGTTAGCTGAAAATAAAAATTATTGTCTAGCAGAATCAACTGCACCCAGAAATCTTTATATGGGGTAAAGAGTACTGGATACGCCCAAGCTAGCTAAACCCTAACGGCTAAGGCCGTATTTCAAGGCACGGCTTAAAAAGACGTTAAACTCATATACTGATCGGCAAGTCTACGCCGCATTCCGGGATTATGGAATCGTACCAAATAGTTAAAAACATCTGATCTGGCTAAATGACGTTCTTGCCATCAACACTAGTTGATGGAGTAACGCTTTAATGTGGAAAAGTTGGTAGTTTCTTCATTCGAACTGGCTTTCGTTGCAAGCCCTCGACCACCGCAGCGGTGTGGAAAACACTGCCAGAGACAACTTTGCCGGGTTGACGTTGAATTTAAGAGTCAGCCCCGCGCAGCGTTTTGGGCATGACCTGCTCTGCGATAGCCTTCGGATCGCTCTATCGAGCGTCAAATCGCTGATCACCAAGTATCAGATGAAACCCGGCGGCGAGGGACCATGAGCAGATCGATCAATGTATCCAGACGAAAAAAAGGGCCACCCTTTCGGGCAGCCCTTTTTAAATTGGAGCCTGACGATGACCTACTCTCACATGGGGAGACCCCACACTACCATCGGCGATACGTCGTTTCACTACTGAGTTCGGGATGGGATCAGGTGGTTCCAACGCTCTATGGTCGTCAGGCAAACTGGCTTGAATTGGTTCTGCGCTTACGTGCATTTACTGGCTTAGCCAACTCAAATAGGGTGGTAGAAATGTTAAATCAATTTGTACAAACAAGGTTGTGTTTCTTCGCAACTGTCCGTTATGCAATCGCTTCTGTTATATGGTCAAGCCTCACGAGCAATTAGTACTGGTTAGCTCAACGCCTCACAGCGCTTCCACACCCAGCCTATCAACGTCCTGGTCTTGGACGGACCTACAGGGAACCGAAGTTCCAGTGAAACCTGGTCTTGGAGGAGGCTTCCCACTTAGATGCTTTCAGTGGTTATCCGTTCCGTACTTAGCTAC
>JBFFTH010000164.1:0-4028 GCA_041571855.1 Porticoccaceae bacterium
GACCAGGTTGGCTACCCCGAGTGGTTCCTGGATGCGCTGGGTTACCTGTGGGCAAAAGTCCGGGCGTTGGGGGCAAAAACGGTCGGTTACACAAGCAGCGACGGTTTTACCTTTGCGGCCTCAAAGGCACTCACGGATGACCATCAGTTTGTAGGCCTGGCTATCGACGATGAAAACCAGGCCGAGTTAACAGACGAGAGAGTTCGAGACTGGTGTCGGCAGATAGTGCAAGAATTTGGTTTGAACTGAAGGCACTACAGTGCATTGATCAAAACCAGTAGCGATGACACCAGGATCATCAACCAGGTGCCAAGCGTACCTATAAATCGCGGCTTCGATGTGCCGGCGCTTCTGCCCAGACCAACAGCATGGGAGATACGTGAAGCCACCAGCACACAACCCATGGTATGTACCAGGCCCGCCGAAGCACCTGTATTCTCAAGTGCTACCAGCAAAAGCAGGGCAATGGGTAGATATTCTGTCGCATTGGCGTGAGCACGGATTTTGAGGTTCATGTCTTTGACACCACCATCACCAATGCCGACCTCGTGTTGCCAGCGCCCCCTTACCACTAATCCTGCCAACGCGATCAACAGGATGCCGCTCAGGGCTATATAGATCGATGAAACTTGCATGCTGAATATTATCGGCATTTGCACCCCCCTTCCCTTTCGTTATTGAACACAGGATAACAGAATTAAAGCGCAGCCATGAGGTGCCGACAGCTGCTAAAATCACTTCCCTATGAAACATCCCGACAACAAATTCCCCGAGGCGAATATCCACTGGCGTGAAGGGCTTCCGGTCTCCAGAGAATTTGATGATGTCTACTTTTCACGGGCCAGCGGCATTGCTGAAACCCGCTATGTGTTCCTGCAGCAGAACAGGCTTCCGGAACGCTGGTTGGAAAATAGCAGGGAGACTTTTACGATTGGTGAAACCGGTTTTGGCACCGGCCTCAATTTTCTGACCGCGGCAAGCCTCTGGCTTCAGCACCGACCCGGAAACACCTTGCACTTCGTGTCTGCTGAAAAGTTTCCTCTCAGCAAAGCCGACCTTGAGCAGTCACTGCAGCTCTGGCCGGAACTGGCAGAACTGGGCGACGAGTTGCTCGACCAGTACCCGCATGCTATTGCCGGCGTTCACAGGCTGAAACTGGCTGGAGGCAGTGTGCTTCTGACGCTGCTCTACGGTGATGCGGCAGAAATGTTCTCTTCCCTGAAAGGCAGTGATCATCCCATGTTTTCCCGCATCGGCAACCCGGTGATCGATGCCTGGTTTCTGGATGGTTTTGCCCCGGCAAAAAACCCGCAAATGTGGACAGGGGAGCTGTTTCAGGCGATAGCAGACCTCAGCGATTCCGGCACCACATTCAGCACCTTTACGGCTGCAGGGGTTGTACGGCGCGGTATGCTGGCCGCGGGTTTTGCAACCCGCAAGGTAGAGGGCTTCGGCGACAAGCGGGAAATGCTCTGTGGAGAAATGACCGAAGCACCGCAGAAGGTTGTCGACCAGTCTCAACTGCAACCGGCCACATTCAATGCCAGTCATCAGCCGCCCTGGTATCTGCTCTGCCAACCGGCAAAACCGGACGCGGCCATTGTGATTGGCGGTGGCATCGCCGGATGCGCAACCGCTCGTGCTTTGGCTGAGCGAGGCATCAGGGTGACGCTTATTGAACGTCATAAAGATCTCGCACAGGAAGGCTCAGGCAACCCGCAGGGCATTCTCTACCCCAAGCTTTCCCACAAATCCTCACCCCTGGCGCGTTTTGGCCTCGCTGCTCTGTCCAACGCTATTCGCTTCCATCGCCAGCACCTGAACGCCTGTGGCTTACTGGTGTTGGCTGAACCCGGGAGCAACCCGGACAAGTTCAGTAAAATCACGCAAAGCCACCCGGAATCCCTGGTAAAGCTTATTGGTGGAGAAACGCTCCAAGTTATAGCCGGGTTGGAACTTGCCTGCGAAGAGGCGCTTTATTTTCCCGAACTGGGATGGATTAATCCTGCCGATGTCTGCGAATCGCTGGTCAGCCACCCCGCTATTTCACTACTGAGGGCAGAAGTTGCGAGCATTCGGCAGAACCGGTTGCGGCACTGGCATGCCCTGGATGCAAAGGAATCCGTGATTGCCAGCGCGGAAGTGATGGTGATTGCCTGCGCCACTAATACGGCCCGCTTCAGCCAGACAGCCCACCTGCCGCTCAAAGCCATTCGCGGCCAGATATCCACTGTCCCGGAAACGACGGCAAGCTCTCAACTTAAAACGGTTATCTGCGGCGAGGGTTACCTGGCGCCGGCTGTAAACGGTCACCATACCCTCGGCGCCACCTACGACCTCAACAACACAGACACCGGGCTCAGAGAAGAGGATCACCACAGCAACCTGCGCCAGCTTGCAGCGACAGACCCTGACCTGGGTGAAATTTTCAGCGGCATTGATAAAGGCAGGATAAGCGGCCGCGCAGCAGTTCGCTGCACGACACCCGACTATTTACCGATTGCTGGCCCGGCACCGGTGCTTGAGAGCTATCTCGAGGATTACGCCCTGTTGAAGAAAAACGCCCGCAGCCATATTCCGCTGCTGGGAAGGCACTGGCAGGGCCTCTACCTCAATTGCGGTCACGGTTCGCGCGGCATGAGCTATGCCCCACTCTGTGCGGAGGTGGTTGCCAGCCAGATCTGCGCTGAGGTACCGCCCCTGGAGCTGGATTTGCGCAAGGTGATTCACCCGGGCCGGTTTATTATCAGGGACTTGAAGAGAAATAAAATCTGACTTCCGGCGTGCAGATGGCTAGTTTTCCCGCACGCAGGGTACCTTCAGGGGCACTGCGGACTTACTCACCGGCCAGCATCAATTTTTTCAGCTGCCCCCGGGTAAAAGGCCATCCCTTTTCTTCGCCACATGGCGTCGTAACCACCGGAATCCGGGTCCCGTATTTTTCCTGTAACACAGGGTCTCCGGTGATGCTTACAATTTGCAACTGCCAACCTGCCTGACAAAATTCAGGGGCATCCAGCAAGGCATCGATAAGCGCTTTGGCCTGGTCGCAGAGATGGCAGTGATCGCCACTGTAGAGCGTGAGAACCCTTGCCCTCATTTTTTACCCCAGGGGTCACGCTGCAGGCCGGTGGCTGCTCCGGCAACATCATCTACTGCATCCTGTTTGTGCCGAATGAGCCAGCAGTTGTGAATCTTGCGGTTGCGCTGAAAGTCCGGATCCAGGGTGTTCGGAGTGATATTTTCCACCTCGTACCGTTCGAGAACGGCCTGATCCATTTTGAAGCGGCGAAAGTTGTTGGAAAACACCAATGTGCCATCCGCCACCAGAAGAGCCATGGCATTGTCGATCATTTGTGCATGATCCCGCTGTATATCCAGCACTGCCTGCATTTTTTTCGAGTTGGAGAAAGTGGGCGGGTCGAGAAAAATCAGGTCAAAACTGTACTCCCTGGCCTTTGCCTGCCGGCTTAACCATTCAAGGCAGTCAGCACGCAGCAACCGGTGGCTCTTACCCAGCCCATTCAAATCAAAGTTGCGCTGTGCCCACTCCAGGTAGGTATTGGACAGATCGATACTGAGCGAAGACCTGGCCCCGGCGAGGGCCATCTGCACTGTGGCCACGGCTGTGTAGCAAAACAGGTTGAGCACATGTTTGCCCGCGGCCAGGTCTGCCAGCAGCTTTCTCACCGGGCGGTGATCCAAAAATATACCGCTGTCGAGATATTCCGCCAGATTGACCTCAAGGGTGGCCTCGCCCTCGGTAACATTGAAGACCGCGTTGCGCTGCTCGGGAGTGGAGGCTCTCTGGTACTGGTCACTGCCCTTCTGGCGCCGGCGCTCCTTGAAGAATAACTTGTTGCGGCTCTCGGGGTAGAGAGACAGCAATGCAGCCTTCGCTTCCGTCAGGCGAAGATTGGCCTGGCGCTCATCCACGGTCACAGGCGGGGCATATTCCTGAACATGAATGGCATCACCGTAAATATCCACGGCAACGGCATATTCAGGTATATCCGCATCGTAGAGGC
>JBFFTH010000165.1:0-3968 GCA_041571855.1 Porticoccaceae bacterium
AAGCTGATCGGCAAAAAGGAAATGTACGTCCCTTACAACACCTATGACTTCGTCTTCCAGCAGCAGGTGACAGATACTCTGGGCGAAAAGTTTCTTGACCCGAAGGTCATTCGCTGGGAAAAGCACCGGGTTTGGGTGGTTGAACTGGACCTGAAAGAGGGTGCCCGCCACATCTACAGCAAGCGTCGTTACTATGTGGATGAAGATACCTGGGTAGCTCTCACCGGTGAGACTTACGACGGCAGGGGTAACCTGTGGCGTGTACACCACACTTACCTTACCAATCTTTATGATATTGATTCTGTGTGGTCGTGGACCTATGGTACCTACGATATTCTGCAGAGTATCTACAATATCAACACCAAGCCCATTCCCGGCAAGTACAAAAACGGTGTAGATAAAGATGATCAATTCTTTAGTGCCCAAGGCATGGCTCGTGGCGGTATTCGCTAACCTTTGCTGATTAGAACTGTGGTGCTTTGAAGGGCTAAAGTTTAAAGCTTAAGTCCTTCGTAGCCCCTCCTGGAAGGTGGTTGATCTGAATCATGAAAATGTCGATCAACAACCTTTCTCGAGGGGCTTTTTATTGGCTGGCAAAGTTGCACGGCCAACGGTTCTGGCCCTCGATAATTACCGCGGCCGCTCACACTTCAAACACCTTGGATTTTTGCAACACTTTGGATTAGAGTTTTGCATCAGCTTGCAGCTGTCACTGCAGAAAGGCCTTCTTTGCCCCAGTGAATCAAAATACGAAAAATCGGAGTTTTAGATGGAAGACCAGCAAAAAACTGAAACCAACCCGGGGCTGACAACGCGCATCTTTGGATGTCCTGGCAGATACATTCAGGGCCCCGGCCTGATTAACAGCGCTCCGGAGTATATTCAAAAATTAAAGGTGCAGGCTGTCGCGCTGTTGTGCTCTGCCCGCAGTCAGCGCAATGAGGGTGGTAGATTAATAACCAGCCTGCAAAATGCCGGAATCGAAACTATCGTCGCCACCTTCGGTGGTGAATGCAGCATGCGTGAAATTGAAAAGCAGGTTGATTTTATTCGCAGCCAGGACGCCGGGGTGGGTGCCCTGATCGCCCTGGGGGGTGGAAAACCCATTGATACCGGAAAGTCCATTGCCTATCGGCTGGGTGTACCCATTGTAGTTATGCCTACCCTGGCATCCAATGACTCTCCCTGTGCGGCGCTGTCTGTGATCTACACGCCGGAGGGAGAAACCGAAAGCTTTGAAGTTTTTGAGCGCAATCCTGATCTGGTGATGGTCGATACGGACATTATTGCCGCTGCACCGGTGCGCACACTGGTGGCCGGGATGGGTGATGCCATGGCAACCTGGTATGAAGCGAGAGCCTGCCGGCAGAACCCGCAAGCCATTACCACTTTTGGGGTTCGCCCCCCACTCGCGGCGACGGCTCTGGCGGAATTGTGCGCAAACATTCTGTTTGATCATGGAGTTGCCGCCATAACTGCTACCGAGTCAGGATCACCCAATGATGCCTTCGAGCATGTTGTCGAGGCCAATACGCTGCTCAGTGGCATAGGCTTTGAAAGCGGTGGGTTGGCCGCATCTCACGCTGTTGCCCAGGCTTTTACCCTGCTTCACGAAGTTGATCAAAACTATATGCACGGAGAGATGGTGGCCTTTGGCGTCCTGACCCAGCTGTTTCTGGAATCAGATCATGAAGAGGCCGGTCGCGTAGCCGAGTTTTTTGCCCGCGTCGGCTTGCCGGTTTGCCTGCGTCAATTGGGCTTGTCGGCAGACGACAATGACGCCATCGGTGTCGTTGTCGAAGGCACTATGGGCTTCCCCTTTATCGGTAACCTCGCGTCTCCCGTAACCGAGGTTACCGTGCGGCAGGCGCTTCTCGGCGCCGACCAGCTCGGTCGGCAGACATGCGATGCTCTTGGAGAGCAGGCCTATAAAAAACTGCACGCGGGCGCTTGATCGGGCAAAGTTTCTGAATCTTTACCAATAACTGCTCGGTGCCTCCTTCTTGATATACCCGATGGGTTATGCAGTTTATCGATCAAAATATACCTTATGGAAGTTACGCACTGACACTCGGATTATTGTGGCTTATTTATGAACAAGAACCTAAAGGCTGCCCTGGTGGGCAGCATATTTTTTATTTCCTCTCAGGCTGGTGCATTGACCGTCATAGAAGAAACCATTGTCACCGCTTCGCGGCAGGATGTGCCCCGGGCTGATTTCTCCGGTAGTGCACATACCCTGGACCGGGATGAACTGGACCGCATTATTCACGTCCATATCCAGCAGGCGGTCAACCGTATACCCGGGGTGGATTTTCACCGCGGTAATGGCCAGGAATACCTGCCGGCAATACGATCCCAGGTTCTTAGTGGCCCGGGTGCTTGTGGCAGTGTTTTGACGCTGGAGAATGGCGTGCCGGTGCGGCCGGCCGGGTTTTGCAATGTCAATGAACTTTTTGAAACCCACAGCGAGCAGGCGCAAAGGGTCGAAGTACTCAAGGGGCCGGCAACGACATTTTACGGTTCCAATGCCCTCAATGGCCTTGTCAACATTATTGATCCGGCTCCGCTGAATACGGGTGGGCGCATGATATTTGATGTCGGCGAAGATGACTTCTACCGTTTTCGCTACCGCTATGGTGGTGAGCGCCTCGCCTATAGCTTCACCGGTGCCAGTCAGCGCGGCTTCCGCGACGAACAATCCAATGACCAGCAGAAGCTGTCAGTCCGTTACCGGGCCAGCGGCGAATCCTTGCGCGCAACGACGGATCTGACCGCGACCAATCTGAACCAGGAGACTGCGGGCTATATTATTGGAGAGGACGCATATCGCTCGCTGTCGAAGTCGCGTGAGAACCCCAACCCGGAGGCTTATCGCGATGCGCGGGCGGTAAGGGTTTCTACCCGTATCGAAGATGATAACGGCCTGCAGCTTACGCCTTATCTTCGCTACAGCCGGATGGATTTCCTGCAACACTTTCTGCCGGGAACACCGCTTGAGGAAAACGGGCATACCAGTGTCGGCCTGCAAAGCCAGAAGCAATATGCCATCAATCCAAACCAGGCATTAACCCTGGGCCTTGATCTGGAGTATGCAGACGTTTGGCTCAAGCAGACTCAGGATGGCCTCGCAGAGGGCTCTGCTTTCCTGCAGGAAACGGTTCCGCCCGGTAAGCACTACGACTTCAGGGTGGATTCGACCTCGGCTGCGCTGTTTGGCAATTTCCGCAACCGCTTTTCAGACCGCGTCGAAGGAGAACTGGGCCTGCGCCTCGAGCACCGTCGCTATGATTACGATAACCGTATGCTGGACGGGCGTAACCGGGATGACGGCACCCCTTGTGGATTCGGCGGCTGTCGTTACAGCAGACCGGCCGATCGCGATGACAGCTTCAGGGATGCCTCGGCCAGGGCCTCGATAAATGTCGAGTTCAGCGAATACCTGCGCGGCTACCTGGCGCTGGCGAACGGATTTCGGGCACCCCAGATCACCGAGCTGTACCGTCTCCAGCGGGAGCAGGCGGTTGCTGACCTCGACAGCGAATCGTTGCGGAGCATTGAGCTGGGCCTGGTTCACCGCGGCGATGGGTTCATGCAGGAACTGGCGCTGTACAAAATGAAGAAGAAAGATATCATCTTGAGAAATACGGATTTCTTTAATATCAGCGATGGCGAGACCTCACACCTGGGGATTGAATGGCGCGCAGCCCTGACCCTGGCCGAGCAGTGGCGCCTGGCTGCGGCGCTTTCCTACGCCAGACACCGCTATGAAAACAACCCCGGCCTGAGCGACAGTGATATCGAGGGCAACGATATCGATTCGGCACCGCGAAAAAGCGCTTTCGTGGAGCTTGCCTACGAAGGGGTCTCCGGCCTGGATTGGGGGCTCGAACTGATTTACAGCGGCAGTTACTACCTGGAAGCGGAGAACAACTTTAAATATCCCGGTCACACCCTGGCCAACCTGC
>JBFFTH010000166.1:0-3966 GCA_041571855.1 Porticoccaceae bacterium
TCAATGTAGAAATGTCAGACGATGTAGAAATGACGGTACAGGATCGGGCCTATACCTCGCCGATCTGGTACACGCCATAATCAGGGATTGGCTGAAAAGCTTGAAACGAGGCCAAAAGATACACCGAAGGGGCAAGTAGCAATACTTGCCCCTTCTTGCTTTTCATTGCAGTCATGCTGCCGCAACCAGCCGTAATTCTTATCCCGAAAACTTCGTATTCTTCTCCCGGCCTGACACCTCAGGAGTAAATTCCCGCGCATCGGCAAAGGCCTGCTGGAAAGCGGGCCGTTTTGACAACCGGGAGAGATAGCCGCGGAACAGATCATCCTGGCACATCCGGTAGCCACGCGCCCAGGTAACATTGTGGCCGATAACAATATCGGCACCGCTAAACTTGTCACCACAGATAAACTGCCACTTCTGCAGGCGCTGCAGTAGTTGCGGCTCTACTTCACTGGCAAACTTTTTTCGATATCTTGCGATGGTGCGCTCATCCGCCTCTGACGGCGGCAGAACATGCTCGTGGATACGGATCTGCCACAGCATCATATCCATCCACGAGGCGCCGAAGTGGAGCATTTGCAGATAATCGGCTCGCTGCAGTGACAGCTCACTGGCAGCTGGCGCCAGCTGTTTCTCGGGATGGGCGTCCACCAGCCACTGCACCATGGCGGCGCTTTCCAGCATCTGGTGTACCGTTCCATCCGAGAGGGTAATTTCCAGCACCGGCACATTGTGATTGGGATTCTTTTCAAGAAAGGCACCGGCAAACTGCTCACCCTGATACAGCGCCACTTTTTTGACCTCAAAGCGGTTGCCAACCGTCTCGTGGAGGGCCCACATGGCGCGAGCGCTGCGCGAGGCCGGGAAATGGTAAAGCGTCAGTTTTTCGATTGCCATTCGTCAATTCCTGCCAGTTGTTTATGGGCTCAACTTAGCACAAAAACCGTTTTTGGAAAGTTTTACCTGACGCTCTGAACTGACCCTGCTAGAATTTCCCGCCTTGAATTTTCCACCCCAATCGACACCCGAGGACTGTGTGACCCAGCTCAATCCACAGCAGCGCGCCGCTGTAAAATATATCGACGGTCCATTGCTGGTACTGGCGGGAGCGGGCAGTGGCAAGACCAGCGTGATCACCCGCAAGATCGCCTACCTGATTGAGCAGTGCGGAATTGAAGCGAGAAATATCGCGGCGGTGACCTTCACCAACAAGGCCGCCCGCGAGATGAAGGAGCGCGCCGGCAAGCTGCTGAAAGGCAATGGTGCCAGGGGACTGACGGTTTCAACCTTTCACAACCTCGGTCTCAACATCATCCGGCGGGAAATCGGCACGCTGGGTTTCAAGCCGGGCTTCTCCATTTTTGACACCGAGGATGCCAAGGCCCTGCTGCGAGACCTGATGCTGAGGGATTCAGACCTGGACAGCGACCATCTGGACCGGGTACAGCAGCAGATTTCTCACTGGAAAAACGAACTTCTGTCGCCGGAGCAGGCCATGTCCGGGGCTGAAAGCGGCGGCGAGCAGAAAATCGCCCTCATCTACGAGAACTATGTCCGCGCCCTGAAAGCCTATAACGCAGTGGACTTTGACGACCTGATCCTGATCCCGGTGCAGCTTTTTACCGGCGACCCTGAGCTGTTGCAGAAGTGGCAAAAGCGCATTCGCTACCTGCTGGTGGATGAATACCAGGACACCAACCTGGCACAGTACCAGCTGGTGAGGCTGCTGGTGGGCAATCGCGGCGGACTGACCGTGGTGGGTGATGACGACCAGTCGATCTATTCCTGGCGTGGCGCCAGACCGGAGAACCTGGGCCAGTTGCAGGAAGACTATCCCAGCCTCAAAGTCATCAAGCTGGAGCAGAACTATCGCTCCACGGCGCGTATTCTGCGATGTGCCAACCAGCTGATCGCCAATAACCCGCATCTGTTCGATAAATCCCTGTGGAGTGAACTGGGGCTGGGCGATCCGCTGCGCCTGATTCGCTGTAACAATGAAGACGATGAAATCGAACGGGTGGTGAATGAAATCTGGGAGATGCGCCTGCGACACCGCTGTACATTCAAGGATTTCGCCGTGCTCTATCGCGGCAATCACCAGTCCAAGTTGCTGGAAATCAAGCTACAGGCACAGAACGTTCCGTACAACCTCAGTGGCGGCACCTCGTTCTATGCCCGCACCGAAATCAAGGACATGATGGCCTACCTGCGGCTGCTGGTGAACCCGGATGATGACAATGCATTCCTGCGGATCATCAACACGCCCCGCCGGCAGATAGGCACCACTACCCTGGAAAAGCTGGGTGAGTATGCCAATCAGCGTCATATTTCACTGATGGATGCCATTGATGAATTCGGCCTGAAGTCCCAACTTCAACCACAAAGCCTGGAGCGCCTGCAGCGCTTCAAGCACTGGCTGCAAAATGTCGAGCGCAACTGCATGAATGGCGATCCCATTACCGCCGTTCGCGAAATGATTGACGACATGGATTACGAGGGCTGGCTCTACCAGAATGCCAGCAGTGACCCGGTCGCAGAAAGGCGCATGGAGAACATCCACTTCCTGGTCAACCAGCTGAAAAAAACCCTGGAAAAGGATGCAGATGATAACAGCGAAACACCCGTGGAAGATGCCATCGCCAAACTGGTATTGCGGGATATGCTGGATCGCCAGGAAGAGGAGTCGGCCGATGACAAGGTGCAACTGATGACCCTGCACGCCGCCAAGGGACTGGAGTTTCCCCATGTTTTCCTGATCGGCATGGAGGAGGATCTGCTGCCCCACCGCAACAGCATTGAGCAAAATACGCTGGAAGAAGAGCGGCGGCTGGCCTACGTTGGCATCACCCGTGCCAAGCGCACCCTAACCATGACCATGGCAGCAAAGCGCAAGCAGTATGGCGAAACCTACGAGACCACGCCGAGTCGCTTTATCGATGAACTGCCTGCAGATGATCTGGAAAAAGAGGGCTTTGGCAGCACCTGTCCCGAGCAGGTAAAGGCCAAGGGAGAGGCTTCCCTCTCTGCCCTGAAAGAATTATTTGGTTGAAGACCCGCTTTTTTCGGGCACAAAAAAACCGCGCTATCTGTGTTCGTATAGCGCGGTTTTTTGTCGCTATGCAGCCGCTTACTTGCTGCCTTCAAGGATGTAGTCTACAGCGGCCTTAATCTCGTCATCAGAGCAGTCCATGCACAGGCCTTTTGGCGGCATGGCACGAATACCGTTGATGGCGTTGCTGTAGAGTGTATCCATACCCTGTTCAATACGCGCCGTCCAGTCTGCGGCGACACCCATTTTCGGTGCACCGGCAGCGCCAGTGCCGTGACAGGTGAAGCACTTGGAATTGTAGACTTCTTCTCCGGAACGAGGCTCCGCAGACGCAGGGGCAGCAGGCGCTACCGCAGCAACCTCATCTTCCATCGCCACTTCGCCCGCAGGCGCGAGGCGCTCTGCAACTTCCTTCTCCTGGGCTGAAGACATATCAACTTTTTCATCGGAACCACAACCGACAATAACAGTGGTCATGGCAACGGCTGCTGCCGCGATCATAATTTTCTTTAATGGGCTCATTATGGCCTCCTAAGTTCTTTTCGGGTGAATGTAAAACGCTAAGATTGTAACAACATTCAAAGCCTGCGGATACGGCCCAAACCAGCAATCGGCGTGGACTATTGCACCCCAACTCTATATCATCGCAGCCTGCATCAGGCACCCGTAGCTCAGCTGGATAGAGCGTCGCCCTCCGGAGGCGAAGGCCAGAGGTTCGAATCCTCTCGGGTGCGCCAGCTAATAAAAAACCCCGCCTTTATGGCGGGGTGTTTTATTAGCTGGTCTCAGCGATGGCAGCCTGCAGGGCCAGGCACCGACACTCCGGCTTTGGATGCAGCGGTGCAGGGTGTGATTGAACAGGGGAACAAGCGGTATGATTCCGTGACGCGTATTCGACGGTATGTCACTTTTCA
>JBFFTH010000167.1:0-3954 GCA_041571855.1 Porticoccaceae bacterium
CTGCCACGTCAAATCTGTCACCGGAAAGAAACTTTTCTCGTTGTTCGGCGAGGTAGGTTCTTGCGGTCAGGTCGGTTACGTTGAGATGCTTTTCATTGATCAGCATAGTTTGATGAGCGAGCCATTCCTGCCAGGCTTTCTTCGAGACATTGTTGAAGATGTCTTCGCCTGCTGGACCCGGGAAGGGCGGGGTGTCGAGACCCTCGAGTTGTTCCTGATATTTTTTGCAGAATACCGTGCGAGCCATGGTCGAAGCCTTTATTTAGTTTGAGGTAGCGAGAGATGACAGCAGCTGGCGAACCGGCGCGGCCGTGCCAGTAGTCAGTTTTGTTGCGGGATTATGCCACAGAATATCAGTCGCATCTTTAATGGCGGCAAGTTGTTTAACTGCAATCATTGCTGGCCTGTAGTCGAGATGAAAATGGCTGAATGTGTGACGCCTGCCCGACCAGATATCGCGTGTTACAGGCTCACAGCAGAGCATCCTGCAGGTTGAATCAATATCATTTTCCGAGGTGCACTCGGGGAAGGTCCAAAGCCCACCCCATAAGCCGCTGGCAGGACGTTTTTGTAACAGTATTTCGCCGTCGGTATTTTGAAGAATCAGGAATAATGCAGATTTGACCGGCAACACCTTTTTCGGCTTTTTTCCCGGGTAGCGTGCTTGAGAACCTGTGGCATTGGCCTGGCAGTCAAGCTGTAATGGACACTGGTCGCAAGCCGGAGAGGTCCGGGTGCAGACAGTTGCACCGAGATCCATGATCGCCTGCGTGTAATCGGCGATTCGTCGGGAGGGCGTGTGTTGTTCAGCTTTCGACCAAAGCGTATTGCTGACCCTGGTTTTTCCGGGCCAGCCTTCGATGGCGTGATAGCGGCTCAATACCCGCTTGACATTGCCATCGAGGATGGCTGCTCTCTCTTGAAAGGCGATTGCACAGATCGCTCCAGCGGTTGAACGACCGATCCCGGGAAGCATCGCCAGTTCTTGAGCGCGGGAGGGAAATTCTCCCCCGTAATCCTCTGCTATCTGGCGGGCGGCTTTGTGCAGGTTCCTGGCCCGGGCGTAGTAGCCGAGGCCTGTCCAGTGGTGTAGCACTTCGTCCTGACTGGCGGCAGCCAGTGCCTGAACATCCGGAAACCGGGTCATAAAACGCTTGTAGTAGGGGATAACTGTATTGACCTGAGTTTGCTGCAGCATGATTTCTGATACCCACACCCGGTAGGGATCAATATCCTGCTGCCAGGGCAGGTCTTTGCGACCGGACTGGTCAAACCAGGCCAGCAGTCTGTCGGCAAAGTTGTGCCCGGGTTTTGGCGTCACCTGCTGAACAGGCCCTTGAGCACTGAATCGATGGCCTTTTCTTTAAGCTGGTCTTCCAGTTCCACTTCTTCCTCTGGTGATTCCTCTCCCGGCACCTGCGCACCTTCTTCTAAGGGCAGCTTTTCTTCCGGCAGCTTGAAGAATTTATCGACCAGTTTTTCCTGCAACAGGCTGGTGATGAAAGACTTGTCGGGTGCACACATGCCTCCGCCCTCAGCGGCAAAGGAGCCGACGCAGCGGAAGGGAATGTCGCGATTGCGAACGCTTTTGCTTTTCACCGTGCAGCCAGTCGCACTGGTTGTGTCTCCCTGCAGGTTGGCGCTGATCAGCATGTCATAGGATTGCTCCAGCAAATTGACATTGCCCTTGCCCTTGATGGCGATATTGCCGAGACGGGTCGTGTAAGCGGGCAAGGTGATGACCTGCTGTTTGATGCGGAGATTGCCGCTGAGGTCATCGAGCTGGGTATAACTGGGCCAGGATTTTTGCTGTATACCCCGACCTTCAACCAGTGCCGCCATTTCGCAATAGCTTTTCTCCACATTCAGGTTGTTTACACGCGGGCCAGTGACGGTATAGGAACCTTCACCCGCCAGGTTGTCGAGCAGTTCATCACCCTGGTCGCCACGGGTTTTGCCGTTGAAGGAAAAGTCGAGGACGCCAGTCAGGTCCTGGTTGTCGGGAATTGCCTTGGCCAGTTCAATCCGGTTGAGCCGGGTACTGAAATTAACTTCCGGCATCTTGCCGCGCAGGTCAGCCTTGGCGCTGAGTTGAAACTGGCCGCCATAGATGCCGCCGGAGAGGTTAGCGATCTCGACCACTTTGCCGTTTACAGTCAAATTGATTTTAGGCTGCCTGATGTCGTATTGACCGCTCTTGAGACCCTGCAGGCCGGCCTCGATCTGGCCCCTGCCGCCATCAAGTAAAGCCAGGGGTGCCAGCAGCGGTGTTAGCAGAGCGCCGCTGGTCTCGGCGGCCCCTTCCTGGGTTGGAGTGGAGGGCAGATTCAGCTCTGAACCATTGAATGTCAACTTCAGTTGCCGGGGTGCATCCAGTGACAGCGACGCCGACCCGGATCCGGAAAAATCATCCAGGGAAAGATTGTAACTGGCGAGCCTGATGTTTTTCTCGTCGGCTTCCAGATCGGCATCAAAACCAATTAAATCAATGCCTTCTGGAGGTTCTTTCAACAATTTACGCAAGCTTACGTCGGTTACTTTAACGCTGCCAACGGCCTTCGCTGACGCGTTCAGGTCGGTTACCTGAAGTTGCGCTTCAATCTCGCCAGAGGGCAGGGAGCCTGATAATGAATTGATATCCAGCGAGTTCGCGGCTCCGTCATAGCGTGCACTGAACCTCAGGTCGGAATCGGGGGCCTTGGTTTGTAATCGGGCATCGGTCAACTGGAAACGCTGCTGTTCAAGGTTGAGGCTGAGGTCTGCGGCGAACGTTAAACTGGTGGGTTTGTCGGCTGCACCAGAAATGCTCTCTGGCAGCATGGTGTCAAGCTCGAGGCGGATCGGAAAGGGGGATTCCTCGAGGTTGAGGTGACTGCTGCTGAAGTTCACATTCTCCAGGACATAGGTCGTACCATCCTCTGCCAGGTAACTGATCCGGCTGTCGTTGAGTTTCAGATCTCGTATTGCCACCTGGAAGGGCATTTCAGCACCAGTGGCCGGGGTTGTGGTTTCAGGGGGGGCCGCGATGGCAGGTGCGGCCGCCAGCGTTTTGGCTTCTGCCTCCGAGCTGATCTGGATTTGGGCACCATCAATGGTGATTGCCGAGAAACTGACCTGGCGTTTGAGCAGTGCTTTCCAGTCAAGCGCCAGTGCAGCCTTTTCGAAGCGAATGGCGGGTATGCCTTTGCCGCTGAGGTCGGTTTCACCGACCCGTATAGCCAGTGTGGGGAATAAAGCCCAGGCAATATCCCCCTCAATGTTGAGCTCAATACCATTGTCATTGGCCAGGGCCTGCAGCTCTGGCTTGTAATTGTTCGGGTCGATGCCGTAAATCAGGTAGGCGACGACCGCAACGGCCAGCAGTAGCAGGCAGAATATACCCACCATTAATTTTTTTATGAACTTGCCCACGTTTTTTCCCCTTTCTGAGTTCAGGACACCCGCTGGCGTGTTTCGCTTCAGTTATTGGACTCTCAACGCCTGGGTTGGCTCCGCTAGCGGAAGCTATTGCACGATAATTTCAATTTTTTCCGATATCACGGGCGGATTGTGAGGAATATGCAAGTGATTACCCAGCAATAGCTGCAGTGTATGTTTACCAGCAGGAAGAGTAACCTCGGTTTCTGTCTGCCCTTTGCCGAAGTGACGTATATTGTCGCTGGCTGGCAGTGGCTGGTTAAGATCAGGCAGCTGGTCAAGGTCAATCAACAGATGGTGGTGGCCAGTATGCGGGCTGTCGACACCGGCAGGGGCAACTCCCATGCCCGAGAGGCCGAATTTAACCGTGAAGGTCTGCGCCACGGTTGCCCCGTTGGCCGGTTCAATCAGGTACAGCCTGGCATCATCCGGTGCAGGTGATACATGTCCGTCCCCGTGGGCGGTGGCTATAAGGAGGGTGGCGAAAAGCGCGGTGAACAGGGTTTTCATGGTTGAGCCTCGTCGTTTTTGTCGAAC
>JBFFTH010000168.1:0-3954 GCA_041571855.1 Porticoccaceae bacterium
CCAGGCTCTACGAGCAAGAGGTGCTCAAGCGCAACGCAGAGAAACAGGCGCTGGAAGACAACAAGGCGGATATTGGCTGGGGCAGCCAGATCCGCTCCTATGTGCTTGATGACCAGCGCATCAAGGATCTTCGCACCAGCGTGCAGACCAGTAACTGTAATTCTGTTCTGGATGGCGAATTGAATATGTTTATGGAAGCCAGCCTGAAGGCCGGATTGTAGAAGCGGAAAAAGAGTATGAGCGAACAGCAAGATGAGAACAGGTTAATCGCCGAGCGCCGCGCCAAGCTGGCGGAAATTCGCCAGCAGGCGGAAGAAAGCAACCGGAGCCCTTTCCCCAATAGCTTTCGCAGGGAGCATTTGGCCGGAGAGCTGCAGTCTGAATTTAGTGAAAAGGGCAAGGAAGAACTGGAGCAATTGGGCCACCGCGCTGTAGTCGCGGGAAGGCTGATTCGCAATCGCGGCGCCTTTATGGAAATCCAGGATATGTCCGGTCGCATCCAGCTGTATGTGACCAAGGACGCCCGTGCTTTTGCCAAGACCCTGGACCTGGGAGATATCATTGGAGTGGCCGGCGAGTTGCACAAGTCGGGCAGGGGCGATCTGTATGTCAACATGGAACAATTTCAATTGTTGACTAAATCCCTGCGGCCGCTACCGGATAAGTACCACGGCTTGGCCGACCAGGAAATGCGCTACCGCCAGCGCTATGTGGACCTGATCGTCAACCCTGAAATACGCGACGTTTTCAGGGTTCGCTCCCAGGTGATTGAGTTTATCCGCCAGTACCTCAATGCCAGGCAGTTTATGGAAGTGGAAACGCCGATGTTGCAGGTGATTCCCGGCGGTGCCGTGGCGCGACCCTTTATCACCCATCACAATGCGCTGGATATTGATATGTACCTGCGTATTGCACCGGAACTCTACCTCAAGCGACTGGTGGTAGGTGGATTCGAGCGGGTTTACGAAATTAATCGCAACTTCCGCAATGAGGGCTTGTCAACGCGACACAACCCGGAATTTACCATGCTTGAGTTTTACCAGGCCTACGCCGATCACACCGAGTTGATGGACCTGACTGAGGACATGCTGCGTGAGCTTACCGGCCAGTTGCTGGGCACCAATGAAGTGAAAAGCACGGTGACAAATGCCGAGGGTGAGGTGCTGCAACAGACGGCGTATGACTTCAGCAAACCCTTTGTGCGGATGTCCGTGTTTGAATCGATTTTGCACTTCAATCCAAATGTCAGCCCCGAGGCACTTGCCGATGAAGTGGGTGCCCGTGAAATCGCCGAACATCTGGATATTCCGCTGAAGGATTCCTGGGGCTTGGGCAAGGTCCAGATCGAAATCTTTGAAAAGACCGTAGAGCACCGCCTGGAGCAGCCAACCTTTATCACCCATTATCCCGCGGAGGTGTCACCATTGGCCCGCCGCAACGATCAAGATCCGTTTGTCACCGATCGTTTCGAATTTTTTGTCGGTGGGCGTGAAATTGCCAATGGTTTCTCCGAGCTTAATGACGCAGAGGACCAGGCTGAACGCTTCCGACAGCAGGTGGCAGAGAAGGATGCCGGAGATGACGAAGCCATGCATTACGATGCCGACTACATTCGCGCGCTTGAGTATGGTTTGCCGCCGACAGCGGGAGAGGGCATAGGTATCGACAGGCTTGTGATGTTGCTGACGGATTCACCCTCTATCCGGGATGTTTTGCTGTTTCCGCATATGCGGCCAGAGTAAAGTTTCTGATGGCCAGAAAAAAACGCGGCACAAAGGCCGCGTTTTTTATGTCGATAGGGGTTGAAATGCTTGACCCCTATCGTTTTGCCGTTAATCAGTTGCAGCCGAGACTGGCGTAATATGCAGCCAGATTATCGATATCTTCATCGGTAAGAGGCTTGGCCATTGGCGACATGGCCGGGTTGTTTCGTGTTCCATCCCTGAATGCCTTCAGCTGGGCGGCAGTATAACCTGCTTTCTGTCCTGCCAGATTTGGCCAAATATCACTCATGCTGACGCCTTCTGCACCATGGCATCCAGAGCAGACAACGGCCTTGGCTTTGCCAGCTTCGATATCGCCAGCGAGAGCAAGCGGTGAAGAAAGTGCCAGTGCAGTGGACGCTGCGATCAGTAGTTTTTTCATAGTTAGAGCTCCTGGTTAGTGTTTATCTATAAATTAAAGCGCTGTGCTGTACAAAGTCGGAAGCGCCAAATTATATCATGTATATTCGCCTGGGTGGTAATGGGCTTAGCCGCCCATCAGGCGCCTCAGCAAGCCGGGTTTTTCTGCCTGCTGTTCCTTTTGTTTATAGTGCAAAGTGATTTTTCTCTTCAGCTCGCTTTTTATGCTCGACGCCTGTTGAAACACTTCGTTGGCCCGGTAAAACTCCAATACCTTGATGCCGGAGATATTGGGTTCTATGTAGATATCGGGCCTTGAGGTGTGCAACTTCTCCTGAATAATGCTTTTTTGCATAATCTGGAAGGTGTTAAATACGGCCTCTGACAGCGATGGCAGCTTTCGCACCGTTGATGATCGCTGTCCCAGTACATCCACCGCAATCGTCAAATCGCAGCTCTTGGGCAACAGGTCAAAGGGTACTGGGTTTACAGCACCGCCGTCGATTAATACCTTGCCGTCCAGGGTAACGGGTTCGAAGACTCCCGGCAGAGACATGCTAGCTCTGACCGCAGGTATAAGCTCCCCCTTGTGGAGCACCACCTGTTTTCTTTCCCAGAAATCCGAGGTGACGACCGTCAGGGGTATTTCAAGCTCTTCGAAAGTATTTGCTTTCACCTCGTCAAAGAGGTGGATTAAGAGGTTCTCTACCCGCACCAGCCCCTTGCCGCGGAACTGGGGCGAGATAAAGTCCATCCACTTGAAAAGGTGTTTGCGGGTGACGATATGCTTCAGCGTTTCGTCCTTGCCCAGGCTAAAATGCAAAAATGCGTCCTTTATTTCCGCGGCTGACATGCCGGCGCAGTACATGGCGCCAATCAGGGCGCCGATACTTGTACCCGTTACATGACTGGGTCGCAAGCCAAGCTCCTCAAGTGCTTCCAGAACAAGCACATGGCTGATACCCTTTGCGCCCCCGCCGCCGAGGGATAAGCCGATTTTATCCATAACAGAATAGTAGTCATTCGCCGCCTAATAGAGAAGTCTTTAAATTGAATACCGAGCCCCCTATCAAGCTTCATCCCAGTTGGATGCCCGTGTTGGGCCCCGAGTTTGCCGAGGACTATATGCAGAAATTAAAGACATTTCTGGTCTCGGAAAAGGATGCGGGTAAAATCATCTACCCACCTGCAAGCCAGTGGTTTGCTGCCTTTGATACGACCCCGTTTGACAGGGTCAAGGTTGTGGTGCTGGGACAGGATCCCTATCACGGTCCCCGGCAGGCCCATGGCCTGTGCTTTTCCGTACCGCCGGGGATGTCTGTGCCGCCATCGTTGCAGAATATTTACAGGGAACTGCAAAGCGACCTGGGTTTGACCCCGCCCAATCACGGTTGCCTGCAGCATTGGGCGCAACAGGGGGTGTTACTTCTGAACGCGACATTGACCGTTGAGCATGCCCGCGCAGGCTCTCATCAGGGAAAGGGCTGGGAACAATTTACTGACAGGGCTGTCCGGGCTCTCAACGATCAGCGCAGCGGGCTGGTGTTTATGTTGTGGGGGAACTATGCCCAGAAAAAAGGGGCGATCATCGATCGTTCACGCCATCTCGTTCTCACTGCTCCGCACCCGTCACCACTCTCAGCGCACCGGGGTTTTTTCGGCTGCCGGCATTTTTCACAGGCGAACCAGTATTTGCAATCCCGGGGGCAGGAGCCCGTGGACTGGCAACTGACAGCGCTATAGTTCTCTGTCGTCGGCTTCCGGTTGGGTCCTTTCCGTTATCAGCGGCGGGTGATTGATTTTGGCGCGCAGCCAGTTAATGCTTTTCAGC
>JBFFTH010000169.1:0-3913 GCA_041571855.1 Porticoccaceae bacterium
AGGGCGATATCGTAACCCCGGGCATGGAATGTCCGGGCAAGTTCGGCGCCAATCCTTCGCGCTGCGCCGGTGATAAGGGCTACTGGTGCAGTCATGCGGCCTCCAGGCGGCGATTGGCAATAATTTCAAGTCGCTTTTGCTCTACGGCCCGACCGATATCCCGATCCCTCATGCCCGCATCAATAAATCGCCTGTTATCCACTTTGCGCAAAAGTTGAAAGGTTTCTGCCAGCCATTTGCCGGATTCGTACTCAGTGTCTTCAAATCCTGTGCGGCCTCTGGCGTCGGCCTCGCAACAGATAAGGAACTGCTGGAAGCGATCGGGACGGCGAAAGGCATCGAGGCCTTTCAGCAGCTTCATCGTGGTTATCGGTCTTAGGTAGGGTGATTTGTGGCAGAGCAGATGGTAGCGCGAGGTGGCGATCGCCAGGTCACGAAACCTGTTGGGCACCCGGTAGCGCTTGCAGACATCCCGAACCAGCGGCACGCCGCGTTCTTCGTGGCCAATATGGCGGGGCAGGATCTCCTGCGGCGTTGTCCCTTTGCCCAGATCATGCATCAGGACAGCAAACCTTATACAGGAATCCGTGCTGAGCCGGGCGGCCATTTCAAGAGACATCAGGACATGAAGCCCGGTATCTACCTCCGGGTGGAAGTCTTTTCGCTGCGGCACGCCGAACAGGCGATCGACTTCCGGGAACAGGACGCCAAGTGCGCCGCACTCTCGCAGCACTTCGATATAAATGCGGGGCGATCGTTCACCGAGCGCACGTTCGGTTTCGAGCCAGACCCTTTCGGGCGTAAGCTCCTGCAACTCGCGACTGTCACACAGTTCGCGCATCAGGGACAGGGTGTCACTGGCAACACGAAAACCCAGATGGTGATAGCGTGCGGCAAAACGGGCGACTCGCAAAACCCGCAGGGGATCCTCAACAAAGGCGCTGGAGACATGGCGCAGCAGTTTATCTGCGAGGTCCCGTTGCCCGTGATAGGGGTCGAACAGATTGCCCTCGGCATCCATTGCCATGGCGTTGATGGTGAGGTCCCGCCTAAGCAGATCCTGCTCCAGGGTCACGGCGGGGTCGGTATTGAATTGAAATCCCTTGTAGCCGACACCGGATTTTCGCTCGGTTCGGGCGAGAGCGTACTCTTCTTTGGTCTCGGGATGCAGAAAAACCGGAAAGTCGCTGCCAACCGGGTTGTAGCCGAGGTTGATCATTTCCTCGGGTGTGCCACCGACCACCAGCCAGTCCCTTTCATGGCACGGGTAGTCGAGAAGCTTGTCGCGAACAGCGCCGCCGACGAGATATATTTCCATGGCAGTTTTTCTGCAACCGGTATATGTTTGCAACATTATAGGCAGCGTCGAAGGCGGTTAACAGCACCGTCGCGCAGTTGATGAGTGGCCGGCGTCCCTTTCTGAAACCCGTGGATGGATAAAGAGTTATGTCCTGGCTGGAACAGTTTTTACAGATTGATTTAATTCGGGTCGGCACCTTCAGTATACATCTGGGCCAACTGGCAGCATTCGTGTTGATCATAGTAGCTACCTTGCTGATTTCATCGCGAGTAGGCCGTGCAATTACCAGGCTGGGTGCGATTCGCAGCCGCGTATCCGACAGCCAGGCCTATGCATTTTCGAGGCTGTTCAGTTATTCAATCATCACCACCGGCTTTTTTCTGGCCCTGGCAAGCCTGGGCTTGACTTTTGATCGCGTGTTGGTGATCGCCGGGGCGCTGGGCGTAGGTATCGGCTTCGGTCTGCAGAACATCGCCAATAATTTTGTCTCCGGTATTATCATCCTGTTCGAGAAGTCGCTGCGCGTAGGGGATTTTGTCGAACTGGAAGCCGGCTTGCTTGGCGAGGTCAGGGAGATCAATGTCCGCAGCACCCTGATCAGGACGCTGGATAATGCCGATATTCTGGTGCCAAACTCGGAGTTTGTGAATGGGCGGGTCAATAACTGGACGCTGGAAGATAACGAGCGACGTTTCTCCATTCATTTTTCAGTGGCCTATGGAACGGATACCGATCTGGTGCAGACTCTTGTCAGGGATCTGGCCAGAGAGCACCCGCTCACCTATGAGACGCCAACCCGTCAAACGGTTGTGCTGATGACAGGCTTTGGCGACAGCAGCCTCAACTTCGTGCTCTCTGTCTGGGCCCGCGGCGATGTCATCAAACGCCCGGGCCTGGTCAAGTCAGATTATTTGCTGGCAATCAACAAGGCGCTGGTGAAAAATCATATCGAGATCCCCTTTCCCCAGCGCGACCTGCATCTTCGCTCGTCAGACCTTGCGGCTGCCGAGGCCAGGGCGGCAGAAGAGAAGGTTCTCAGCCCCTGATGGACCTGCGCTGCCTGCTGCGGTTGGCGGAATAGGCGAAGTAGCGGCTCAGTTCTTCCGGTCCCATCATTACCGGGTGGCGGTGCGGGTTGAGCAGCATTGCTTCTGCCATTGCCTGTGAAAAAGTCAGGTTGGTGTGGCTGGAGCGGCGACAGATGTAACGAAAGTAGCGAATTCGAGAGCGCAGGGCCAGGATCAGTTTTGGTAAAAGCATGTATATATCTCCATACTGTGTATACGTACAGTATATTAGCAGTGGTTGGGAGAAATGCAATATTTTTTAAAAAGTAAAAAGAGGTTTGATAAGTTTTTTGACCAGCGGCTTGCTGGCCAACAGGTATTCAACAGGGTCGGGTCTTTTTGCTGAATCTAGTAGTTATCTACCCGTCGCAGTTGCTCCTCGATCTGTTTCCAGCGTTTATCGAGCCGCTGCTCCGACACCGGCTCCCTGGTCTTTAATTGCTGGGCAAAGAGTGAAACCCTGTACTCTTCCAGTAGCCAGCGAAAGTCCGTCATCTCCTTCATTATCTCCATTGGTAGAGGTTTGTTCGTCGCCAGTACCTCTGCCAGTGGTCGGGAAAACTTTTCCAGTTTCGCAATAGCCTGACGATCTTTGGCCACCTGTTGATGCAGCTTTTCCAGGCGCAAACCAATCGCACGTATATAGCGTGCATACTGGCGCAGATGGTCAGTATCAATCTGGCTCAGGGTTTGACGGGAAAACAACTGTTCGATCTGCTGCAAAATATCGTCGCGGGCGTAAATCGCGGCCAGCCCCAGTTTGCGCAGGGTTTTGGAAATCTGCTGCAGTGGTTCCAGAAGTGGCGTCAGGCCTTGCTCCATCTCGGTGGCGATGGGCACCACCTGTTTTGCACCCTGAGCAACGGCCTGCTCAAACTCTACCCGGGAGCGCAGCACCACAGGCTCGGTAAACACCGCTTGCCGCAGAGCAGCATCAATTAAGGCCGCAACCAATACACCGCGCTCCGCAAGCCCTGCCGCCCGCACCGCCAGTTCCCTGCCGCGCAGCATATGTTTTTGCAGGTATTTTACTTGCTCTTTGCAGGCCAGGCTGGCCAGGCGTAACTGTCCCTGCAGGGAAAGGTTTTCAGCCAGCAGTGGGTTGTCCTGCAATTCGATGGCTACCGAGTCGCCGCAGTCTACCAGCGCTGGCCAGGCATTAATCGTCAGTCGGCCTCGTTTCAGGCTGACTTGCTCAGGCAGATTGTCGAAGTCCCAACCGGTGATGCCCGATCGGCTGATATCATCCTCCGCTGCCGCCGCCAGAGTGGCACTGAATTGATCGCGGTACTGGTGTTGCAAAACCTCCAGGCTGCGAGCCATGGCCAGTGTTTCACCCTGATCGTCGACCAGGACAAAATTCATCCGGTACCAATTGTCCAGCTTATCAGGCTGCCAGTCTTGCTCGATCACGGTGATGCCGCTGATTGTCTTCAGCGTTTCTGTCATGACATCCAGCAGTGGGCGATCCTGCGGTTGCGCACGGCGCAGGATCGTGTCGGCGTAATCCGGTACCGGCACCAGTTGCCTGCGCAGCTGTTTCGGA
>JBFFTH010000170.1:0-3898 GCA_041571855.1 Porticoccaceae bacterium
GGCGACCTGAACCGTCGCCGGGGCATGATTCTGGGGATGGATGAAAATCCGTCCGGCAAGGTTATCGATGCCGAGGTGCCGCTGGCGGAAATGTTTGGCTATGCCACCGACCTGCGTTCCGCAACCCAGGGTCGCGCCACATTCACCATGGAGTTTTCCAAGTATGCCGAGGCGCCGCGCAGCGTGGTCGATGAAATCCTGGCCAGGGGTGGAGCCTGACTGCACAAGCTGAGGTACAACATGCTGTCCGCAAGTCAGCTGTTGCTGGCGGCCTGGTACGCTAGGCGAACTTATTAGCTGCCGGCCCGGCAGACGTTGATAGTTGTTGCCGGCCCTGTATATCCACCGACTGAATATTGAGCAGGGCCTGCAAAGTAGGTTTTCAGCACCTGTATTCGTGTACCAGGTAATCCATGATCATCTCCGACTCGAACATTCCGTGACCGGTATTGGGATCATAAAGATAGGGTATGGAGATCTTGCCCTCTTTTGCCACCAGGTGCTTGCGGTTGTGAAGTTCGCTTTTAGGGATTACGCCCAGCATCTCCCGAACCGGTGGAAACAGCCACTCATCCAGCCTGTTGCGTCCACAACTGCGAAGAATGTAGGGAATCTCCAGATGGCAGAGCAATTCCCTGACGGGTCTGGCAAAAGGGCTGGCTTCAAAGCTGTACAGCTCAAGGGGCTTTGCCGGTGGTTTGGTTGAGATCGCTGCATGACTATTGAGCAGCCTGCAAGTGCTGGCCAGCAGCGAACTGGTTTTCTGCAAGCTGCCGAGTCGCCATTTCAGCGGTAAATCCCGCTCGCCGTAGGTTCGGTAAAGGTATTCGATGATCTCCAGCGACTCATACATGGCGACACCGGTGTTGGGGTCGATCAGGTATGGAAACTGGGCCTTGCCGCCGTGCTCAATCACTTCCGGGCGATATCGGGTGCCACCCTTCGGGCAGGGGTAGATCATGGCGTCGAGATCAAGCTCGGTTAGCGCCTCTCTCACCAGCCTGCAGTAGGGACAATTCTCTATATCGAACAGTTGCAGCAATTGCGCAGGCTTTTTTGCCGCGGGCTTGCTGTTAATACCTGCCCAGCCGCGGAGTTGGGATGTCATCGAAGAGGTCAGAAAATTGATAGCATTGGCCATTAGGAAGTCCCTGAAGCAAATAAATGGCCGCGTATTTTCCCCGAAAAACTGCCTGTCCGGCAACCATTTCTTTACCACGGGCAGCCTTAAATCCAGCGATAAAAAAACCCCGCCGGTTTTCACCGACGGGGTTCTGTTTGCCCTGGAAAAGCGCTGGGTCTCTTTCGCTAAAAGTTACTTCGCTGCTTTTCTCGCCTTGGCCTCTGCGATTACTTCCTCCGACACCTGGGCGGGGCATGGCAGGTAGTGAGAGAACTCCATGCTGAACTGGCCGCGGCCGGAAGTCATGGTACGCAGGTGGCCAATATAACCGAACATCTCTGCCAGCGGCACATCGGCCTTGACGCGAACCCCGGTTACACCCGGTTCCTGGTCCTTGATCATGCCGCGACGTCGGTTCAGGTCGCCGATAACATCGCCAACGTGATCATCCGGTGTGAACACGTCTACCTTCATGATCGGCTCCAGCAGTTGCGGACCAGCCTTGGGCATGGACTGGCGGTAGGCGCCCTTGGCCGCAATTTCAAAGGCGATGGCCGATGAGTCAACGGCATGGTAGGCGCCATCGTAGAGTTCGACGTCAACATCCAGCATCGGATAGCCGGCCAGCGGACCCTCCGCCATCATCGAGGCGAAGCCCTTCTCGATAGCCGGGAAGAATTCTTTCGGCACGTTGCCACCGACAACGCTGGAGCGGAAGGTGAAGCCGGTACCCGGCTCGTTGGGCTTGATGCGATAGTCGATCTTGCCGAACTGGCCAGAACCACCCGATTGTTTCTTGTGGGTGTAGCTGTCCTCGATTGGCTGGGTAATGGTTTCACGGTAGGCAACCTGCGGCTTGCCTACCTCCAGTTCTACACCGTAGGTGCGCTTGAGGATGTCTACCTTGATATCCAGGTGCAGTTCACCCATCCCTTTCAGGATAGTTTCGCCTGAATCCTCGTCCGTTTCGACCTGGAAGCTGGGATCTTCGGCGACCAGCTTGCCGATGGCGATGCCCATTTTTTCGGAGCCGCCCTTGTCTTTCGGTTTGACCGCGATGGAGATTACCGGCTCGGGGAAGACCATGGCTTCCAGCGTGCAGGGATTGTTCGGGTCGCACAGGGTGTGTCCTGTCTGCACATTTTTCATGCCGATAACGGCAATGATGTCTCCTGCCTGCGCAGCGCTGAGTTCGGTGCGCTCATCGGCATGCATCTCGACCATGCGGCCGATACGCTCGGTCTTGCCGGTAGCCGAGTTAAGTATGGTGTCACCCTTGTTCAGCCGGCCTGAGTAGATGCGAATAAAGGTCAGGGCGCCGAAGCGGTCATCCATGATTTTGAACGCCAGTGCGCGCAGGGGCTCGTCGGCGGAAACGGTGGCCTTCTCGCCAGTCGGGTTGCCTTCCTCGTCGGTAAGATCCTGCGGATCGACTTCAGTCGGGCTCGGCAGGTAGTCAACAACCGCGTCCAGTACCAGCTGCACGCCCTTGTTCTTGAAGGCAGAGCCACAGAAGGTGGGGAAGAAGGTCAGGTCGCGAGTGCCTTTGCGAATACAGGCCTTGATATCGTCGACGGAGATTTCCTCGCCTTCCATGTAAGCCATCATCAGGTCATCGTCCTGCTCGACGGCGGTTTCGACCAGTTGCTCGTGGTACATCTCGACATCGTCAACCATGTCGGCCGGAACGTCGGTGACTTCGTAGTTTTCCGGCAGGCCGGAGTCGTCCCAGATGTAGGCTTTTTTGGTCAGCACGTCGACAACGCCCTTGAAGTCATCCTCAATGCCGATCGGCAGCGTCATCACCAGCGGGTTGGCACCCAGGACTTTCTTGACCTGCGCGACGACGCGGTAGAAGTCGGCGCCCATCCTGTCCAGCTTGTTGACAAAGATAATCCGGGCAACTTCCGATTCGTTGGCATAGCGCCAGTTGGTCTCGGACTGGGGTTCTACGCCGCCAGAGCCGCAGAAGACGCCCACGCCGCCGTCAAGTACTTTCAGTGAGCGATACACCTCAACGGTGAAGTCAACGTGTCCCGGGGTGTCGATGATGTTGAGGCGGTGATCTTTCCAGAAACAGGTAGTGGCAGCGGATTGAATGGTAATGCCGCGCTCGGCTTCCTGCTCCATAAAGTCAGTGGTTGATTCGCCATCGTGCACCTCGCCGGTTTTGTGAATCTTGCCGGTGAGTTTGAGAATGCGCTCGGTGGTGGTGGTTTTGCCCGCGTCCACGTGGGCAAAAATACCGATATTTCTATAGGTCGATAAATCAGTCATTTCGCTGCTCGGTTGCTTGTCAATTAATCGGGAGTCGTCCGGAGGATAAATCCGGGGATAAAAAACGCGCGCGATTATACAGTAAAAATTTTATAAGTGAGGCATATAGCGACCGGCAAGGGGCTGTTTTTTTTAAAAAGTAGATAAAAGGAGGGTTTTTTTGGCTGAAAAGCCGGATTTCCAGTCGCAAGACCGTTGACTCTTGCGAAATCGTGTATAAGATTGCGCCCTCACAAATTTGTAGTGGCTGGTGGCTGCCTTGTCGGTATTCCCCTTGCCAGTTTGAAAGCAGTTTCATCTTTTAAATCATTCAGTTTAGAGGTCCAGGAAAGTGGCAAAGGAAAAGTTTGAGCGTAATAAGCCCCATGTGAATGTGGGCACAATTGGTCACGTTGACCACGGTAAGACGACCCTGACAGCAGCGCTGACGCGCGTGTGTGCGGAAGTGTGGGGTGGTTCAGCGGTAGCGTTTGACGGAATTGACAATGCGCCGGAAGA
>JBFFTH010000171.1:0-3890 GCA_041571855.1 Porticoccaceae bacterium
CGTGGCTGGCGTGCAGCGCAAGGAAATCCGTCAGGGTATCGCCTGCGTTAAACACCAGAACATGGCTGGCTCCGACATTGGCGACGACCACAAAGAGTACTTTGCCGGTGAAGCAGCGCTGAAAGACGGTGGTAAAGACAACACCATGAACCTGTTCGGCTAATCAGAACGCTACAAGGTCTCAAAAAGGCCCGCTTCGGCGGGTCTTTTTTGTGCCTCGCTGTTGTCGGCAACAGCAGAGCGTTAAAAACGCGATACCGGGAGTACCGCTTACACTCTTTCCGGCCCAAAATTCGTACAAAAAATCCTGGGCTTTAGTCACTGGCATTCAATTGACAGTGACGCAACAGGGCGCGATAGTTTTTTTCCATGCTGTGGGTGATTTTCTCCGGATCGGGAATAGTGTGTTTGTGCGCCAACAGACCAATATCAAAATTATCGCCGTGCGATATAACCGTGATATTGAGATTGCATCCCGGGGCCAGGGTCGAAACGGGATAGCTGGCAACCAGCCGGGCATCAGCCAGATAGAGGTCTTTATCGGGTCTTCCGGCAACATTGGATGCCAGCACGTTATAGGACGGTGGCATGCTGGCTTCCAGCCCGGTGCGCTGCAAAAACTCGAAAAAGCCCCCAACCAGCAAAACAAAATCTATCAACCCTTCTTTCGACATTGATCTGGCGTGTTGCTTTGACCTGTTGGCAGAAGCAGAAATCGTCTCCAGGCGTTGCGTCAAACCGGTCTTGACCTCACCCAACTCAACCAGCAGTGCCGCGATCTGGGTATTGGGCTGCTCGTCATCTTCCTCGCGGAGGGACATCGGGATCATGGCAACAAGAGGTTTTTCCGGCGCCTCTCCGTGGCCTTTGAGGTACTCCTGTAATGCGGCATCAATAATCGCCAAAAAGACATCATTGACAGTGCACTCTGACTTGGCCGCAATGGCCCTGACCTTGCTCAGTTGCAGAGACAATACACTGACAGAGCGCAAATCCGAATCCACCGGCAGGTTCATGCGGGTGCGGGGTGCGGAGAATGGAATATAACCACTGTGCTTGCGCAGATTCATCAACTCAAAACCGATCTCTGCAAAGCTGTTCCCCAGATCATTCATAGCCGTAAACTGGTTTGCTATCATCGTCTCCAGCTCCCCCAACCGACTTGAAATACCCCAGCCAGAGCGTTTTTTCGCTTTTGTTTTTGTGGCCGCCTTATAGCTCCAAACCGGCCTCACAACACCCTTTCTCGGCGCCCTGTCAAGCGTACCGAAGAGGCGCTTCACCCCCGATACACCATCGATATAGGCGTGGTGTCCCTTCATGTAGAGGGCAAAACGATTGCCTTCCAGGCCTTCAATCACCCAGCAGATAAAACCCGGGCGACGGCGATCCATTGCCCCGGCATGGAATCTCTGCACAGCATCCATCAACTGCGCGGCTTTGCCCGGTGAGGGCAGTGCCAAATGGCGGACATGGTATTCCATCTCCATATCAGGCACCTCCTCCCAGCACGGAAGCCTACCCAGGCTCAAGCGGGGTTTTAGATTGAACGGCTCTTCGACAGGTGCCTGGCGCAGTTGCTTCACCAGCTCCAGCATATAATTGTCACCGGCATCCTCCGGCTTTTGATAAATCTCCACCACCCCGACGTGCTTCGGGTTTTCAGCAGTCTCTGTCAGATAAAAAAGCAAATCCATGGGAGGGATTGGTTTCACCATTATTCTCGTCCTCTGTGACAGGGCACTGACTATAATGCGTGTAACAACTGTTTGCTATTACGGCTGGCATTGAGAGGAAGCTCTCAAGACATCTTTAAACACCCCTGAAACTTATTGGCCTTTTCGGAACAAGAGCGTCCTTTTTTGTCTATAGCAGTGAAGCTGTCTGTTCAATTGCGTTCACTTCATACGTTTCATTCAGGCCCAGATTTCAGCCCGGCAACTTGATTTGGCTCAAAAATCTGCCACTATTAAGCTAAATGAGAATAAATCTTATTAACATTTGCATTTAGAAGGCTTAGAATACGCCTACAGTCACTATTTAACGGGCAGTTTTATGACCCTTTGGGAACTCGGCGCTGGCATCAGCGCAACAATCAGCGGATACAAGGCTGAACTGGAAGAGAGCTACCACACCCGCCTCGTGGAGCTGGGTTTTGCCATGAACGAGCAGATACAGTGCGTGCTGGCTCCCACCCTGGGCGCCCCCAAACTTTACCGTGTTGACAACACTATCTATTCACTTGATGACAGCATCGCCCGGCAGATTGAAGTAACGCGTGTCTGAAACAAAACGTATTGCCATTATTGGGAGCCCCAATTCCGGCAAGAGCCTTCTTTTTAACCGCATAACCGGCCTGCATCACAGGGCGGCAAATTTTCCCGGCATCACTGTCGACATCAAATCCGGCCTTGTCACTGACAATCCACATCTGGAAATGCTGGATTTCCCGGGGGTCTACTCCCTCCATACCATATCTGCCGAAGAACAGGTTGCCGTCGATGCCTTTTTTAAAGGTCTTAAAGAAGGCAACCTTGAGGCCATTATCTGTCTGCTCGACTCGACCCGGCTGGAAAAGGGTCTTGTGTTTGCGCTGCAGATTATTGAAGCCTGCAAAAAGTTCAATAAGCCCCTGATCATTGCCGCCAATATGGCCGATGTACTGACAGACACCGACCTTGCCATCGACACCGAGGGCCTGAGTGCTCAGCTCGGGGTACCGGTGTTACTGGTTTCTGCAAAAACCGGCAAGGGTGTCGACACCCTGATTGCGGAAACCGAGAAGGTGGCGGGCTCGGCCGCAGTCTTCACGCCTGCTGCCCATACAGAAGGTGGCAACCAGGTGATCGCAAGGGATGCGGCGGGTGAACGAAATTACTCTCACAGCCTGGCAGCACAGTTCGGACCCAAGGGCGACATCCTGCTGGACAGCCAGACCCGGCTGGATCGCTTCTTCCTGCACTCCTGGACTGGCGGCGTAGTCTTTCTGATAATCATGTACCTGCTATTCCAGTCGATCTTTACCTGGGCTGCGCCGGTCATGGATGCCGTCGAAGTGATGCTGCAGTCTATAGCATCATGGCTGTTACCCCTGCTGCCGTCCGGCATCATTCAGGACTTCGTGCAGGATGCGCTGTTTGGCGGAATAGGCGCTTTCCTGGTTTTCGTGCCGCAGATTTTTGTCCTCACCCTGGTTGTCGGCATCCTGGAAGACAGCGGCTACCTGGCGCGGGCAGCAACCATCTGCCACAAGCCACTTCGCTTCTTTGGCCTGACCGGTAAAAGTTTTATTCCCATGCTGTCCGGCGTGGCCTGCGCAATCCCGGGAATCTATGCTGCGCGCACCATCGATTCACCCAAAAAACGCTGGCTGACATACCTGGCCATTCCGCTGATGCCCTGCTCTGCCAGGCTGCCGGTCTACACCCTGCTTATCGCTGCCTTTATCCCGGCCAACAGGGCTCTGGGCGGACTGGTGGGCTGGCAGGGGCTGGCCATGTTTGCTGTTTATCTGTTCGGCATTGTCTGCGGTCTGCTGATTACTTCGTTTGTCTCGCGCAGCAACAAGAACCTGCGCCGTGACCTGCCGTTTATTCTTGAGATGCCCCCCTACCGCTTGCCGCTCTGGAAGCCGCTGTTGAGAAACTCCGTCGACCGCTCGGTTTACTTCGTTCAGAAAGCCGGCAGCATTATTTTCATGGTTACCGTGGTCGTTTGGGTGCTTGGCTATTTCCCCAATGGCGGCGAGTCGCTGGACAATTCTTTCCTCGGCTACATGGGCAGGATTATTGCTCCCGTATTTGAACCCTTCGGTCTTGACTGGCGCTACGGTGTCGCCATTCTCACCTCATTTCTCGCTCGGGAAGTTTTTGTCGGCACCCTGGGGACCC
>JBFFTH010000172.1:0-3876 GCA_041571855.1 Porticoccaceae bacterium
GGTGGCACTGGCTGCCAAGGCCGGGGTAAAACTGACTCCTGCCGGCGCCACTTTTCCCTATGGCGTGGACCCTGATGACAGGAATATTCGCATCGCTCCGACGTTTCCAACAGTGGAAGAAATCGACCGGGCAATGCAGGCTTTCGTGCTCTGCGTAAAGCTGGCCGCTGTGAGAAAGGCGCTTCTCTAGGACCAGAAAAAAAGACCAGAAAAAAACGGCTGCTCGAGAGCAGCCGTTTGATTTCAGCGCAACGCAGAGATCAGTCTTTGCTCGGCGCAGCGCTCGGATAGGGAAACGCGGTTACGTTACTGCCAGGCTTGGCTTCGGTAATCTTGCAGGCGCCCTCTTTCTCCACCTCATCAATGCGAACTACCGCATGCATGGGAATGAAGCTCCTCTTGACCGAGCCAAACTCGTTTTTAAGCTTCTCCTCCGCCGGGTCGACAATCATTTGCGAGCGCTCGCCGAACACAAACTCCTCGACCTCGAGAAAGCCCCAGAGCTCGCTCTGGTAGACATGCCGGGCGTAGATCTCGTATACCGAGCCCTGATTGAAGAAACAAATGCGATAAACCGGGTCTTTTGCCATGAAAGATGCAGCCACTGATACAAAAACGGGGGCGAAGGATAGCATAATTTGTAAAAAATTCATCTGCTTACATTGGGAATTGGCAAAAACTCTCCTATAATGCCCGCCCGCGCAACAACCCCATCAGTCCATGACCGACAAACCCGTAAAAAAGCTGCATATCGTCACTCACGGCTGCCAGATGAACGAATATGACTCTGCCCGCATGCGCGACCTGCTGGGGGAGAGCATGCAGATGGTGGCGACCGAAGATCCGGCCGAGGCTGATGTGCTGCTGCTCAACACCTGCTCCATTCGCGAAAAGGCTCAGGAAAAGGTCTTCCACCAGTTGGGGCGCTGGAAGCAACTGAAAGAAAACAACCCCGACCTGATCATCGGTGTTGGCGGCTGCGTTGCCAGCCAGGAGGGAGACGCCATCGCCCGGCGCGCACCCCATGTCGACCTGGTGTTTGGCCCCCAGACCCTGCACCGGCTGCCGGAAATGATGGCGGAGAGGAAGCAGGCCGACGGCACCACCATCGTTGATATCAGCTTCCCCGAAATAGAAAAGTTCGACCAGTTGCCGCAACCGGAAGCAGACGGCGTCTCCGCGTTTGTCTCCATCATGGAAGGCTGTTCGAAATACTGCACTTTCTGTGTCGTGCCCTACACCCGCGGCGAGGAAGTCAGCCGCCCCGCTGCCGATGTACTGACCGAGGTCGCCCAGCTGGCCGGGCAGGGCGTGCGGGAAATCAATTTACTGGGACAGAATGTGAATGCCTACCGAGGGGTGATGCCCGGCGGCGATATTTGCGATCTGGCCGAACTGATCACCTATGTGGCAAAAATTGACGGAATTGACCGCATTCGCTACACCACCTCCCACCCGGTGGAGTTCTCGGACAGCCTGATCGATGTTTACGCCGAGGTGCCGGAGCTGGTCAGCCACCTGCACCTGCCGGTGCAGAGCGGATCCGACCGCATCCTGATGGCGATGAAGCGCAACCATACTGCGCTGGAATACAAATCGAAGATCCGCCGCCTGCGGCAAATACGGCCTGATATTTCTATTTCTTCCGATTTTATTGTCGGCTTTCCCGGGGAAACCGAGCAGGATTTTGCCGCCACCATGAAGCTGATAGAGGATATTGGCTTCGACCATTCCTTCAGTTTTGTCTACAGCGCCCGCCCGGGAACACCGGCAGCCGACCTGCCTGACAACACGCCGGAAGAGGTCAAGAAACAGCGCCTGCACATCCTGCAGCAGCGCATTAACCAGCAGACCATGGAAATCAGCCGCAAAATGGTCGGCAACCTGGAGCGAGTGCTGGTGACGGGTATTTCAAAAAAAGATCCCGGACAGTTGCAAAGCCGCACTGAAAACAACCGGGTGGTGAATTTTCCCTGCGATGACCACAGCCTGATCGGCGAGTTTGTCGACCTGACCATCACCGAGGCCCTGCCCAACTCCCTGCGGGGAAAGCTGTAGGAAACCGACCGGGAATCACTTTTAATAACTTAACCGCATATTCGCCGGCAATACCCTGGGTTTTTATTTATAAGAAAATGCCCGGATAGTGTTTTCACTTTTCAGCAAAGGTTATATCCTTGGAAATAACGGCACCGCAAAGAGGTATCATTGATTGGCAAGCTTGAATAGCCAAACCGCAGCACACACACTCACCCTCGAACCCAACGATGCCCGCCGTCTAGCAAATCTTTGCGGCCAATTTGACGAACACCTGAAACAGATCGAACAACGGCTGAATATTGAAATTCGCAGCCGCGGCAATCTCTTTGCGCTCTACGGCGAGCCGGCAAATACAGAAGCGGCCAGCGCCCTGCTCTACAACCTTTATCAGGAAACCGGACAAAACAACCAGCTGACACCTGATGAGGTACATCTTTTTCTCCAGCAATCGAGCATCGAAACGCCTATGAATAACAATGCAGCCGAGACCACAACCCAAAAGCCCGCCAAGGTAGAGAACTTTACGGTCATTCGCACCAAAAAGGGCAATATCAAACCCCGCGGGCTCAACCAGCAGCGCTATGTTCGCTCTATCCAGACCCACGATATCAATTTCGGCGTCGGTCCGGCCGGAACCGGCAAGACCTACCTCGCGGTGGCCTGTGCCGTGGAAGCACTGCTGCGCGACGAAGTAGAACGCATCCTGCTGGTTCGCCCCGCTGTCGAAGCCGGCGAAAAACTGGGCTTCCTGCCCGGCGACCTCAGTCAAAAGGTCGACCCCTATTTGCGCCCCCTCTACGATGCACTCTACGAAATGCTGGGCGCTGAAACTGTCGCCAAGCTTATCGATCGCGGTGTCATCGAGATCGCGCCACTGGCCTTTATGCGCGGTCGCACCCTGAACGGCGCATTTATTATTCTCGATGAGAGCCAGAACACCACCTGCGAGCAAATGAAAATGTTCCTCACCCGCATCGGTTTTGGCTCGACCGCCGTGATCACCGGCGATACCTCCCAGATTGATTTGCCCAAGGGAACCCGGTCCGGACTGTTGCACGTGTGCGATGTCCTCAAAGACGTTGAAGATATCAGCTTTTCCTTCTTCAGCCCCAAAGATGTTGTCAGGCACCCGCTGGTACAACGCATTGTCGAAGCCTACGATGCCCACCAGGCATCGGATGATGCCTGACCGGCTGCGCGTATCGAGAATCATTTGCCATGGATTTGCTCCTTGCTGTGGAGAACGCCTCCACCAGCACAGATATCCCCGACGACAGTGAAGTACACCGATGGGTGACGACTGCCCTGCAAGACCTCTACCCGGCGGCCGAGATATCAATTCGGATTGTCGGTGAGGCAGAAAGCGCGCTCCTCAATCATCAATACCGCAACAAATCCGGCGCCACCAATGTGCTCTCCTTTAGCGCAGATTTGCCGGCAGAATTATCTGCACAGTTGCCATGCCCGCCACTGGGCGATCTGGTGATCTGCGCGCCGGTTGTCGAGAGAGAAGCAAAGATACAGGACAAACCGCGACAGGCGCACTGGGCGCACATGGTGGTGCACGGCTGCCTGCACCTGGCCGGCTACGACCATATCGCTGACGATGAAGCAGCAGAAATGGAGGCGCTGGAGCAAACTATTCTCGCAACCTGCGGCTTCCCCAACCCCTACAACGAAACAGAGACCGAACTGCCGGGAGCAGAAAATTAATGACAGACGACGACTCGAGTAGCCAGCCGGAGAAATCCTGGCTGGGCAAACTGACAGATGCTTTCTCCAGCGAGCCACGCTCAAGGGATGATCTTTACCGCATCCTCCGAGAAGCTCACAACA
>JBFFTH010000173.1:0-3849 GCA_041571855.1 Porticoccaceae bacterium
AGAAAGCAGAAGAGAATACAAATATGGCAAGTTGACGCGGGAAGGCCTCAAGGAAGACCCCTTTGCCCAGTTCCGGCTATGGTTGGAGCAAGCCGTTGAAACTGAGGTTCAGGATCCGACGGCGATGTCGCTGGCGTCTGTTTCTGCCGATGGTAAGCCCTGGCAGCGGATGGTATTGCTGAAAGGGGTAACTGAGAAGGGTTTTATCTTTTATACCAACCTTGCCAGCCGCAAGGCGCAGGAAATTGAGCGCAATAAAAATGTCAGCCTGCTGTTTCCATGGTTGCAGCTGGATCGACAGGTCATTGTCGGTGGGCGCGCGGAAAAATTGAGCGTCAAACAATCCCTGAGCTACTTTATCAAGCGACCCCGCGAGAGCCAGTTGGCGGCATGGGCATCCCACCAGAGCAGGCAGTTGAGTTCTCGCCAGGTATTGGAAATGCAATTCCTCAAAATGAAAGAAAAGTTTGCCAAGGGGGATATACCGCTGCCGGATTTTTGGGGTGGCTACCTGGTAGTGCCGTCAGAGTTTGAATTCTGGCAGGGCGGGGAGAACCGATTGCACGACCGCTTCCAGTATCTGCGAGCCGGCTCAGGCTGGGCTATTTCGCGGCTATCTCCCTGATACGAAAAACCCGGCTCAATGCCGGGTTTTGATTTTAAAAGATGATGCTTGCCTCGTTCGGCTCGGCAAGGTCAGTCGGGCATTTTTACTTTCGTTTCATCGACTGGAAGAATTCATCGTTGGACTTGGTGGTTTTCAGCTTGTCTATCAGGAACTCGATGGCATCGGTGTCGTCCATGCTGTGCAGCAGTTTGCGCAGAATCCAGACTTTCTGCAGCTCAACCTCATCCATTAACAGGTCTTCCCGGCGGGTGCCGGAACGGCGAACATTGATGGCGGGGTAGACGCGCTTCTCCGCCACCTTGCGATCCAGGTGCAGCTCCATGTTGCCGGTGCCCTTGAACTCTTCGTAGATCACTTCATCCATTTTGGAGCCGGTCTCCACCAGCGCAGTAGCGATAATTGTCAGACTGCCGCCCTGTTCAATGTTTCGCGCAGCGCCAAAGAATCGCTTCGGGCGTTCCAGCGCGTGGGCATCGACACCGCCGGTTAATACCTTTCCGGAGGCGGGCTGAACGGTGTTATAGGCTCGGGCCAGGCGGGTTATGGAGTCAAGCAGGATCACCACATCTTTTTTGTGTTCCACCAGCCGCTTGGCTTTTTCGATCACCATATCGGCTACCTGAACATGGCGTGCGGGTGGCTCATCGAAGGTGGAGGCTACCACTTCGCCACGCACCGAGCGTTGCATTTCTGTGACTTCTTCCGGACGCTCGTCGATCAGCAGGACAATAATGTGACACTCCGGATTATTGCGCACAATCGACTGGGCGATGTGCTGCATCATGATAGTTTTACCCGCTTTTGGTGGGGCAACGATCAGGCCGCGCTGGCCTTTACCGATCGGTGCAACCAGGTCGATGATGCGACCGGTCAAGTCCTCTGTGGAACCGTTGCCGGCCTCGAGCACAATGCGCTCATCGGGAAACAGTGGCGTGAGATTCTCAAACAGGATTTTGTTGCGGGCATTTTCCGGCTTGTCAAAATTAATCTCGTCCACTTTGAGCATCGCGAAGTAGCGTTCACCGTCCTTGGGGGGGCGGATTTTGCCGGAGATGCTGTCGCCGGTGCGCAGGTTAAAGCGACGAATCTGGCTGGGCGAAACATAAATATCATCGGGTCCTGCCAGGTAAGAGCTGTCTGCCGAGCGCAGAAACCCGAAGCCGTCTGGCAGGATTTCAAGTACGCCATTACCGTAGATATCCTCGCCGCTTTTGGCGTGGCGCTTCAGAATGGTAAAAATAATATCCTGTTTGCGGGAGCGGGCCAGGTTATCAAGGCCAATTTCCTGGGCAATCCCCAGCAGCTCATCTATGGGTTTGGTCTTCAGGTCAGTCAGGTTCATAAAAGTGGACATTTTGCTCGAGTTGATAGGTTAGTTGTTATTGTTTTCTGGTGCTGAAAAGCCGATTTAGCCTGCTACACGGGCGTTGCTTGCAAGATTATTTGATGGTGTTTGAAGTGTAGTGAGGCGGTAGATCTAGTGAATGGGAGAGAGTATAGCGCGTGTTTGGCAAATGACAATACTACGGCGGCAGTCGCGCAACTGCCGCCGCGATTCGATTGCTCTGGCCTAGAGCGAACCTTCAATGAATTCGGTCAGTTGTGCTTTTGAGAGCGCACCCACTTTGGTGGAGTCAACCGTACCATCTTTAAAGATGATCAGGGTTGGGATGCCACGGACGTTGAACTTAGCTGCCGCCTCACGGTTATTGTCCACATCGACCTTGCAGATCTTGATCTTGCCGTCATATTCCTCTGCCAGTTCGTCCAGCAGTGGGGCAATCATTTTGCAGGGGCCACACCAGGTAGCCCAGAAGTCAACCAGTACGGGTATGTCAGAGCCTAACACATCGCTGTCAAAGCTCGAGTCGGTGGTGTGAACGATTTTTTCGCTCATAATCAGGTATCTCCAAGTTGGGGCTGGCAGTGGCTGCCGGTGGTCAAGAATCAGGTGGGGGATGATACCATTGCTGTGTGCAGCCAACAAATCGGGCTAGCCTTACCGTGCTCTTGCCTCCGGGTGCTGAAGGGAGCAGATAAACAACTATTTGAACAATCACAACAATAACTGGGTAGGTCACATGCAGCTTAAAAAGTTGATCATTATTCTCATCCTGGCCAGTATTTCACTTGCCTTTACCCTGCTTGATGGCCAGCGCTATCTCAGCCTTGATGTCTTTCAAAGGTTCTACCAGGATGACCCCGCACTGGCATTCTGGGCCTATTTCTTTACCTATATCCTTCTTATTCCAATACCACTGCCAACCGTGGGCTTCCTGCTTACACTGGGCGCCGGCGCCCTTTTTGGGCTCTGGAATGGATTGTTGCTGGCGTCGTTTGCCAGCGCCATAGGCGGGACGCTGGGCTTCTTGCTGTCCCGCTACCTGCTGCGGGATTGGCTGCAACAGAAATATGGCCGCCACCTTCGCCCGTTAAATGAGGGGATCCGCAAGGACGGCGGATTTTATCTGTTCAGCCTCAGGCTGATCCCGATTATGCCTTTTACCATAATCAATGCCCTGATGGGGCTGACGCCGATCAGGGCCGGGCTTTTTTACCTTGTTACCCAGCTGGGTATGCTGCCTGTTGGTTTTGTGGTTGTGAATGCAGGCGCTGAGCTCGGCAGTATTAGCGGAGCCAGCGTCAGTGATGTCCTGACCCCGGGCCTGATACTGGCTTTTGCCATGCTGGGGCTGTTTCCGCTGTTGACGCACGCTGTGGTTGAGCGCCTGAAAAGCCATCGCGTGTACCGACCCTATCGCCAGGTAAAGCCCTCACAATTTGATACCAACATGGTTGTGATTGGCGCGGGGAGTGCCGGGCTGGTGAGTGCTTATATTGCGGCTGCGGTAAAGGCAAAAGTCACCCTGGTTGAAAACCACAAGATGGGTGGCGACTGTCTCAATACCGGCTGTGTGCCCAGCAAGGCACTGATCCGCGCTGCCAAAAGCATCAAGGAAATTAAACAAGCGGGAGAGCTGGGCATAGAAGTTAGCGAGCCAAAAGTCGATTTTGCCAAGGTAATGGCACGAGTTCACCGGGTGGTAGAGCGCATTGAGCCACACGATTCCGTTGAACGTTATACCAGCCTCGGTGTGGACTGTGTCTCGGGCCAGGCAAAAATTGTTTCGCCCTGGCAGGTGGAAGTGAATGGTCGCACAATCAACACCTGTAATATCGTCATTGCCACCGGCGCGCGCCCCTCTGTCCCTCCAATCCCC
>JBFFTH010000174.1:0-3841 GCA_041571855.1 Porticoccaceae bacterium
GCTGGTTAATCCTTAGGTGGTAGTTTGAAGGTTTTAGGGCTCTGGGCAGCTGTTCCCGAGTTGATTCATATCATACGCGGCCGGACTTTTCAGACCTACATTTGAACCCGACATCTAAGGCAACAGAGAGTAACAAGTGCCTGCGTTCAAGTATGATAAATGGTACTGCATGAGCATCTCAACGGTGGTTTTCTCCGCCAACTTTGCTGCGTGGACGCTTTTTTCAATTATTGGCATGCAGATTAAAGATGATCTGCAGCTCACTGACACAAGCTTCGCCATTTTAATCGCAATGCCGGTCCTTGGCGGCGCTTTTGCCCAATTGCCCTGTGGGATCATTTCTCAGCAGCACGGCGGGCGCATTGTGCTGTTTGTCGTGACTTTGCTGACCGCGCTCGCGCTTTTACTCCTTCCCTACGCATCAAGCCTCTGGCAATTCCTTGGGGTTGGGCTCATGTTGGGTCTTGCCGGTGGCACATTCACCGCCGGGATTACCTATGTATCGGACTGGTTTACCCGCTCAATGCAGGGTACCGCCATGGGCATTTTTGGCGCCGGTATAGCTGGCGTGGCGATTACCTACCTGGTCGCCCCGGCCATGGTGCTCGGTCAGGAATGGCAGAACCAGCCCAATTACTATGCCATGGGTCTGATCGTTCTCGCCTTTATTTTCTGGTTCACCACTTCCGAGGACCCCAAGCACCATGCGCGGGGGCGCATTGTTTCACCGGTAAGTGAGAGCCTGCATCACCTGAAGCATCTGCGGGTTTGGCGATTTGGGCTTTATTACGGTTTTGTCTTCGGCGGTTTTATCTCATTGATATTGTGGTTGCCCCAGTACTACGTGGGTGAGTATGGGCTGGATTTGAAAACGGCATCATTTCTCACCCTGCTGTTTGCATTGCCGGCATCCATGGCGCGGGCGCTCGGCGGCTGGTTTGCCGATAATTTCGGCGCCAGGCGCATTAACTGGATGGTGTTCTGGATCATTCTGGTCTGCCTTTTCTTTCTTTCCTATCCGGATACAACCATGAGTATCCATGGTATTGACCAGACGCTGCGGCTGGATATCCGGATAAATCTTTGGGTTTTCAGTCTGTTGATTTTTGTTGTCGGCGTGGCGATGGGTTTTGGCAAGGCCAGTATTTACCGGATCACTTTTGATTATTACCCGACCAGCATGGGCGTCGTTGGTGGGGCTGTCGCCACAATGGGTTCTTTCGCCGGTTTTTTGACGCCAATCCTCTTCGGTCTGGCGGCGGATATAACCGGTATTCGAAGTTCCTGCTTCATGCTGCTCTACGGCATGTTGGCGGGCTGCATGATCCTGATGTTTTACGCCATCAAGCTCGATGCATTCCAGCAACGGGTCAAGCAGGCCTTTGAAGATGAGTTTTTAAGGTTGTAGCACCAATGATTTTTATCGAGGAGAGAGAAAATGTCTGACTTGCAAAAATGGGACGTCGAAGATCCCCAGTTCTGGGAATCTGAAGGCAAGAAGATTGCCAACAGAAACCTATGGATTTCAATTCCCAGCCTGCTGTGCGGTTTTGCCGTATGGCTGTACTGGGGAATCATCACGGTACAGATGCTGAACCTCGGGTTCCCGTTTCAAAAGTCCGAGCTGTTCACGCTGATGGCGATTGCCGGCCTCACAGGTGCCACGCTGCGGATTCCAAGTAGCTTCTTTATTCGACTCTGTGGCGGCAGAAACACGATTGTCTTTACCACCGCTTTGTTGATGATCCCGGCTTTTGGCGCTGGCGTCGCGCTGCAAAACCAGAATACTCCGCTGTGGGTGTTCCAGCTGCTGGCGCTGCTGTCAGGTTTTGGGGGCGGCAATTTTGCTTCCTCAATGTCAAATATCAGCTTCTTCTTCCCGAGGAAGCAACAGGGCCTGGCGCTGGGGCTGAATGCGGGGCTGGGTAATTTCGGTGTCACCACCATGCAGATTCTGGTGCCACTGGTAATGACCTTCGGCCTATTCGGGGCCCTGGGTGGTGATTCCATGACCCTGCAACAGACTTCGGGCACCCTGATTGGCAAGATTCCGGCGGGTTCCGAGACCTGGATCCAGAACGCCGGTTTCGTCTGGCTTCTGATTCTGGTTCCGCTGGCCTTTATTGGCTGGTTCGGCATGAACAATATCCGTACCCCCGAGGTTTCCCCGGATATTCCGAATACGGTTGGCAGCTTTGCCGTTATTACCGGAATGTTGCTGATCGGCTTTATCACTGCGACTACGGGGCTGTGGCTGATGCTGCCTGAGGCTGCCAATGGTTCAGGCTACGGTGTGCCGAAGGAGATCGTGCTTGTCGGTGTGATTGCGGCGACAGTATTCCTGCTGAAGTTGATTCCGGCACAACAGATCAAGCCTAACCTCCAGCGTCAGTTCAAAATTTTCAACAACAAACACACTTGGGTCATGAGTGTTATCTACACCATGACCTTTGGCTCCTTTATCGGTTTCTCCGCTGCGTTTCCTCTCTCGATCAAGGTGATCTTTGGTTACCAGCACATAATGGTTGATGGCGTGATGACTCACAATGTGGTCAATGCCAATGGCCCCAGCGCTTTGATGTACGCCTGGATGGGTCCCTTTATCGGGGCGCTTATTCGCCCGGTGGGTGGCTGGATCTCCGACAAGGTGGGTGGTGCCCTGGTGACCCAGATTTGCTCGGTAGTTATGGTCTGCAGCGCACTGGGTGTCGCCTACTACATGCAGGCCGCCTACAACTCGGCCACGCCGGAAGCCTTCTTTTTACCGTTCTTCCTCTTGTTCCTGCTGCTGTTCGCCGCCACCGGCGTCGGTAACGGTTCCACTTTCCGCACCATAGCCATGGTGTTCCCGAAAGAGCAGGCGGGCCCAGTACTGGGCTGGACTTCAGCGGTTGCAGCCTACGGTGCTTTTTATATTCCCAAGGTGCTGGGTGAACAGATCACGGCAACTACACCGGAGACAGCATTGATTGGCTTTGCAATTTTCTATGCGGTCTGTGTGGGCATTAACTGGTTTTTCTACCTGCGCAAGAGTGGCGAGTTCTACAACCCCTGATCACTGGTCGCTCGCAAATAGAACCGAAACAGGGCAGGGGCTAAAACCCCTGCCTGACAGCTAAAAAGAGAGTATTGTTATGAGCCATTTCCTCGACAGCTTGCAGTTTTTCAAAAAGACTAAAGTCGATGATTTTGCCAATGGTCACGGCGAAACCCGCAGCGAAAATCGCGAGTGGGAAAACAGCTATCGCCAACGTTGGCAACACGACAAGATTGTTCGTTCGACCCACGGCGTAAATTGTACCGGCTCCTGCAGCTGGAAAATCTATGTCAAGAACGGCCTGATTACCTGGGAAACCCAGCAGACCGATTACCCCCGCACGCGCCCGGACCTGCCCAATCACGAGCCGCGCGGCTGCCCAAGAGGAGCCAGCTACTCCTGGTACATCTACAGCGCAAACCGCCTCAAGTATCCCAAGGTGCGCAAGCCGCTGTTAAAGCTGTGGCGTGAAGCCCGTCAGCAATATGACAACCCGGTTGATGCCTGGGCCTCCATTGTCGAGGATGCCGATAAGGCCAGGTCTTACAAGTCGAAGCGCGGTCTCGGCGGTTTTGTGCGCTCTTCCTGGGATGAGGTGAATGAAATTATTGCCTCCGCCAACGTCTATACGGCCAAACAATACGGGCCTGACCGGATTATCGGCTTTTCGCCGATTCCGGCCATGTCGATGATTTCCTACGCGGCGGGCTCCCGTTACCTGTCACTGATCGGCGGCGTCTGTATGAGCTTTTACGACTGGTACTGCGACCTGCCCCCTTCTTCGCCGATGACCTGGGGCGAGCA
>JBFFTH010000175.1:0-3775 GCA_041571855.1 Porticoccaceae bacterium
AACACGCCCGCTGGCAGGCCGGCGTCATGGAGGACTTCGGCCAGGATGTGGGAGTCAAATGGGGCCAACGCAGCGGGTTTCAACACCATGGTACAGCCGGCGGCAATCGCTGGTATTACCTTGCCGTTCACCTGGTGAGCCGGCCAGTTCCAGGGGGTAATCAGGCCACAGACACCGACCGGGTCGTGGACAACAGTGCTTGGGCCCATGGGTTTTTCAAACTCGAAAGTCTTGAGGATATTGATCATGAGAGGAAAGTGCGCCTGTCCCATCATAATCTGGTAAGGCTTGGATACGGTATGGAACGGGGCCCCCATTTCCTCAGTAATGGCCAGGGCCACATCGTCGGCTCTTTCAGCGTAGAGAGCCATGGCCTTTTCCAGGATAGCGATGCGCTGCTCGGGAGTAGACGTTGACCAGCTCTCAAATGCCCTGTTGGCCGCGGCAACGGCGGCGTCGACGTCGGCCTGGCTGCCCTTGGAAATTACCCCCACAGGTTCCATGTTTGCCGGATTTATTACCTCGCAGTCGTTGGCAACGACCGGGTCTACCCATTGGCCATCAATATAAAATTTTCTGCAATCTCTCATAGTTGTGCCCCCTAATATGGCTACTTGGTTTTGTCATGGCATTTTTTAATGCCCTGGTAAATGGTCAAATTCAATCCTGACCCGGACCGGTTCATTAAAGCTAAGTCCAGCGCTGATTACTAGGCTAAAGACCTGCACGCCAAGTGAATCCATTGGCATGCAGGTCTTGCGGGCTATCAATAAAATTGTACAGGGTGTTGCTCTGTTGCCCTGTCTGGAGCGTCGTTGACAACGGCCTTCAGTTCCAGGAACTCTTCAAAACCGTACTGGCCATATTCGCGTCCAAGACCGGACATTTTGTAGCCGCCATAGGGTGCCGTCATGTCCTGCATGGCACCGTTAATGTAGACATTGCCGGCCTTCAAACGACGTGCCAGTTTGCGCGTGCGCTCAAAATCACCGCCGTGGATATAGGCAGCCAGCCCATACTCTGTATCGTTGGCGATACGTACTGCCTCTTCTTCATCTCCGAAAGGAATGATACAGACCACCGGCCCGAATATTTCTTCCCTTGCGATGCTCATGTTGTTATCGGTTGTAAATACCGTGGGCTTAATAAAGCAGCCGCATTCGATGCCTTCCGGCAGTTCGGGGCCACCACAGACCAGTTTTGCCCCTTCCTGGATGCCGGTTTGAATCATGTGGCGAACGCGGTTGTATTGCGCATGGTTGGCGACAGGTCCGATCATGGTTTCGGGATCCATGGGATCACCGATAACGAGCGCGTCGACAAACTGTTTGGCAATCTCCTCAGCTTCAGCCAGTCTGGCTTCGGGCACCAGCATGCGGGTGGGTGCACTGCAATTCTGGCCACTGTTGGTCATTACGGCCTTGAGCCCCTGGACGATGGCCTGCTGAAAATCTGCATCTTCGAGAATAATGTTCGGGGACTTGCCGCCGAGTTCCAGCGCAAGCCGCTTCATGGTTTCTGCACCGGATTGGTAAATCATTTTTCCTGCCCGGGTGGAACCTGTAAACGATGACAGTTGAACATCGGGGTGGGAGGTGAGGGGTGCACCCACTCCCGGACCGTCACCGTTGACCAGGTTGAAAACGCCGGCGGGAACGCCAGCATCATGTAGAACCTCAGCCAGGATGTGGGAGTCAAACGGGGCCAGTTCGCTGGGTTTCAGGACCATGGTGCAGCCGGCAGCAAGCGCTGGTGCGACTTTCCCGACTACCTGGTGTGCCGGCCAGTTCCATGGGGTGACAAGGGCGCAGACGCCAACCGGGTCGTGGGCAATGGTGGTGGGGCCATGTTTTTTTTCAAACTCGAAATCCTTGAGGATATTGAGCATGATTTGAAAGTGAGCCAGAGGCATCTGCGACTGGTAGGGTTTTGCTACGTTGTGATACGGGGTGCCCATCTCCTCGGTAATGGCCAGGGCTACCTCCTCGGACCTTTCGGCATAAATAGCCATCGCCTTCTCGAGAATGGCGATACGTTCCTCGCGAGTCGTGGTTGACCAGCGTTCAAAAGCCCTGTTGGCGGCGGCTACGGCAGCATTGACGTCAGCCTCGCTGCCCATGGAAATCACCCCAACGGGTTCCATGGTTGCCGGGTTGAATACTTCCCGGTCGCTTGCTACCACCGGGTCTACCCACTGGCCATCAATGTAGAATTTTCTGTAGTCTCTCATCGTTGTTTCCTCTCATTTTTAAAGTTGTTCTAACAGCACCGCTATCGCAATGCAGTAAATAACTGCCCAGTTGGTTCCTGTCGGTGGCTTATTCCTCGAAGCGGGACCCATTCCTGTTGACCATCTGCATATGTGGCAATACGATATGGGTCTTTGTGACTTTACTTTGATCGAGGTCCAGACTGGTTGCTAATTCCTATGTGCTTATGTACCCGGCAAATGATAGAGTTCTCGGTTAAGAGTGACTGTCAAAAAACGGACATTCAGCACTTTTGACATAAAAAGTTGAACCAGAGAAAGCAGTCAGTCGTATACACAACCAGTAACAGTTACAAATGAGGGATTGTTCGGAAGTTGGTTTTCAGCCTGGAACCGGCAATAATGTTGAGGTTTTGACATTTTTTGACGGAGTCATTGTTGATAATCCATCTCGGAGTTGATGAGTTTCTTAAGTGTCACTAATTGTAAACCAGCGCAAGTCGGGCGCAGTTAATTAGGAGAAGGGGTAATGAAACGTTTTGTTCATTTAATGTTGGTCGCAGTAGCCCTGCTATTGCTTCAGGCCTGTGGTAAGCAGGACTCGCCTGAAGCTGAAAAGGCGCAAGGTAACGTGGCGGCACAGCCTGCCGCTAGTGATGGGTTGCCAGATACCGAGTGGCCGTTACACGGGCTGGATCATCGTGAACAGCGCTACTCAGCCCTGGACCAGATTAATCGAGACAACCTCGATCAGCTCGAACTGGCCTGGTCTTTTGACCTCTTTGGCAAACGTGGGATAGAGGCGACCCCGCTGATGGTCAATGGTACGCTCTACGTATCCGGCGGCTGGTCCATGGTGCATGCCCTGGACGCCCGTACCGGCGAACAGAAATGGTTCTACGATCCTATGGTGGATCGCAGCTTCCTGGCGAAGGCCTGTTGTGATGCCGTCAACCGCGGTGTTGCCTACCACAACGGTAAAATCTTTATCGGTGCTTTTGATGGCAGGTTGATCGCGCTGGACGCCGAAACCGGCAAAGAACTCTGGGATGTGCAGACTACGGATAGAAACGAAAAGTACACCATTACCATGGCCGTGCGGATTGCCAAGAACCTGGTTCTGGTCGGCAACTCCGGTGCGGAGCTTGGGGTGCGTGGCTATATCTCGGCCTATGATGCCGACACCGGCGAAATGGCCTGGCGTTTCTACACCGTCCCCGGCAACCCTGCCGATGGGTTTGAAAACGATGCCATGAAAATGGCCGCAGAAACCTGGAACGGCAGGTGGTGGGAATACGGCGGCGGTGGAACCGTCTGGGATTCCGTGGTTTACGACCCCGAACTGGATCTGGTCTACGTGGGTGTTGGTAACGGGTCGCCGTGGAATCAGAACGTGCGCAGCCCCGGTGGTGGCGACAACCTGTTCCTGTCCTCTATCGTCGCCTTGAAGGCGGACACCGGTGAATATGTCTGGCATTACCAGACCACGCCGGGTGACACCTGGGACTTCACCGCTGTGCAGGGCATCGTTCTGGCTGATATGGAAATCGACGGCAAAAAGCGAAA
>JBFFTH010000176.1:0-3746 GCA_041571855.1 Porticoccaceae bacterium
GATATGCCCTGTATCCTGCGCATCGAGAACCTGCTGGATGAACGCATCAAGGCCCTGAACGAGGCATTCCGCCATGCCATTGCAGAGCATAATTACAACAGCGAATACCGCGGCGTATTCCCGATCAAGGTCAACCAGCAATATCACGTGATTGAAGAAATCGCGAAATATGGCAGCAATTACCACCACGGCTTTGAAGCGGGAAGCAAGGCAGAACTGATTATTGCCCTTTCAGAGCTAACTGATAACAACAGCCTGATCATCTGCAATGGCTACAAGGACGCCGAGTTTATCGAGCTCGGCCTGTATGCGAAGGAGATGGGGATCACCTGCATTTTTGTGCTGGAGACACCGGCCGACCTCCCGGTGATAATGGAACGCAGCCGGGCCCTGGGTATTGAGCCGCTGCTCGGCGTGCGAATGCGCTCCACGGTCGTGGTCGAAGGTCACTGGAATGAGGACAGCGGAGATCGTTCTATTTTTGGCCTGTCCTCTGTCGCGCTGATGAAAGTTGTCGAAGAACTGAGACAGCACGACATGCTGCACTGCCTGCAGATGCTTCACTGCCATCTCGGTTCCCAGATCCCGAACATCCGCAATATCCGCAACGGCGTCATGGAGGCCTGCCGGTTCTATGCCGGCCTGATCGAAGAGGGTGCGCCGATGGGCTACCTCGATATCGGCGGTGGCCTGGCGGTAGACTATGAAGGCAGCCGCACCAACAGCGCCCACAGCATGAATTACGGTCTCGACGAATACTGCGTTGATGTGGTGGAAACCATCTGTGAGTGCCTCAATCCACTGGGTATCCCTCACCCGGTGCTGGTGTCAGAATCCGGCCGTTCAACGGTCGCCTATTCCTCCATGCTACTGTTCAATATCCTCGACGTTCGAGACCATCGCCCGACCCCCTTGCCTGACGCCCTGCCCGAAAACTGTCATGAACTGCTGGGCAACCTGTGGGAGGTCAATGCCGGGGTCAACCCGAAAAATTACCAGGAGTGCTTCAATGATGCACTGTTCTATCGCGATGAAGTGCGTGAACTGTTTCATCGCGGACAGGCATCCCTGGCGGACCGGGCACTGAGCGACAACCTCACCCTCGCCGTGCTGGATAAGGTCGCTGAATGCGTCAAAAATGCTGACCGGGTCGCACCCGAGCTCGAGAACCTGCCGGAACTGCTGGCCGATATTTACTACGGCAATTTCAGCCTGTTCCAGTCATTGCCGGACATCTGGGCAATCGACCAGATCCTGCCGATCATGCCCGTTCACCGGTTGCAGGAAGAGCCGACCAGGGAGGCCGTTATCGCCGACATCACCTGTGATTGCGACGGCAAGATCGACAACTTCTCCCGGCAGGGAGAGATCCGCAAGACCCTCCCCCTGCACCCGCTGGAGGAAAACGAAGAGTATTACCTCGGTGTCTTTCTGGTGGGAGCCTACCAGGAGACCCTGGGCGACCTGCACAACCTGTTCGGTGATACCAATGTTGTCAGTGTGCAGATACACGAGGATGGCTCGTTCGACTTTGTCCGTGAATTTCACGGCGACAGCATCAGCGATGTGCTCTCCTACGTGGAGTACGACCCCAAAGACATGATTGAGAATTTCCGCAAGCGGGCGGAGAAGGCCGTCAGGACGTCTAAAATTGATGCCCGCAAGCGCACCCAGATGTTGAAGGCTTTCAAAGCCAGCCTGGATGGTTACACCTATTTTGAGAAAGAGGACCTGTCATGAGTAAAGTTCTGATCATCGGCGCCGGTGGCGTTGGCGGTGTGGTTGCCCACAAATGTGCACAGCTGCCGGGCGTGTTTAGCGAAATCGTGCTCGCCAGCCGCACTCTGTCCAAGTGCGACGCCATCGCCGCCCAGGTGGCGGAAAAACAGGGTCGCCAGATCGAAACCGCGGCGGTGGATGCTGACAAGGTGCCGGAACTGGTTGCCCTGATCGATCGCGTCAAACCGGCAATGGTGATCAATGTTGCGCTGCCCTACCAGGACCTGACCATCATGGATGCCTGCCTGGAGGCAGGCGTGCACTATCTGGACACCGCCAACTACGAACCGCTGGATACCGCCAGGTTCGAGTACAAATGGCAGTGGGCGTATCAGGAAAAATTTGAAAAGGCGGGGCTGATGGCACTGCTCGGCTCCGGTTTTGACCCCGGCGCCACCAATGTCTTTACTGCCTGGATCGCCAAGCATTACTTTGACGAGATTCACACCCTCGACATTATCGACGTCAACGGCGGTGACCACGGCTACCCCTTTGCCACCAACTTCAACCCGGAAATCAATATCCGCGAAGTGACCGCCGAGTGCCGCCACTGGGAAAACGGCGAGTTTGTCACCACCCCGGCGATGTCGCTGAAGCAGTCCTTTACCTGTCCGGACGGCGTTGGCACCTATAATATCTACCGCATGTACCACGAGGAGCTGGAGTCGCTGGCCAGGCACTACCCGAGCCTGAAAAAGGCGCAGTTCTGGATGAGCTTTGGCGACAGCTATCTCAAGCACCTGGAAGTGCTGGGCAATGTCGGCATGACCGGCATCGATCCGGTGGAATTTGCAGGGCAGCAAATCGTGCCGATCCAGTTCCTGCGCACCCTGCTGCCCGATCCCTCAACCCTGGGGCCGCGCACCCTGGGCAAGACCTGCATCGGCTGCGTGGTCACCGGCATCAAGGATGGCAAACAGAAGACCGTCTACGTCTACCAGGTCAAGGATCACCAGGACTGCTACAAGGAGGTGGCATCGCAAGCTATCTCCTACACCACCGGCGTACCGGCAATGATCGGCGCCAAGATGATGCTCGAGGGCAAGTGGATGAAGGCCGGGGTGTGGAATATGGAACAGCTCGACCCGGATCCCTTTATGGCGGACCTCAACCAGTACGGCCTGCCCTGGCAGGTTATTGAGGAACCGGGCTACCAGCTAGCCTGATTTTTCCTGATGGGGTCGGAGCCAGTGGGCTTCGGCCCGCCACTGCCAGCCCGGGCTGCAGGCACTGCATCGGGCTGACTTGTCTGCTGCTCAATACTCCCTGTTATACCAACCCGCTTTCAGCAACCGAATCATGCTGACAGGCCACGCTGAAAAAGCGCTCACAGCCTGCTAACCTAGAGTCCCGTTTGCGGAAACCGCGACCATGAAAAGACGCTGGTGGCTCACCGCCGCCCTGTCAGGCCTGTTGATAACAACACTCCTGCTGTTCCAGCAGCTGCCGCAATTGCTGGAACAGTGGCTGGGCCGGGAACTGGCGCAGTTCGGGATCGAGGAATTTCACCTGGCACAACCCTCGCTGGGGACCGGTCGTATCTCCTCTGCGAAGATGAACTTTGCAGGCAGTCTTGAAGGCTGGCGCTACCGGGTGGCCGCCACAGAAATCAGGGCCGACGACTACTGGCCCGCACTGCTGGGGGGCAATATCCGCAAACTCAGCCTGGCCTCCGTTGTGCTCCAAATTGCGCCAGCTGACAGCGGGCAGGCAGGCATCCCTGTACTGGATATCCATGCGCTTTTGGCGCAGCTCAGTGCGCTGGAATTACCGGCCGCCACGATCGAGATCAAGGCGCTGGAGATTGGCATCGAGCAGGCTGATGGTCTGCTTTTCGTTACTGGCAATCAGATTGTTGTGGATGGAAAGCAACAGACCATCGCGGGAAATCTCTCCACAGAACTTCCGGCCCAGCTGGCCAGCGCCCGCATTCAGCTGAAACCCGGCGATGACTTCCCCTGGGTTCC
>JBFFTH010000177.1:0-3701 GCA_041571855.1 Porticoccaceae bacterium
AGGTCCGGCAACGCCGAGGAGAGTTTGCCAATAATGCTGGCGGATAACTCAGCCGGCACTTCGTCAGCCTGAGCTGCCGTTACAGCCAGGATGAACGCCAGCGGAATAAAAAACAATCGTTGAAACATAGGAAGAACCTGTCGCTTATCACCTTCGAGGGATTGGAGTCTGAGGCCTGAAAGAGGTTCCGTCAATGGCTGTAAATTAACCCCTCGGATGGTGCTCTGCGTGCAAAGACTTCATCCGGCTGGAAGCAATATGGGTATAGATCTGGGTAGTGGACAAATCACTGTGCCCCAGCAAGACCTGCACCACCCGCAGATCGGCGCCGTGATTCAACAGGTGGGTGGCAAAGGCATGGCGCATGGTGTGGGGCGACAGGGGCTTTTCGACACCGGCCTTGAATGCCGCCTGACGCAGCCGATGCCAGAAAGTCTGGCGTGTCATCTCTGTGCCGCGATTGCTGGGAAAAAGCACATCGCTCTGTCGGCCATTTAACAGCTCTGGCCGCGAATCCCGGATGTAGCGCGACAGCCATGCCAGCGCCTCCTCGCCCAGCGGAACCAGGCGCTCCTTGCTGCCCTTGCCAAACACCCTCACCACTCCCTGACGCAGGTTGACCTGGTGCAGGGACAAGCTGACCAGCTCGGAAACCCGAAGGCCCGAGGCATAAATCACTTCCAGCATGGTTCGGTCGCGCAACCCCAGGGCCGTTGAAATATCCGGTGCTGCCAGCAGCTTTTCCACATCCTCCTCGGTCAGGGATTTCGGCAGGGGCCGCCCAAGCTTCGGGTTCTCCACCAGCGCTGTCGGGTCTTCCTGGATAAGGTTCTCACGTACCCAGTGACGGTAAAACCCGCGAAGGCAGGAGAGGCAGCGCGCAGTGGACCGGGCAGCCATCTTCTGCTCAAAACGATAAGCCAGGTATTGCTGCAGTATGCGGGAATCCACCGCCAACAAATCACCCCCCGAGCTGGCCAGCCAGTTTGCAAAAGCCACCAGGTCCCGACGGTAGGAAGATAAGGTATTGTCACTCAACCCCCGCTCCATCCAGATAGCATCCAGATAGCTGTCGATCAATTGTGGGGCATCGGATTCAGCAGACATTTTTGCAGTATTCTCTCCGCAGTGCGGACAATCATAGCAGAGGCAGGATAGATTACGGTTTTAAATGTCGGCTTCAATCAAGCAGATAAACCGGGCATGAAAACAGCGCAGCGAGGCCGGACAGTTCTGCCGGCGCAAGTTCGCGCAGCCGGTGCTTAGGCAGCATGACCAGGGCTGTTGCCGAAACATGCAGCAAGCGCAGTGCACGCAGGTCGAGCCCGGCAACACGCTGAACCCTGAGGCTGACACCCACCGCGTCGATCTGCTCGATGACATCCTTCGGCAGCGGTATCTCAGTGACAACCACCACCTCCAGAGGGAAATCATGGGCAGACAACTGCTTCAGCACCTCCACAGCCCGCTCAAACTGGGGACTCTTTTCATAAAAAAGAACAAGCTGCTGGTGGCCTCCGTGCAAAACGCGCTTTTCACCCGCTCTTTGCAGCCTTGCCGGAAAAAAAACATCAACCCCCCGTCGGGCGAGGGCTTTTGAGATCAACTCGCCGGCCTCCACGGTGAAGGACCATGGAATCTGGTGAAGTTGCGCCAGCTTTTCCAGCAGCTGCCGCGCCCGCGCGGAAAACTGCCGGTTGAGGCGTGCCAGAGTCTCGGTCTCAAGCTTCTTTTCCTCACCGGTCTGGGAGCAGACTTCAATGGCGAACGAAAGCCGCGCCGCATCGAGCAGACGGCTGTCTTCGACAAACAGTCCCGACAGTGGCGCGTTCAGGCGGCTGGCTATTTGCGCCAGCACGGCCAGGTTTTCCTCGCTGACATTCCGGGCGTCCATGGCAATCATTATCTGGCGTTCAGTGATGCTGCTCATCGTCGCCATCCCGGGGTTTATCTCCCTCAGCCTGGGCAGAGAAGGACTTGCCCAGTTTTATCCACTGATCGATTCTGCTCACCACTCGACCGTTAACACTATCTGGCGGGTAATTGCCCGCCTCATCGACATCACCGGCCTCCACCCCTGTGAGCAGCGACAGCGCCTCGTCGATGGTCTCCACGGCATAAATCCGGAACTGCCCCTCTGCCACGGCATCCACCACCCTCTGCTCCAGCATCAGGTGCTGCACATTAGACGCGGGGATAACCACGCCCTGATCGCCGCTCAGCCCGCGGGCCTTACAGATATCGAAGAACCCCTCGATCTTCTGGTTGACGCCGCCGATCGCCTGTACCTGGCCATGCTGGTTTACCGAACCGGTAACCGCCAGGGACTGCCTGATCGGGACATCGGCGATGGCTGAAATCAAGGCACAGAGCTCGGCGATGGAGGCACTGTCCCCCTCCACGCCACCGTAGGATTGCTCAAACACCAGGCTGGCGGAAACCGGAAGAGGCTTGTCCCTGGCAAAACGGCTGGCCATAAAGGACGACAGGATCATCACCCCCTTCGAATGAATATTGCCGCCCATTTTTACCGCCCGCTCGATATCCATTACCCTGCCATGGCCAAGTCGCGCCCTTGCCGTAATGCGACTGGGCCGGCCGAAGGCATGATCGCCAAGTTGGTAGACGGACAGGCCATTGATTTGGGCGACTGTCTCGCCCTCGGTATCCACCAGCTGGATTTCCCGCAGGATGCTCTCGTGCACCCGCTCCTTGTACTGGTCGAATCGCCGCAGAGAGGCGTCTATCGCCTGCTGCACATGCCTTCTCTGGATACATTCCTGACCATCTTCTGCCGCGAAAAAGTCACTTTCATAGAGAAGATTCCTGAGCCCGTCGAGATGGAGCGGCAGCTTCTCGGCGTCCTCGAGCCGTCGCGATCCGGCCTCGATCACCCGGGCCACAGCACCCCTGTCCAGCGGTCGAATCTCGTCCTTCTGCTGCAGCGCGGCAATCAGCCGGGCGTAGCTGTGGCAGTTATCTTCGGTGCGGTCAATATCTTCCGAGAGATCAGCCGGAATCTTGAAAAGCAGCCTGAAATCGGGATCGTAGGCCTGCAGCAGGTAATAGGTGAGCCGGTCACCCATCAGTATCACCTTGAGGTCGAGAGAAATCGGTTCCGGCTCAAGGGATTTGGTACTCACCAGGCTCAGCATCTGATCGATGGATTCAATTCTCAACTCTTGGGATTTCAGCGCCCGCTTGAGCGTCTCCCAGGCAAAAGGCTGGGTCAAAACCTTGATAGCGTCCAGCAGCAGGTAACCGCCATTCGCCCGATGCATCGCACCCGCCTTGATAAGGGTAAAATTGGTGGTCAGGGCGCCAAACTGGGATTCGTGCTCAACCCGGCCTATCAGGTTGACCAGCGATGGGTTGTCTTCGTAAATCACCGGCGCTCCGGCTACCTCTCCGTTATCCACCAATACATTGACCGCATAGACGGGGAAAGCCTTAACCGCGCTTTTCAGGTTGTCAGGCAGATTAGTGTTTTCATCGCTGCGAAAGGCATCCACGTTGTCAATGACATCCTGCTTAACCTGTTCCAGGTAGGCGGCAACTTCCGGCAGGGATTGATAGCCCCGTTCCAGTTCCTCGAAATTCTGATCAACGGTGTTCTGGATGATACTGCGCTGTAATTTTTTGAATCGCTCCCGGCTCTCCTTCATCCATTGCGGCATTTTCAGAATGATGCCCTTTAACTC
>JBFFTH010000178.1:0-3632 GCA_041571855.1 Porticoccaceae bacterium
AAGGGAAAATTCAGCCGAATTGGACCCTTTTCTGAGCTCTTTTTAGACGCCTTTCTGTACAGGTCCCATACAACTGACGGCGGCGTCGCACCACTTGACACTCCAGCGGCCGAACCCTAGGATGCGGCCCCACTTCAAGGGGATTGGCACCAGGGGAAATCGATGGGCATGCTCCCATTCCATCAAGTCGTCGAAGACGAGTTTAAACAGGTTAACCAACTCATCATCGAACAGCTTCACTCAGATGTGGCGCTGGTCAACAATATCGGTCAGTACCTGGTAGATGCTGGCGGCAAACGGTTAAGACCTCTGTTAGTCCTCCTGACAACTCGGGCCCTTGGCTACCGGGGCGACCGTCATTACCACCTGGCTGCCGTGATTGAATTCATTCACACCGCCACGTTGCTCCATGACGATGTCGTCGACACATCTGATCTCCGGCGCGGTCGCGCCACCGCTAACGCCAAATGGGGTAACGCACCCAGCGTGCTGGTTGGCGATTTTCTCTACTCAAGGGCGTTTCAGCTGCTGGTGGCGATCGGCAATATGAGAGCCATGGAAATTATCTCCTATACCAGCAACGTGCTGGCGGAGGGCGAAGTACAACAGCTGGTCAACGCCGGCAATCCCGATATAGATGAAGCTGCATACAACGAAACTATTCGCAAAAAAACGGCACAACTGTTTGAAGCCGCCACCCACTCGGCAGCTGTTCTGTCGGAAGCCAGTGAGAAACAGCAGGCAGCAATGCAGCTTTTTGGCCATCACCTGGGAATGGCATTCCAGCTGGTCGATGACGTGCTGGATTACCGGGGCGACGCCACCAAAATGGGCAAAAATGTCGGAGATGACCTGGCCGAGGGAAAACCCACCCTGCCGATGCTCTACGCCATGAACAAGTGCGGCAACAGCGGCGCACACCAGGACGATGTCAGGCTTATTCGGGACGCACTGATTGAGCGCAACACAGACAAGCTGGCAGAGGTTGTTGCCGTGCTCAACCAGACAGGCGCTCTCGATTATTGTGAACAGCTGGCCAGGGGCCACGTCGCTGAAGCACAAAAGCTGCTATCCACGCTGCCTGAATCGAGCTACAAAAAAGCCCTGGTCGAACTGTCCGATTTCGCCATCGATCGCGCAAGCTGACAATATCTGCTGCGCTTCACAAACAATGGTAGCGAGTTCAAGACACCCTCCAGGGCAAAAGATGACTTTTGAGCGCTCTCATGGTTAAATCGCGCCGGTAAGGCTCTGCTCTCGCGGAGTTTTATTTTTTATAAAATACAATAATTCAACTTGCGTATTAGCATCCAATCAACAGGAGAAATTCGTGATTATCGGAATTCCACTCGAGATCAAGCCGGGTGAACAGCGCGTCGCCATGATTCCGGCGAATGTGCAAACCTGGACGCAGAAAGGTGTTGAGTTCCTGGTGCAATCAGGCGCTGGCGTGGCCTCAGGTCACACCGATAGTGCTTACCAGGAGGCCGGGGCCACTATCGTCAACGACCGCAGCGAAATCTTCGCCAAGGCAGACATTATCCTGCAAGTTCAAACCTTCGGCTCAAACAACGAAAACAGTGATCAGGATTTTTCCATGTTGCGCAGCGGACTGCTGGTTGCCGGCATGATGGATCCCCTGGCATCACCACAGACAGCGCAGGAACTGGCTGGCAAGGGTGTCACAGCCATAGCGATGGAACTGGTACCCCGTATCAGCCGGGCCCAGGATATGGACGTGCTGTCATCGATGGCCACGCTGGCCGGCTACAAAGCCGTACTGATCGGAGCCTCCAGCATGCCCAGCATCATGCCAATGCTGATGACAGCTGCCGGTACGCTGCAACCGGCTCGCGCCCTGATTATGGGTGCCGGCGTCGCCGGCCTGCAGGCCTGTGCGACAGCCAAACGTCTCGGCGCTGTTGTTGAAGCCTATGACGTACGCGACGCCGCTCGCGAGCAAATCATTTCTGTGGGCGCCAAGCCCATCCAGCTCGAGCTTGAAACCGAGGGTTCTGAAGACAGCGGTGGCTATGCCAAGGAACAGAGCGAGGACTTCCTCAAGCGCCAGCGCGAGTTGATGAACGAAGTTATTGCACCGCAGGATCTCGTGATCACTACGGCAGCCGTGCCCGGTGCCAAGTCGCCCATTCTGGTCACCAATGAAATGCTGGCCAACATGAAGCCCGGCGCCGTGATCGTTGACCTTGCCGCAGAGCGCGGTGGTAACTGCGAACTCACCAAACTGGGTGAAAAAGTGGTTACCGACAACGGCGTCACCATTATCGGCCCCGAAAACCTGGCATCTACGGTACCAGCCCACGCCAGCCAGATGTACAGCAAGAACCTGGACGTGCTGCTGACCCATATACTGGGCGAAGACAATGCGCTTACCCTGGACTTCAACGACGAAATCATCTCGGGCGTGGTCGCCTGCCATGAAGGCGAAGTGTTGCACCCGATGATTCGAGGCAAACTTGGTTTGCCCGAGTTGGCGAAACCTGAACCTGAGCCGGCGGAAGCAAGTGAAGCTTCTACTGCCGAAAGTAAAGAATAAGGGGAGAAGACCTGATGGAAATCTTAGTTCTATTACTGGCCTTGTTTGTGCTGTCACTTTTTCTTGGTGTCGAGCTGATCACGAAGGTGCCACCAACCTTGCATACGCCGCTGATGTCAGGCACCAATGCCATTTCCGGCATCACCCTGGTCGGAGCCCTGCTCGCAGCGGGCTCTGATGCTTCCTCCAGCCTGGTCAATTTTCTTGGCTTTCTGGCAGTGACGTTGGCGACCCTAAATGTGGTGGGTGGTTACCTGGTAACCAACCGCATGCTGGCAATGTTCAAGAGGAAGTAAGCCATGAATGCAACATTCGTAAACCTGATTTACCTTGTTTCCGCAGTGCTCTTCATCCTGGGTATCAAGGGTCTGTCCAAGCCGAAAACTGCGGTACGCGGCAATCTCCTCTCTGCAACAGGTATGCTGCTGGCGGTTATTGTGACCCTGCTGGACAAGAGCATTGTTGGTTATTCCTGGATTATCGCCGGCGTTCTCCTGGGCTCGGTGATAGGCGCCACCATGGCGATAAAAGTCAAAATGACGTCCATGCCGCAGATGGTAGCTTTACTGAATGGCTTTGGCGGCGGCGCCTCGCTGGCAATTGCGCTGGCCGAGTACTCCGGAAAAGCAGGTTCGGTCCCGGAAGTTATGTCTGCACTGGCCGGGAAGGTGGGCGCCAACCCGTTTGGCAGCGGTCCGGAAGGCTTTATTGCCGTACTCTCCATCGGCCTTACCGTGGTTATCGGCGCAGTGACATTGACCGGCAGCCTGGTGGCCTTCGGCAAACTCCAGGAACTGATCAAGAAAGACCGCGGCCTGCCCGGGGGGCCGATTGGCAATGGAATTTTGCTCCTGGCTGCGCTGGCGTCTGTAATGACCCTCTGCGCTGACCCGTCCCAGACTTCAATGATCGTGCTGGCAACTGCTATTGCGCTGCTGCTTGGGCTTTCCCTGGTCATGCCAATTGGTGGCGCCGACATGCCGGTGGTTATCGCACTGCTGAACTCCTACTCGGGTATCGCTGCGGCACTGGCCGGCTTCATTCTCGGCAATACCGTGCTGATCGTGGCCGGCTC
>JBFFTH010000179.1:0-3609 GCA_041571855.1 Porticoccaceae bacterium
CAGTAAAGAGTTGCAGCTGCTTAAAGATCAGGGTTGTGTCGCCGTTCGCTACGGCAAGTTACATATCCTGGATTTACCTCGGTTGACCGAGATATCCGAAGAAACGTTCGATAATGAATCAGTTGAGCCATTTTATAGTGAGTGATCCTTGCCTGTTGACGAGAAACAACTTGATCGACGCTTCACATATGGATGCCTGGGTATGCGGATATAGATCGCGTCAGTCGCGACGAGGTCTGGCCGGTGCCAGTCCGCGATCGTATTCCTGGAAAATGTCACCGGCTTGACAGAATGTGTACTCTCTTATTTGTAGCATGCAGCTTTATTTTTACGGAGGATAATCGTTATGCCCAGTCCTGTTATTGTTGTAGCCCGGATGCTACCCGACCCCATGATGCAGGCGCTGGCCTCATTGGCCGAGGTTCGCGTTTACAGCGAGGAAGACGCGGATAACGTTCTCAGTGGTGCCACGGTCTGGGTCAGTACTGCCGTTGATCCGGTACCGTCGAGCCTGATTCAGCGTTTTCCCGACACCTTGCGGTTAATCGCCAATATCGGTGTCGGCACCGACAATATTGACCTGTCTGCGGCTTCAGCGTGCAGCGTTTATGCCAGCAATACACCCGTGGTAACCGAGGACACCGCTGACCTGGCCATGACCCTGCTGCTGGCCACCTGCCGCCGCCTGTCGGTTTCGGAACGCTTGCTGCGCGCCGGCGATTTCGCTGCCGGAGCAGGGCAGCTGGGCCTGCGGGTGCACGGCAAGAAGCTTGGCATCATCGGCTTTGGCGATATCGGGCAGGCGGTTGCCCGCCGTGCCCGCGGGTTTGATATGCAGGTGATCTACACCGGCCCCAACCGCAAGCCCGATGCAGAGGCTGCCACCGGGGCAACCTACTGTGCCGATCTGGAGCAGCTGCTGGCAGAGTCGGATATTGTCTCCTTGCATTGTTCGCTGAATGAATCGACACAACACCTGCTTAACGATGTGAGCCTTTCCCTGATGAAGCCCGGTGCCGTGGTGATCAATACCGGTCGCGGCCCCCTGATCGATGAGGCCGCCCTGGTGGCGGCGCTGTCCAGCGGCCATCTCGGTGGTGCCGGCCTGGATGTGTTTGAATTTGAGCCCCGGGTGACGGAGGCCCTTTACGGGTTTGAAAATGTTACCCTTTTGCCGCATATTGGCAGCGCCACGGGGGAGTGTCGCGCCGAAATGGGACAGCGAGTGGTGGCAAATATCCGCGAGTTTCTTGCTAAGGGTCGTCCACTCGACCCGGTAAACAGGATTGATTAAATTGAGTTAAAAGGGGGTTGGGTATGGGGCTGATTGGACTGCTTGGTTCGGTCGTATTGCTGATCTGGTTGGCGCTGCGCGGGGTCAACATCATTCTGTCGGCGGTGATCTGTTCGCTATTGGTCATTCTCACCAATGACCTGCCGCTGGCGGATGGGCTGACCCAGTACTTTTCCTTTGGCCCTCTCGGGGCCTTTACCTTTGCCGGAAAATTCTTTCTGCTGTTTGCCGCCGGCGCCATTTTTGGTCGGGTGATGGGCGAAAGCCACGCTGCTTCCAGCATGGCATTGGCGATGGTGCGCAAGCTGGGCGCACACCGCGCGCTCTGGATTACGACCCTGGCCTGTGCTCTTCTCACCTACGGTGGCGTCGTTGTGTTTGTGGTTATCTTTGCCATCTATCCGCTGGGCCTGAAATTGCTGCAGGAGGCCAATATTCCCAAGCGCCTGTTCTGCGCCGCACTGGCGCTGGGGGCGGCTACCTTTACCCTCACCGCTCTTCCCGGTACACCCTCAATCCACAATGTGATTTCCTCGGTAGCCCTCGGCACCACCCTGTTTGCGGGTTTCTGGCTGGGTATTGTCGGTGGCCTGATGATGTTCGTCCTGGGCATCTGGTATCTGGAGCGGCAGAGGCTCCATGCGGAGCAGACCGGGGAGGGGTTTGTGCCCGGCCCCGCGGACAAAATTACCACCGTCGATGCCAGCGATTATCCGCACTGGGCGGCGGCCGCTCTGCCGCTGGCGGTGGTGCTGCTGACGATTATCCTGCCGCGGGTATTCACCATGGTCCTGGGCCCCGAGGCGCTGGCTGCAGAAACCGTGTTTGCAGGGCTGCTGCGCTTCGCCAATTCCCAGCCGATCGTCTGGCCGAGTATGGCCCTGTTTATCGGTACGCTGGTGGCGGTTCTGATGTTCCGGCCGGTGCGCCGCGATGCCCTGCACGTGATGGGTGACGGCATGCATGATTCCGTTATGCCACTGCTGAATACCGCCGCCGTGATTGGCTTTGGCGGCGTCGTCACCAAGTGTGCGCTGTTTAACCAGGGGATCGACTTTATGCTGAACTCCCCGTTGCCGCCACTGGTGTCGGCATTCACCTCGGTGAGCCTGGTGTCCGCCATTACCGGTTCAGCATCGGGTGGGTTACAAATTTTTATGCAGACGATGGCGCCGTCCTATCTGGAGATGGGCATCGCCCCTGAAGTGCTGCACCGGATTGCGACCATAGCCAGTGGAGGCTTTGACTCACTGCCCCATTGCGGGGCAGTGGTGGCAACCCTGACCATTACCGGCCTGACCCACAAGGAGGCCTATCGTGATATGGCGGTGGTGACCGTGATTATTCCCGTGTTTACGGTTTGTGTTCTGATGGCTGCCGTGATGATGTTCGGTTGAATCACGTGGATAAACAGCGGTGGAGGGTTTTATTCGCCCAGATTTAAAGCATATTCGACCGCTGGTGAAAATGACGCTATTATCGTGTTTTATAGCGCTAGTGTACTCCCAGAAATTTTAACTAAAAAAATAGAGGCTCAAATATGAACGGATCTGAAAGTCTGCTCAATACCCTTGTCGCTAGTGGTGTTGACATGTGTTTTGCCAACCCGGGCACGTCTGAAATGCATTTTGTGGCGGCGCTCGATGAAGTCGACGGCATGCGTTGCGTCCTGGCCTTGTTTGAAGGCGTAGCCACCGGTGCTGCTGACGGTTATGCGCGCATGGCGCGCAAGCCAGCGGCCACCCTGCTGCACCTCGGCGCCGGGCTCAGCAACGGGCTGGCGAATATCCACAATGCCAAAAAAGGCCATGTGCCGATGGTCAATATTGTCGGTGATCACGCCACTTACCATCTGGAGTACGATGCGCCACTGACATCCGATATCAAGGGTATCGCCCTTCCGGTTTCCCACTGGTTCCATAGCTCTCAGGCCCCCGAAGAGATTGGCGTCGATGCGGCGAGAGTAGTGGAGGCTGCAGGTCACAACAAAATCGCTACCCTGGTGCTGCCAGCGGATGTCTCCTGGAGCGACAACCCGAACGGACCGGCTCCGGCTGCGCAGGTTGCGCCACTGAACCGCATCGCGCGGCTTGCGGACGCTGGGCAGTTCGAGGAAGTCGTGCGCTCGCTGCGTGAACGCCCGTATGGGCAACTCCAGAGTAACCCGGAGCTCGCGCTGCGGTTTGCCACCGCGTTGGCGCACGTCGGCTCGTCCCTCGAGGCACACCACTGGGCCGTGATCGCGCTGGCGGGCGCGCGGGACCGCGGGGACCGTCCCATGGAGCTGCGCGCCCTCAACGTGTGCGGTGGGATCG
>JBFFTH010000180.1:0-3532 GCA_041571855.1 Porticoccaceae bacterium
CTTTTCGCGCTCAACACCTTATTAAGTTGTAGCAGACAATGACCTATTTGTTAATAGCCTTGGTGCTGGCGATTATTCTTTCCCCGCTTTTGAGCCTCAGGCCTTCCCCGCGGCAAAAGCTGGTTACCTCACTGCGACAGTGTGCCAGTCGCAATGGTCTGCAGGTAAAGTTGTCGCGCCAACCGGGTGCCAGGGACGATGATAACCGCCTGGAGTGTGTTTGTTACCGTTTGCCCTGGCCAAAGGATAGCGAACCGTCATCTCTGAGAAGGGCGGAACAGTGGCTGTTGGTGCGCAGCGAGCACCGCGGAGACCCGTCCGCATGGCAGGGTTGGCGCTGGCTCACCCTGCAACCCGCCGCCGAGATTGTGCAGGGGGTGGATGGCCTGGTTAGCCGCCTGATAGAGGATGTTGTCGGTCTTGAAGCCAACAGGGACGGGCTTGCCATCTACTGGCAAGAGCATGGATCAACCACCGATGTCGAGCACTTTGTGCATGGCTTGAATGCCCTGCAAGAGGTTATTCGGCCGCCTTCTAAAAAATGAAATCAGGCAAAGAAAGTTGAAAATAGACTTGACCGACCCACTGCCGGGCCGTGTATATTCGCCCACTCAACGTGGATGCAGATCGTTTTTTAGCAACGTATTTTTAAATCTCAATAAAGGAAATGCAGGCCGAAATGGGCAAATCGCTAGTCATTGTCGAGTCGCCAGCCAAGGCAAAGACCATTAATAAATACCTGGGCAATGATTACATTGTGAAATCCAGCATAGGCCATATCCGCGACCTTCCTACCGGCAAATCAAAAGCACCTGTCGATGCCAAGGCCCGAGCCAGGGCGGCAGCGGAAACCCGCAAAATGTCGCCTGAACAAAAAGCGAAACACAAGGCCAAAAAAGCCAAGCAGCAGTTGATAACCCGCATGGGCGTTGACCCGGAGCACGGCTGGAAAGCCCAGTATGAAATCCTTCCGGGCAAGGAAAAAGTCGTCGCCGAGTTGCAAAAGCTGGCAAAAAAAGCTGACCAGATATACCTGGCAACGGATCTCGACCGTGAAGGGGAAGCCATCGCCTGGCACCTGATGGAAGCCATCGGTGGCGATAGAGAACGCTTCAAGCGGGTGGTGTTCAATGAAATCACCAAAACTGCAATCCGCAATGCTTTTTCTGATCCGGGGGAGCTGGATCTGCACCGGGTGAACGCTCAGCAGTCCCGTCGTTTCCTCGATCGTATCGTCGGCTTCATGGTCTCGCCCCTGTTGTGGGCGAAGGTCGCAAGGGGGCTCTCGGCGGGAAGGGTGCAGTCTGTGGCGGTGAAAATGCTGGTGGAAAGGGAGCGAGAAATACGCGCTTTCCAGCCAGAGGAATACTGGACACTGCATGCCGATCTGGAAACCCAGCAGGAAGAGGCGGTTCGCTTTGAGGTCAAGAAGCACAAAGGCGAGGATTTCAGGCCCGGGAGTGAGCCGGAAGTCAGAAAGGCGCTAGCTGAGCTTGATCGCGCCGACTATGTCATCACCGGACGCCAGGATAAACCTACCGGCTCCAAGCCGTCGGCGCCCTTTATCACCTCTACACTGCAACAGGCGGCCAGTACCCGCCTGGGTTATGGCGTCAAGAAGACCATGATGCTTGCCCAGCGCCTCTACGAGGCGGGCTATATCACCTATATGCGGACGGACTCTACCAACCTGAGCGCCGATGCTATCGCCGGCTGTCGCGATTTTATCCAGCAGCGCTACGGTGATCGATACCTGCCCGATAAGCCCAATGTATACAGCAGCAAGTCGGGTGCCCAGGAGGCACACGAGGCGATCCGCCCATCGAATATCGATGTCGCTCCCAGTGACATCGCCGGTCTCGATGAGGATGCCAAAAAACTGTACCGCTTGATCTGGCAGCAATTTGTCGCCTGCCAGATGACTCCGGCAGAATTTACCAGTACCCGTGTAAGCATCGAAACCGGCGGCTATGAATTGCGTATCAACGGACGCGTGATTCGTTTTGACGGCTACCTGAAAGTGCTACCCGCCGTCCGCAAGAAAGATGACGATGCCGAATTGCCGGATATGCAGGTGGGGGACAAACTGAGTCTGAATATGCTGATTCCCCAGCAGCACTTTACCAAGCCACCGCCGAGGTACTCCGAGGCGGCACTGGTTAAAGAACTGGAAAAACGCAGCATTGGCCGTCCATCCACCTACGCGGCCATTATCTCGACCATCCAGGATCGGGGTTATGCCCGCCTTGAAAATCGACGTTTTTACGCGGAAAAAATCGGCGATATAGTCACTGACAGGCTGAACGAAAGCTTTGCCAACCTGATGGATTACGGTTTTACCGCCGCCATGGAGGAAGAGCTCGACGAAATCGCCGCCGGTGACCAGGATTGGCGCGAAGCGCTGGATCAGTTCTACGCAGATTTCAGTGCAAAACTGGAAAAAGCACAGGCGGATGATGGCGGCATGCGTGCCAATAAGCCCTCCGAGACCGATATCAAATGCCCGGCCTGCGGCCGACCGATGATGATTCGCATCGGCGGCACCGGGGTCTTCCTGGGCTGCTCCGGTTACAGCCTGCCGCCAAAGGAGCGCTGCAAGGAAACCATGAACCTGGTGCCGGGTGATGAAGCGGTCAAGCTGGATGAAGATGATGAAGCCGAATCAAAGCAGCTGATTCACAAGCATCGCTGCAAACGCTGCGATACCGCCATGGACAGCTACCTGATTGACGAGAAGCGCAAGCTGCACATCTGTGGCAACAACCCCGACTGCCCGGGCTTTGAGGTAGAGCAGGGTAGTTTCCAGATCAAGGGATACGAGGGCCCGACGCTTGAATGTGACAAGTGTGGCAGTGAAATGCAGTTGAAGTCCGGCCGTTTCGGTAAGTATTTTGGCTGTACCAGCAGCGACTGTAAAAATACCCGCAAACTGTTGCGCAACGGTCAGCCCGCGCCACCCAAGATGGATCCTGTGCCCATGCCGGAACTGGCCTGTGAAAAAGTGGAGGATCATTACATCCTTCGCGATGGTGCTTCTGGCCTGTTTCTCGCCGCCAGCCAGTTTCCACGACACCGGGAGACTCGGGCGCCACAGGTCGCCGAGTTGATCCCCCACCGCTCTGAAATTGACACCAAGTACGCCTACCTGATGGATGCGCCGACAGAGGATCCGGACCAGGTCAAAACGGTGGTTCGCTTCAGCCGCAAGACCCAGGAGCAGTATGTCCAGTCAGAAATCGACGGCAAGCCGACAGGCTGGCGTGCGTTCTACCGCGACGGGAAGTGGCAGGTTGAAGATAAGCGTAAAAAGTCCTGAGGTGAGTCGCTGAAATGGTGTCCTGGGCTTCGCTTGTAAACCAAAAACTCTTTTTTTCCAATATGTTATTGGAGCAGCTTGATAAGCTGGATGACCCCTTTGGGCATCTGGAGAAGGCCCTGTGTGAATCTGCCATCTACCAGTTGGAGTGCGGTTATCGCCACCACCTGCGCGAAATTGCCGATAATTACCGCAGTCCCCAGGCCGAGTCTGTGA
>JBFFTH010000181.1:0-3456 GCA_041571855.1 Porticoccaceae bacterium
GCGCCAGGCCTGCTCACCTGTCTCGGCATCATAGGCGGTGATGTAACCCCGAACACCGAATTCGGCGCCGCCATTGCCGATGATCACCTTTCCCTTGGCCACCCTCGGCGCGCCGGAGATGGTGTAGTTGCGATCCTCATCGATCAGGGTATTCACCGACCAGACCAGCTTGCCGGTTTTGGCATCCAGGGCCTCCAGCCGGCCATCGTAGACACCCAGATAAACCTTGCCGTTCGACACTGCCACACCGCGGTTTGCCGCATCACAGCAACCGCGCCCCTGGCGGCCACGCCAGACCTTGGGATCGTACTCCCAGAGCTTCTCTCCGCTCTTCGCATCCAGGGCGAAAACCATGCTGTAGGCCCCGGTTGTATAGAGCACACCATCCACCATCACCGGCGTGGCCTCGACCACGCGATCCAGCGGATACTTGAAAGTCCATGCCAGGCCCAGGTCGCCGACATTGGCGTCAGTAATCTGCTCCAGGGTTGAGTAACGCTCCTCACCGGGGTTGCGCCCGTGCATCGGCCAGGCGACGGTTTTGCTGCCGGCAGCAGCCTGGGGGTCCACCTTCTCTCCGGCTACCAGGTGGCCTGGAGCAGCTAAAGCGGTGACAATGAAGATTCTTAACAAGAAATTTACTGGCATTATCAATTCATCCCGTATCGCGAAGTGAAGACTGTTTGGTCAGGAGCTTTAAAAGGTTTGTCGAGCTGGCACGCGCCACATAGGAATAAAAGTCTAGACTCAATGGGCTTTATTGGCAATCTTGTGCACTGAAAAGTCATACCCTCCCCCATACCCGACCGAGACCCCCTGTTGCATCCATACTGGCTAAAATGACCGCTTGCCTCCATAATCGATGGGGGGCAAATCTTGTACCGCAGCGTCACAGCAAGCACCGAATTTAGATCAACTTTCTACTGCACTTGCTGAGAAGAATATAAAAAAAGGGGGCAATCCATGGGCAAACACAGATTTTCCATCAGTCACTTTCTGGCAGCAGTAACGGGCAACCTCATCAGCCTGTTTGGCACCATGCTGATGTTTATGAGCCTGATCCTCTTCTTCCTGTTGATGGCCGTCCAGTCCATGGGATTTGAGGGTGGCGCGTATCTTGGCCTTATCAACTTTGTTGCCCTCCCCGTCATATTTTTCATAGGCAGCGTGCTTGTTCCGCTGGGTATTGCAAGACACAATCGCAAACTAAAAGGCCTTTCCCTGGAGGAAGCGTATAGCGTTGGCCATCTGCCGGTTATCGACCTGAACAAGGAAAGTACCCGCGGCTTTTTGCTTGGATTTGTATTGCTGGCTATGCCTGTTTTCGTGCTTCTCACTGGCATGGGTTATAAGGCCGTTCACTACATGGACTCGGACGAATTCTGTGGCGAAGCTTGCCATATGGTGATGGAACCCGAGTACACGGCTTTCCAGCGCTCGGCCCATAATGAAGTGGGCTGTGCCGGTTGCCATATCGGGTCGGGGCCCGACTGGTTTGTAAAAGCCAAACTGCAAGGTTCCTGGCAGCTCATAGCGGTTGCACTGGACCTGTATCCACGCCCAATCCCGACACCCGTACATACATTACGTCCGGCCGAAGGCACCTGCGGCAGTTGCCACTCGCCGACTAAATTCATCGGCGACAAGCTCAAGGTTCGCACCCACTATGACAACGACGAAGCCAACTCAGAGTTGAAGACCGCCCTCGTACTCAAGGTGGGCGGCAAAGAGGCCGGAGAGTCCCACGGTATTCACTGGCATGCCGACCCGAATAACAAGATCCGCTACCTGTCAGACCCCAAGCGGGAGCAAATTTACGATATCGAATTAACCGACAAAACCAAGGGTATCGTCAAAACCTTCAAGGCTAAAGAACCCGCCCCTGAGCACACCGAGTGGCGCACGATGGACTGCACGGACTGTCACAACAGGGCATCTCACACCTACAAAAGCGCCGAAGATGAAGTCGACCTGGCTTTGAACGAGGGCCGCATAGATAAGACTTTGCCTTTCATCAAGCGGGAGGGTCTCCGCATCCTGACCGAGAAAGAATACCCGTCACACGAGGAAGCCCGGGTAGGTATCCTCGATGCGGTTGTGGAGTTTTACCGGCAAAACTATCCGGAACTGGGAAATTCAGAAGCGGTTCAGCAAGCGGGTGTAGCGCTGGGTAATGCCTACGCCTGGAATAACTTCCCCCATATGAAAGTCACCTGGGACGTCTACCCCAACCACATCGGGCACCAGGAATCACCGGGATGTTTTCGCTGTCACGACAACAAGCACATCACAGAAGATGGCGACAAAGTCGGCAAGAAATGCAGCAGTTGCCACAAGGTGGTCGCCAAAAACGACTCTGACTCGGCAGTGTTAAATAAACTGGGGCTGTAATAAACCAACAGTTCAACACCGGTCGCTGCAATGTGGCCGGTGTTTATACCCCTTCTACTGATTGGCCGATGGCCTGGCAGAAGTAATGAGCTGGTCATTGATCTCACCAGGATTGCACGACCATTTTGCAGCCGCGCTGGCTCGCCGGGGAAAGTCCTGTTTATTCCACCACACGGCCCCTTTGGCAGTTCAGCTCAGCGGCGCTCCTTTCAGGTACCTCTAAAAAAGAACTCAACCAGACTGCGGTGCTTAATACTGGCCAGGGTCAATTCTATGACCGCAAAATTACGCGGCAACCAGAGAGTAACCGCAACGCGGAAAGTGAACATGAAGCATGCCCAATTCGCGGCTTTCCCGGGCAACAATGATCCTGTCATCCGTCACCGCAGCCAGTGTTCCCGTTACCGGCTGAACACCATAGTCGAGCGGTGCCACCCTAACCCCAATGCCGGGCTTTACCGCCACATCGTCTCTGCTGGGCGGCAGCGAGCGCGGCTCTGAAAGGCGTGCCGCTTCAAAGGCATCGGCTTGAGAGATTTCCTCGCGCTTGCCATGGCCAATATCTTCAACTTTTTTGAGCCAACACTGGACTTTTTCTCCAGCCTCAAGCGGCCTGCGGTTACACGCCATATGAAGCCAGAGCGGATGATATACCGCGAAGTCGGCCACCGATGGGTTGTCCCCTCCGACCCAGGGGCATTCTCCAAGCCTGGCCTCCAGGGCATCAAGCAGTGCGCGCAGGACCAGTTTTGCCGCTGCAGCCCCGGGAGGCTTGAGTGTTCCGCCACTCATAAGACTGACCCTGTCTTTTATAAAACGGCCAGCTCCGATCGGCCCGTAGCCTCGCATCAATGTGTTGACCAGCCGAAATGGTGACACTGCTGAGATCGCTGCAAAGAAAGCCTCACCCTCTGCCTGTTTCATCAACGCCAGTGCACTGCCCCGGACGGTCGCAGGATCGAGAGCCGGGCAGTCGTTTAGTCGCGCAACCTCCTGTGCAATCAGGGCGGTATCACAGAAAACGTCCGCACCTATCTGGGCGACAGGAATTCGACGGTAGCCTCC
>JBFFTH010000182.1:0-3436 GCA_041571855.1 Porticoccaceae bacterium
CAAGCCCGACACCCGGGAACAACCACAGCGCAATACCCACGACCAGGGCACCAAGGCCAAACCAGAAGACAGTAAAACTGGCGGTAAAGATTTCGAGTATGATCAGGGCAATACCCAATAACAGCCAGTGCCAATATGCCAGTTCAAATCCCATTATCAATCTCCATTTTTTGCCCCTGACGAACCCGCCGCAGAAAGATTGCCAAGGATATGGGCTATCAGCGGCACCATCAACAAAAAACCGACAGCCAGATAAATAAACCCCTGCGGGCCAGCATCGCCGAGCAGTTGAAGAATACCGGCGGCAACAAACAGCGCCCCGGCAAAATCCAGAGCGATCAGTTTGACTGGAATGGAGCGTTTTTGTTTCATCACTTACAGGATCACGGCGCTATTAAGCAGAGGGCACAAAAATTTTCACGCTACCCGCCCGCTCTTCTATCAACTTAAGGACAGCCCCAAGTGATCGTTCATCGAGTCAGCAGCTAGCACCTGCCGATTTTCCCACTCGGACCGGGTTCACCCGGTTTCTAGCGATAGCACCATCAAGACGGCATCCTCGTTGCCATCTGCCGTGCGGTAGTAATTTTCCCGCAGACACAATTCAATAAAACCGGCCTCAGTGTACAGCCTCCTGGCACGGAAATTTGAGACACGGACTTCCAGGAACAACTTGTCAGCAGATTTTGCTGCAGCGGCAATCAAGTAATCCAGCAATGAACGCCCAAAACCCTTGCCCTGGTGTTCAGGGTGGACAGCAATTGCCAGTATTTCCGCTTCCCCCGCAACCAGGGTAAAAATCATAAAACCGACAACCTGCTTTTGGAGGTCCAATACATAACAGTGATGACTAACCAGGCTTTCCTGAAACTGGGATCCGCGCCAGGGGTGAGGCGAGGTTAGCAGCTCGATCTCCGCTACCACCGGAATATCTGCTTCAAGCATCGGGCGAATTACCCCGTTGGCGGGTATTGGATCAGTCACCGGCCAGGAACTGGATTGCACGCCAGGTTTCGGCTTTGGTCGCTGCATCCTTCAGCATGGTTGAGAGGCTGTGACATAAAATCGCCGTGGCGCCACCGGACAACTCGCGCCGATGCTCTTCCTCAAATTGCCCCGTTTGTGCACCGATATAGGCAGCAGCGGACTCCCCCATCAACAGCACCCAGCAGACACCATGCTTTTTAATACGTGCATCCAGAAATACAGAGAGCAGGGCCCGGGCACCCGCTTCATCACCGGGGCCACCCCTGGATGTCGGCCAGTCGATCAATTCCGCAGCCGGCATGCCGGCAAGGGGCAGCCGCTTGATCGCCCGCAGAATATTGGCAAGAAGTTGCATCTGCCCGGCCCCCGGCTGCTGGCCGGGTTCGAGGCTATCAATAACCAGCAGGTCATCAACCGGTTGCCAGCATGCCAGACGAAAAGCGATTTTATCCTCGTCAGATTCTGGCTGTTCCGCGGCACTCTGTTCCGCTACTTTCCTGGCTGCTGGCGGAGACTCGCTGAAGTTGAGCTTGTTGATCAACCGTTCCGCTTGAGGCTTGAATACCTGTTCCGCTGCCGGTTTTTCAGCAGAAAGCAGTGGCTCTTCGCCGACCACCGGTTCTGAAGCCTTGGGGATGTAGTGGGTTATCCCCAGGGCACTCAGATACCAGTTGCGCAGATCAGTGTTCACAAGGCAATCAAATACCTTCCATTTGCGGGTGCAGCCTACCGGGATTCTGCATCAGGCTGAGGGCATTGAGATAGGCCTTGGCACTGGCCACCAGCACGTCGGTGTCTGCCCCCTGGCCATTGATAATACGGCCACCCTTGGCCAGCCGCACCGTCACCTCGCCCTGGGAGTCAGTCCCCTCGGTGACAGCATTGACCGAATAGAGCTTAAGCTCGGTTTCGCTCTTCACCTTTTTCTCGATGGCCTTGAAAATGGCATCAACGGCACCGTCACCCTCTGCCTCGGATCGGTACTCCTCGCCACGGTAACTCATAACAATGCTGGCGCGGGGCTTCTGCCCGGTTTTGGACAGCACTTCCAGGCTGGTCAGTGTAACGGCATCAGCCTCGCTCTCGGTCTGCACCTCTGACACCAGCGCCTGCAAGTCTTCATCGTAGATTTCACGCTTCTTGTCTGCCAGCTCCTTGAAGCGGCTGAAGGCACTGTTCAGTTTTTCCTTGCTGTCAAAGGTGATACCCAGCTCTTCCAGGCGAGTGGCAAAAGCAGCTCTACCCGAAAGCTTGCCCAGGACAATCTTGTTGGTGGTCAGGCCCACATCCTCTGCCCGCATGATCTCGTAGGTTTCGCGATACTTGAGCACACCATCCTGGTGAATGCCGGACTCGTGGGCAAAGGCATTGGCACCAACAATGGCCTTGTTGGGTTGCACGGGAAAACCGGTGATACTGGAGACCAACCGAGATGTCGGCACAATCTGGGTTGTATCGATACGGGTCTTCACCGGGAATATATCCTTGCGGGTCCGCACTGCCATCACAATTTCTTCCAGCGCAGCGTTGCCTGCCCTCTCACCGAGACCGTTGATGGTACATTCCACCTGGCGGGCACCCTGCATCACGGCAGCCAGTGAGTTGGAAACCGCCAGCCCCAGATCGTTGTGACAGTGGACGGAAAATATCGCTTTGTCGGAGTTCGGAATGGTGCGAATCAGGCGACCGATAGTATTGGCGTACTCCTCCGGGAAGCCATAGCCTACCGTGTCCGGCAGGTTGATCGTCCTTGCCCCGGCATCGATGACTGCCTCGATAATCCGGCACATAAAATCGAACTCGGAACGGCTGGCATCCTCCAGCGAGAATTCAACATCATCAATCAGGTTGCGGGCCAACTTGACTGCTGACACCGCCTGCTCAACCACCTGGTCCGGTTCCATCTGCAGCTTGTAGCGCATATGAATGGGCGAAGTGGCAATAAAGGTGTGGATGCGGCCTGAATTTGCGCCCGCCAGCGCTTCGGCTGCCCGCTCAATATCCTTGGGTACTGCTCGTGACAAGCTGCAAACAGTGCTGTCAATGACGGTGTCAGCAATCAACTTGACCGCTTCAAAGTCACCGGGACTGGAGATAGCGAAGCCGGCCTCTATGACATCGACACCCAGTTTTTCCAGCGCCTTGGCTATTCGCAACTTTTCATCTTTGGTCATGGAGGCGCCCGGGCTCTGTTCCCCGTCGCGCAAGGTGGTATCGAAAATGATTAAGGAATCTTTACTCATCTGAATAACTCCGCATTACCTGCCTGCTGCAGGCAACAAATAATGGACGAATTCTCCCCGCAGGGGAGATATTTTGCAAACTGGTTTTGGAGAAAAGAAGAAATGCCCCTCAGGGCAGGAGAAGCAGGCGGACAGCAGCTGGCGCGGGGCTAAAACCCGGTTCCTGTTGGTGAGTATAAATAGGCTCTAACATTGTGTTTTCTGCC
>JBFFTH010000183.1:0-3412 GCA_041571855.1 Porticoccaceae bacterium
AAATAGCGCCGGGCTTTGCCGTTTGAGTCACTAGCGGCCCCGCAAAAAAAGCTTATCCAGCTCATCGAGAGTCATCTGGGTCCAGGTCGGGCGTCCATGATTGCACTGGCCGCTGCGTTCGGTCGCCTCCATATCGCGCAGTAATGCGTTCATTTCAGGTACTGTCAGGCGACGGTTGGCCCGCACCGAACCGTGGCAGGCCATGGTGGCCAGCAGGCCATTGACTGCCTCCTGAATTCGATTGGTGGTACCGTGTTCAAGCAAATCGGACAATACATCCCGCACCAGAACCTCGACTTCAGAGCCTCTCAAAATGGCCGGGATGTCGCGAATAATCAGGCTTTCAGGGCCGGCTTGCTGAATGGAAAAGCCAAGGCTCGAAAACAATTCCGCATGGCTTTCAGCGCAATCTGCCTCACGCTGACTGACGGCAATGGTGGCCGGCACCAGCAGTGGCTGGGAGGTTAAACCTGATTCGTCAAAGTCCTGCTTCATCCGCTCATAGGTAATGCGTTCATGGGCGGCATGCATGTCCACAAGCACCAGGCCGCTGGCATTTTCCGATAAAATGTAAATACCTTTCAGCTGGGCGACCGCGTAGCCAAGCGGCGGAATTTCCTGCGTCCCATCCCTGTCTTCTGCAGCGCCCGGGCCAAAGCTGCTTTCAGATTCTGCCACGGGCTGATTGCCATAGAGGTCACCATAGGCCGCCATTGCCTCCCTGATGCTGCCCTCGTTTTTTACGCCGGACTGCAGCCCCTGCAAACCCGTCTGCAAAGGCTTGTTCCAGGATGAACCATCGGAGACGGGGAGCCCTGCCCGGCCCTGTTCACCAACAGCATCATCGACAGGGCCTTGTGCCGAGCCTGGCCTCACATCTGCCACAGCCCTGTAGAGGCTGCGAAACAGAAAATCATGCACAGTGCGGCTATCCCGAAAGCGCACTTCATGCTTGGTCGGGTGCACATTGACATCCACGTCGGCAGGATTTAACTCCAGATAAAGCACGTAGGCTGGATGGCGACCATGGTAGAGCACATCCTGGTAGGCCTGGCGAACAGCATGGGTGACCAGCTTGTCGCGAATGCTGCGGCCATTAACATAAAAGTGCTGCAAATCTGCCTGACTGCGGGAAAAAGTCGGCAAACCGACCCAGCCCCACAACCGCAAGCCGGCGGCTTCAACATCGACATAGAGCGCATTCTCCATAAAGGCCGGGCCACAGACAGCGGCGACGCGGCGCTCCTGCTCCTGCTGTGTGGTGGCAACGGCATAGGTACGCAGTGCCCTGCCGTTGTTGCGGAGGGTAAAACCCACCTCAAAATGACTGAGCGCTAGTTTCTTAACCACATCATCTATGCGGTTGAGCTCGGTTTGCTCGGTGCGCAGAAATTTACGCCGCGCCGGGGTATTGAAAAACAGGTCGCGAACTTCAATCGAGGTACCACGGGGATGCGCCACCGGCGCCAGGCTGACCTCCATATTGCGGCCTTCGATTTCTGCTTTCCAGCCAGCTCCCTGCTCCCGGTCGTTGGAAGACAACAAGAGGCGCGACACAGAAGCAATGCTGGCCAGCGCCTCGCCCCGAAAGCCCAGGGTCGCCACTGCCTCCAGGTCATCCAGCTGCCCAATTTTGCTGGTGGCATGTCGACTGAGTGCCAGCGGCAGATCTTCCTTTTCAAGGCCATTGCCGTTATCGCGGACTCTCATCAGCCGCATGCCGCCGCCTTCAACCTCAATATCGATGCGGCTGGCACTGGCATCAATGCTGTTTTCCAGAAGCTCCTTGATCACAGAAGCCGGTCGCTCGACAACCTCGCCAGCAGCAATCTGGTTTGCCAGTCGCGGACTCAAAACATGAATTTTTGGCATATCTTCAGGGTGGGATCAAAACCACGTATTAACTGTCATGAGGTGGGTATTTTCAACCTTTGGCCTATGGTGATCCTGCTACTCTTAAGCCCGTTGTGCTGCTGGAGTTTTTTAACACTGACATTATAGCGGCTGGCGATCCCGGACAGGGTATCACCACGCGCAATTACATGCTCTGCTTCATCACCATTCAACTGAGCGGCCAGCAGGGTTCCGCTTGGCGGGTGATTACTGAAATAACGGTTGAGACCATTAAAGATCGCCTTGGCAATTTTTTGCTGGTAACTGCTACTGGCGAGCTTTTTGGCCTCACCGGGGTTGGAGATAAAACCCGTTTCTACCAGAATTGAGGGAATATCTGGCGATTTCAACACCACGAATCCCGCCTGCTCTACCTGCTTTTTGTGCAACCTGGCGACACCGCCGATTTCCTTCAGAACCTCGCCACCGACATCCAGACTGGAACTCAGGGTGGCGGTCATTGACAGGTCAAGCAGCACGCTGGCCAGCATTTTATCTTTGTCATCCAGGCTGACACTGCCGGCGCCACCGATCAAGTCGGCCTGGTTTTCCCTGTTGGCAAGATACTTTGCCGTTTCACTGGTGGCACCGCGGCGGGACAGGGCAAATACCGATGCGCCATTTGCAGAGGGATGGCTGAATGCATCTGCATGAACAGAGACAAACATATCGGCTTTTCTCTGCCGGGCAATTTGCGTTCGCTTTCGCAGTGGAACATAGTAGTCGCCAGTCCGAATCAGGGTTGCCTTATAACCCGGCGTCGCATTGATCAGTTCGGCCAGTTTCTTGCTGATAGCCAATACAACCTGTTTTTCCCTGATCCGTTTCGGCCCAAGGGCACCGGGATCTTCACCGCCGTGCCCGGCATCGATCGCAATAATGACGTCCCTGCGGTCGTCCTCGCTAATCGTCGCTACTGTTTTTTCCGTCTGGATGCTCTCATCGTACATGTCAACGACCAGGCGATCGCCATATTGTTGGTTACTTTTGAGTTGAAAACTCCGTGGCTTCAGGGACTCTTTCAGGTCCAGGACGATCCTCAGGTCCTGCTTGTTGTGGATCCCGCTGCGAATAGTGGCAATTGGCGTGTTCTGAAGCTCAAGCGAGGGCAGGCCATTTTTCAGTCGGGCGTTTTCAATATCGATAACCAGTCGATCCGGGTTCTGTAACGGAAAAACCTTGTGCTCCACAGGACCGCTGAGATCGAAAACCAGCCTCGTGTGATCCGGTGCACGCCACAACCTGACACCATCCACACTGGTCGCAAACGAGTCCATGGCAGCCAACAGCGCCAATAGCAACCCGATACTCCGCAGCGTCTTCGCTTTCACTTCTCCCCCCAGGCAGGTTCAGGCAATTAAGCCATTTGCTAACCGGCCAAACTCTTCAGAATATTTTCACCCTTGGTCGAGAATGCTGTTATCTCTATATCTCTGGACAATCCTGCCACTTCAAGTGTCAGCTGTAAATCCGGACCGGGTAGGATACCTTCTCCTCGATTGGGCCACTCCACCAGACA
>JBFFTH010000184.1:0-3374 GCA_041571855.1 Porticoccaceae bacterium
GCGGATGGTGGCGGGAAACCAAAAAAACCAGATAAAACAGCGACAAGACATTGAGTAGTCGCCAGACCAGTTTGAGATCCTTGCCCCCCCAGCCATCCCAGAACAGGGTGAGAAGCATCCAGGCACTGAGCAGCAAAAACCATCGTGCGGCGGGATTTGTCCAGATGTCACGCAGATCTTCGAGCCTGAAACATAAGAGCATGGGGATGACGACGAGCAGCCGGTACAAATTTGTTGCCCCGGTTGAATTGGGAACAATGAAACAAATGGCAAATATTACCGGCAATAATAGCCAGGCATGTCGTTGCCGAAAAGCATCACGCTTGTCTGAAAAACTACCCGCCATATTTTTTACCTGACTTGACCCGGCTCCGCGCAAAAATTGAGGCGGCACTATACCTAAAGGGCTAAAGCAAACAAAGCTGGCAGAAAGCTTAAGCCGTTACATTTTTTCAAGCCTCAACCAATATACTGCATGCATAGTCTGATTAAATATACAGACTTCCACCGGCACTGATCCTGGCCCAGAGGCTGATAAAACCGTCACCCTAAAGCGACTGTATGGACAATCACTGACAGAACCCTCTCTGATGGGGAGTGCTATATTTTTTAAAACTATTTCCATTTTTGGAGAGCAATTTGTCTCAAGGCGTTGATAAGCTGCAACCTCAACCCGAAAATCTCATGGCACGTGATTTTCACCGTCTTCAGCGACAGTGGCGAGAACTGCAGCGGCTGAGCAACAAAGGTGAGCCTGCCGATAAGCGCTGGCAACGCTGGATGAACGACGTTCAGCGCTCGGCGGAGCAGGTGAAGCAGCGGGCGACTGGAATACCGGATATCGTTTATCCCGATTTACCGGTCAGCCAGCGGGCGGCGGAGATCACCGACCTGATTCGCACCAACCAGGTAGTGATCGTGGCCGGTGAAACCGGCTCCGGTAAAACCACCCAACTGCCGAAAATCTGCCTGCAGGCCGGGCGCGGTGTGCGCGGACTGGTTGGCCACACCCAGCCGCGGCGGATTGCCGCGCGCTCGGTGGCCTCGCGCATAGCCGAGGAACTGGACTCCCCGCTTGGTACAGATGTCGGCTACCAGGTGCGCTTTTCCGATCAAACTTCGCCCGACAGCTATATCAAACTGATGACCGACGGTATTTTACTGGCGGAAATCCAGCGCGACCGTTTTCTCAATCAATACGACACTATCATCATCGACGAGGCCCACGAGCGCAGCCTGAATATCGATTTCCTGCTCGGCTACCTGAAGCAGCTGCTACCCAGACGACCTGATCTCAAACTGCTGATCACCTCGGCAACCATCGACCAGGAAAAATTTGCCCGTCACTTCGACAACGCACCGGTGGTAGAGGTATCGGGGCGCACCTACCCGGTGGAGATTGTCTACAGCGATCCGGACGATACCGACAGCGATCGCGACGAGATGATTGTCGACTGCCTGAGAGAGATACACAGCCTGAAAAAACCCGGCGATGTATTGGTATTTTTACCAGGCGAGAGACAGATTCGCGAAGTCAGCCTGGCACTGCGCCATGCCCTGATTCCTGATTTGGAGGTGATACCGCTCTACGCGCGGCTGAGTATTGCCGAGCAGAACAGGATTTTTGCCCCCCACCGGGGTCGACGAGTGGTGTTGTCCACCAACGTCGCCGAGACATCACTGACTGTACCCGGTATTCGTTATGTGATTGACACCGGGCAAGCGCGCATCTCCCGCTACAGCTACCGCAGCAAGGTACAGCGACTGCCGATTGAAGCTATTTCCCAGGCCAGCGCCAACCAGCGCGCCGGTCGCTGCGGCCGAGTCAGCGATGGCGTTTGTTACCGGCTCTACAGCGCGAATGACTTTGCCGCCCGTGCAGAGTACACCGACCCGGAAATTATCCGCACCAATCTGGCTGCGGTGATTTTGCAGATGCTGCACCTGCGCATCGGCGATATCCGCAGCTTTCCCTTTGTCGATGCACCGGACAACCGCCTGATCCGCGATGGCTACCAGCTGCTCGAGGAATTGCAGGCGGTGAACGGCAGTGGCAGCCTGACCGCGCTCGGCAAGCAGTTGGTGCGACTGCCGGTAGACCCGCGCTTTGGTCGCATGTTGATAGATGCGGCAGAAAGGGGCGCACTTCGCGAGGTGATGGTGATCGTCTCCGGACTGAGCATCCAGGATCCCCGTGAACGACCGGCCGACAAACGGCAAGCCGCGGACCTGGCTCACAAGCAGTGGCAGGATGAGGCCTCCGATTTCACCACACTGCTCACTCTGTGGCACCACTTCGAAGAAAAACGCCAGGAGCTTTCGCGCAATCAGTATGCCAAATACTGCCATCGGCATTTCATCTCCTATCTTCGCATGCGCGAATGGCGCGATTTACATCATCAACTGCACACCGCCTGTCGCCAACTGGGACTCAAGGAAAACCGTTCACCGGCCGGTTACGATGCGGTCCACCGGGCACTGCTCTCCGGTCTTCTCGGACAGGTGGCGGTGCGTCAGGAGAAGGCCGAGTTCGAGGGCACACGCAACCGCAAGTTCACCCTGTTTCCCACCACGTCACTGGCAAAAAAACCACCCAAATGGATCGTCGCTGGCGAACTGATGGAGACCTCCCGGCAGTGGGCCATCAATGTTGCCCGGATTGAGCCGGAATGGCTGGAACAGCAGGCCGCACACCTGGTCAAACGCAGCCACAGCGAGCCCTACTACCACCGCAAATCCGGCCAGGTGATGGCCAGAGAGAAGCAAACCCTTTACGGCCTGACCATCGTCGAGGGCAAGCGAGTACCCTATGGCAGAATCGCTCCCGATGAGGCGCGGGAGATTTTCATTCGCCAGGCGCTGGTGGAGGGCGGCTACAGCGGTAATGGCAAATTTTTCCTGCACAACCAGCAACTGGTGGAAGAGCTGGAAGAAATGGAATCTCGCATCCGGCGCCGCGACTTGCTCGCCGATGATGAAGTGATCTACCAGTTCTACTGCGAACGCATTCCTGCAGATATCTGCGACAGGGCCGGCTTTGAAAAGTGGCGCAAAACGGCGGAGAAAAAACAGCCAAAACTGCTGTATCTCAACAAAGGTAGCCTGATGTTGCGCACTATCGGCAACGAGGAACAGGCACAGTTTCCCGATCACATCTCCTGGCAGGGTTTTGACTACCCGCTCAGTTATCGCTTTGAACCAGGCCACCCCGAAGATGGTGTCAGCGTGCGGATTCCACTGGGCTTACTGCACCAGGTGCCGCGCTTTCGTTTTGAATGGCTGGTGCCGGGAATGTTGCGGGATAAATGTATCCTGCTGCTGAAAACCCTGCCGAAACAGCTGCGCAGGCAACTGGTGCCGGTACCGGATTACGC
>JBFFTH010000185.1:0-3276 GCA_041571855.1 Porticoccaceae bacterium
AATCCAGCGACAAAGGCTCCAATCAATGGCGCGAGACCTGCAAATGCCGCCATCTGAGCCCCAATCAGTGCAAGGCACAGTGAAAACCCGGCCCAAAAACCTGTTCTCTGGCTCATTCCTGTAAAGCGTATCATCGGCGGGAACAATAGCTGCCCGACCAGAACGGCGATAACGAGGAAAGCGATTGCCTTAAACAGGATCAGCCCCAGCCCTGCATAAGAAAATTCATCACCGACTGCAATTCCCGCCAGCACCGCCAGGATTATGATGCCCATAATATCGTCGATAACTGCGGCACCGAGTATTACCCCCGAGGATTTTGATGTTAACTTGCCTTTTTCATCGAGAATTTTTGCGGTTATTCCCACCGAGGTGGCAGCCAGCGTGGCACCGATAAACCAGCCCAGCAGGCCTCCGCCTGTACCAAGAGAAATACTAGCCAACAGGCCCAGAGCGATGGGCAGAACCACGCCAACGGCTGCAACAAGGGTCGAGTTTATTCCAACCTTGAGCATCGATTTGAGATCCGACTCGATGCCGACCAGAAACAACAACAGGATCACGCCTAGCTCCGCGGCGTAATACAGGAAGTCGTTGGTTCTGAGCATCTCGCCGACATCGTAAGGCAGGCCTAGCAATGCAAGGTTACCGAGAACGATCCCGGCAGCTATCTCACCTACGAGTTCGGGAAGCCCGGCCCGTTCAAAAATATAGCCACACCAGTCAGCCAGTGTAATCACAATGATCAGGAGAATGGTCGTATTGGTAAACTGTTCACTGGCTCCAGAAGCGACTGCCAGCTGCGGTACCAATGCCAGTAGAAATATGAACAGCAGTGTTCTTCTTATTCGCTTTTCCACTTTAGCCCCCCCTTGTTTTACTGGTATTTGGACTCTTCAGGCGCACGTCTCCCCACGGGGGCAGTGGTAAAAACCCAGAGCATCAGCATACCTGAAATATTTTGTTGTAATATTTTTGCTCCAATAGGCATTACAACCGAAAGCTACACGGTCACAACCTTTTGCTTATCATTTCGTTCAGCATCGGTACACCTGCCACATAACAGCCAATGCCTATCCTATACTGAGAAGCTAGTCCCAAGAGTGACTCAGGTCAACTAGACGCCGGTAAATTTTCCTTTCAGAAATCGCTGCGCAGAAAAAAAGCCCTGCCAGTAAACTGACAGGGCTGATTTTTAACGGGCAAAGCCTTACTGAATATTTGTTTCCGGTACCGGCTGTTTTTTCGTTGCCATCAGCTCATCCCGTATTTTCTGCTCGATCTCATCTGCTATCTCAGGATTCTCCTGCAAGTAGCTACAGGCATTGTTTTTACCCTGGCCGATTTTGTTCCCCTGATAGGCGTACCAGGAACCGGATTTATCCACCAGACCACACTTCACGCCAAGGTCCAGCACTTCACCGAGATGGTTAATGCCATGGCCATAGAGAATCTGAAACTCGGTCTGCTTGAAGGGTGGCGCAACCTTATTTTTGACCACCTTGACACGGGTTTCATTACCGACCACTTCATCGCCATCCTTTACCGCACCGATACGACGGATATCGAGACGTACTGATGAGTAGAACTTGAGGGCATTGCCACCCGTGGTTGTTTCGGGGTTGCCAAACATAACGCCGATTTTCATCCGGATCTGGTTGATAAAAATGACCAGACAGTTGGCCTGCTTAATATTGCTGGTCAGTTTTCTCAGCGCCTGGGACATTAAACGGGCTTGCAGGCCTACGTGATGATCACCCATTTCACCTTCAATTTCTGCCCTTGGCGTAAGCGCAGCCACTGAATCTACAATCAGGACATCGACTGCGCCCGAGCGAACCAGCATATCGGTAACCTCCAGCGCCTGCTCACCGGTATCGGGCTGGGACACGATCAGGTCGTCGACATTGACACCGAGTTTCTCTGCATAGACGGGATCCAGCGCATGTTCGGCATCAACAAAAGCACAGGTGCCGCCCTTCTTCTGGGCCTCGGCAATAACCTGCAGCGTCAACGTGGTTTTACCGGATGACTCCGGGCCATAGATCTCTACCACTCTCCCACGGGGGAGACCACCGACGCCCAGGGCAATATCCAGACCCAGCGACCCCGTGGAAATGACGGGAACAGAAACGTGCTCCCTGTCACCCATTCGCATAACAGTCCCTTTGCCAAAATGGCGCTCTATCTGGCCAAGTGCAGCCTGTAGCGCCTTTTCCTTATTTGCATCCATTGTTTTTGCCTCTTGTTTTACTGCGTTGTCTACGCTTGCATTCATGCGATCAACCCCCATGAAGATATACTGTACTTATGTACAGTATATTATTTCTCAAGGATGTCAAGCGCACCTTCCAGGGATTTCAGGACAGCTGCCTCTCGGACAGCCGCTCTGTTGCCAACAAAAACCTCACACGCGGTCTCAAGGTGCCCGTCGGCGAGACACCAGCAGAACCATACTGTACCCACAGGCTTTTGATCGGTGCCGCCGCCGGGGCCGGCGACCCCGCTGACGGCGACCGACAAATCGGCCCCGGCAGCCCGGAGTGCACCCTGCGCCATGGCGACAACTGTAGCTTCGCTCACGGCGCCCTCCTTTTCCAGTAACTGTTCAGGAACACCAAGCAGCGATGCCTTGATCCTGTTGGCATAGGCAACCAGCCCGAGCTCGAACCATTGGGAACTGCCAGCTACTTCGGTAATTGCACTGGCTACTCCTCCGCCGGTGCAGGATTCGGCACAGGTTATTTTGTAGCCCCGCGCCAACAGAAGCTCTCCCAGCCTCTCGGCAAGATAAAGGGTCGTTTTAGCCATAGCCTGAAACCTCGTACCTTTGCAGTTACCGCAACAGGTTTCACTCTGCCCTGTATCTCGGAATAAAGGAGGAAGGATTGTAACCATTTTAGCCAATGACCGGGGCAACTTTAACTACTTTTCAGCCTACAGCTATGGGCAGCACACTAGTCCCCGGATCAATCCACTGATCTGAATCCATTCCTCTCCTCCGTCAAAAAACCTAAACAGAAAATGCTGGCACCAGGCCGGGCGGGTATCTCCCAAACCGTGATGCGGCGGATGGAAAAGGCCTTCGCCCCCTCATTGCCGGGCTCTTGTGACAGCCCGGGGCGTCGATGCCAATTTTCATCACTGACCTGAAGGGATAGACATCAGTCCGTGATGGAATCATCTGTACCTTTATTGAAAAATGCTCTGTTGGAGAAAATCCTGTTGATAGCGAGCAGCAGGAAGCTGGTGCCTTCAGCAAGCTGAACTGTATTG
>JBFFTH010000186.1:0-3242 GCA_041571855.1 Porticoccaceae bacterium
CTGGTGGCTGAACTCGAGAAAATTAATCCTCGCAGGAATTGATTCATAGGGGTCAGAGCCGTTTAGCATTTCGTCACCCATTTACTAAGGCTGGTACAGCGATGAAGAAGATAACATTGGCCATGACAGGAGCGTCCGGCGCCCAGTACGGGCTGCGCCTGCTGGATTGCCTGGTGCAGGCTGACTGTGAAATCCATTTTATGATCTCCGGGGCTGCACGGATTGTGGTGGAAACCGAAACCGATCTGTCGCTGCCGGACGATCGGGCGCTGGAGGATTTTTTAACCGCCAACTTCGATGCCGATGAGGGGCAAATCCGGCTGTTTACCAAAGAGGACTGGTTTGCCCCGGCGGCATCCGGTTCTGCCTCACCCGCCTCCATGGTGATCTGCCCGGCCAGCGGCGGCACCCTTTCCGCCATTGCCTGTGGCGCCAGCAATAACCTGATTGAGCGGGCTGCAGATGTGGCGATAAAGGAGAAGCGCCAGCTGATCGTGGTGCCGCGGGAGACACCACTGTCCCCGATACACCTGGAAAATATGTTAAAGCTGGCCAGACTTGGCGTCACGGTCCTGCCGGCCATGCCGGGTTTCTACCAGAACCCTGAGACAGTTGAGGACCTGGTGGATTTTGTGGTGGCGCGGATTCTCGACCAGCTGGGAATAGACCAGACGCTGTTGCCGAAGTGGGGTGAATAGCCCCGGATATGGGCGGTCAACTAACTGCAGAACGAGGCGCACATGGCATCAAACCGGGAACTGATAACACTGTTAATCATTATTCTGGCAATCATGGCCTGGTCCTGGATCGACGCCGCCAGCCGCCAGATCTGGTGGGCAGAAGCAGTACCGGTGGTGCTGGCGATCCCCTTGCTCTGGGCGACATCGAAACGCTTTCCGCTCACCCGGCTTTCCTATTACCTGGCATTTGTTCATGCCGCCATTCTGCTGGTGGGTGCCCACTACACCTATTCCCATGTGCCGCTCGGTTTCTGGCTGCAGGATCTGTTCGATTTTACCCGCAACAACTACGACCGCATCGGTCACATTGCTCAGGGCTTTATTCCGGCGATCATTGCACGGGAGATTTTTATTCGTCACCGGGTGGTTTCGGACAGCGCCTGGAGACCATTCCTGGTGACCTGTTTTTGCCTCGCTTTTAGCGCCTTCTATGAATTGATCGAATGGTGGTCAGTGATCTACGCCGGGGATGGCTCTATCGAATTTCTCGGCACCCAGGGCGATATATGGGATGCCCAGTGGGATATGTTTCTCGCGCTATTGGGCGCAATTGTTTCCCAGTTATGCTTTTGCCGCTTGCATGACAGACAGTTGGCGCAGGTCAGTGATGCAACTGCTGTCTTCAGCAAAGCACGCAATTGATCGGTTTTCCGGCAAGAAAACTGCGCAGGTTTTCCGCCGCCATGTCTACCAGTTGCTGGCGTGATTCCCGGGAACCCCAGGCGCAGTGCGGGGTGACAATCAGGTTGGGTATGTCCGGGTTGAGTAACGGATTGCCGTCTCGCGGGGGCTCTTCGCTCAACACATCCACCCCGGCGCCACCGAGCCTGCCTTTGATCAGGGCCTCGGCGAGGGCAATTTCATCAACAATACCTCCGCGGGCACAGTTGATCAGAATCGCGGAGGGTTTCATCCGCGCCAGTGCCGAGCTGCTGATCAGGTTTTCGGTTGCCTCGGTCAGGGGGCAATGCAGTGTCAGTACATCGACAATGGGCAACAGATCTTCCAGCATGATGCGATCCGGGTCATCCAGATGGCGACCGGGCAGGGCGGCGATTTTTACTTTCATTTCCATTGCACTGGCGAGTTTGGCCACCCCCCGCCCCAGCGAGCCATAGCCGACTATGCCGAGGGTTTTGCCGGCGAGTTCGGTAATGGGGAAGTTCAGCAGGCAGAACATACTGGCCTTGCTCCAGTTGCCATCGAGAGCGGCACAATTGTAGTCAGGCAGACGGGTGGCCAGAGCCAGCATCAGGGCAAAGGTGTGCTGTACCACCGAGGCGTTGCCATAACCGGTGACGTTGGTCACCGTGATATTGTTGCGTTTTGCTGCGACCAGGTCGATCACGTTGGTGCCGGTGGCCAGGACACCGATATAGCGCAGCTCGGGAGATGCCTCAATAACCTCGCGGTTGATCGGAGCCTTGTTGGTGAGTACCACCTGAGCACCCGCAATGCGTCCGGCGACCTGGTCAGCTGTTGAGTTGTCATGGTAAACCCAGTCGATATCGAGCGCGCTGATATTGCCTAAATCCAGATCCCCCGGTGCCAGGCTATCGACATCCAGAATTACGCCTTTTATAGTCAAACTTCACCCTCTTTGCTGTCGCTGGTATTTCAGCATATTACGCTGTAAGTGTAGGACAGCCGGCCTTTATCTGATAGCGTCCTGAAAATGAGCAAGCCCAGAATCGAGATTCATTATTGTCCGCGCTGCAACTGGCTGTTGCGCTCCGCCTGGCTGGCACAGGAACTGTTGCAGACCTTCGAGGGTTCCCTGGCAGAGGTGGCGCTGATCCCGTCAGAGGCTGCGGGCACCTTCAGCATCGTTCTTGACGGCAGGCTCATCTGGGAGCGGGGCAGGGATGGTGGCTTCCCCGAGGCGAAAGAACTCAAGCGCCGGGTGCGGGATCTGGTTGATCCCGAAAGGGATTTGGGTCATATCGACAGATGAAAAAAACCGCCGAGTTGCGCATAATACGCGCCCCCTGATGACCAATGCGGAAATAGCCATGTCTGAACAATTATTAGCAACCTACGAGCGCCTTGTCTTGCGCCGACCGCTACTGGCGTTGCTGGCTGTGTTGCTGGTGGCAGTGGCCATGGGCTTTGGGCTGCCTAATTTCAAGTTGGATGCCTCGGCAGATTCGCTCACGCTCGAACACGACAAGGACCTGGACTATTTCCGGGAAATCTATCAGCGCTACGGCGGTGGTGATTTTCTGATTGTCACTTTCCGCCCAAAACACGTCGACCTGTTTTCTGATGAATCGCTGGAGATGCTCAATTCCCTCAAAGACGACCTGCTCGCCGTTAAAGATGTCACATCCGTAACCTCGATTATCAATGCGCCGCTACTCTATAGTCCGTTGGTCACTGTCTCCGACCTGAAAGAGAAGCCGCGGACGCTGTTGACCGAGGGGGTTGACCGGGCCGCGGCGAAAAGAGAGTTCGAGGAAAGCCCCATTTACAGGGATTTGATTTTGGGGCCGGATGGCCAGA
>JBFFTH010000187.1:0-3179 GCA_041571855.1 Porticoccaceae bacterium
GGAGTGGGTGACTTATTCTGCGACAGATGAGGTCATCACTGCCCCGCAGGAGCAGCTGGATGAAACGCTGCTCAAGGCAAAGTATCGAAACCGGGCTGTGAACGTGGTGCGCGCCGGCATAACCGTGAATGCCCAGGAAGATATCATGCTGATCAGGCTGGGATTCATTTCAGAGGACCCCGATTTTGCCGCAGAAATGGCAAACAAACTGGCCCAGTATTACAGCGACTACGATCTGGAACAGAGAATGGTGGCTTTCAACCGGGCCACGGCCTGGCTGGTCGAGCGCACACAGGAGTTGCGGGACAACCTTCTGGAGTCAGAGCAAAAATATCAACAATTCAAGGAACAGGAAGAGGTCGGTCTGCTGGGCAGTGAAGGTGCCATTGCTACCAATCGACTGACTGATGTGGTCGAGAGCCTTGCCAGTGCAGAAAAACGGGTGCAGGCACTGGAGCAAACCCTCTTGCGGCTGAGCCGGAGAGGGGCGTCGTTGAGTCAAACCGTTGACAGTACCGAGTTGCTGAATTTCCCCGGTGTCAGGGATACGCTGCAGTCAGAGCTGGATGCGCAGAAAAAGATAGATCAGCTGGCCCTTGTCTACGGCCCAAAACACCCCAGGATGATTGCTGCAGTCCAGGAGTTGGAAAGCATTCAGGAGTCCCTTCGTGATCAAATACGCCTGGTCAGGATCGAGTTGCAGGCCGATCTGAGGACGGCAAAAGCCTCGCGGGATGAGTTGTCCCAAAGGCTGGCTTCATTGAAAAATGAAGTGCAATCCTATGAAACCAAGAAGTTTGAACTGCAGTCGCTGGAAAGGTCCAAAGATACCGACCAGGAACTGTACGAGTTGTTTGTGACCCGCTTCAAGGAGCTGAATATCGGCAGCGACCTGAGTTCGCCAAGTGTCACTATTCTGGAGCCTGCAGGCCGGCCGGGTGCGCCATTCTGGCCCAATAAAACCCGCTATGTTGCCATGTTTAGCATGGCCGCCCTGTTGCTGGGCATTGCTATCGCCTTTGTCATCGAATACCTCGACAAGACGATTAAATTCCCCGAGCAGGTGGAGAGCAAGCTGGGGGTACCCTTACTGGGCTCCCTGATTCAGTTGCCATCTGAAAAAGGTGAATTACCGGATGTCGAGAACTACTTCCTCGATCACAACAAGTCGGCTTTTGCCGAGGCGATCAGAACCATCCGCAGCGGGATAATGCTCTCCAACCTGGATAACCCGTACAAGATTATTGCCATAACGTCGACTGTCCCCGGTGAGGGGAAAACCACGGTTTCGATGAATATCGCCAGTGCGCTGGGGCAGTTGGAAAAAGTGTTGCTGATCGATGCGGACATGCGCCGGGCCAAGCTGGGTAAGAATATGGGGCTATCCAGGCAGAAGAAAGGCCTGGCCGATGTTGCCGCTGGCCTGGCGAGCTTTGACGACTGTGTCCATCATTTCGAGAAGGGAAATATCGATGTACTGACCGTCGGAACCATTCCGCCCAACCCCCAGGAGTTGTTGTCTTCCCTCAAGTTCAGGCAGTTGTTGGAGAAAGTTTCAGAGGACTATGACCGCGTCATCATCGATACAGCGCCTGCGCACCTGGTCAGTGATCCGAAACTGGTCGCACGCTGGTCCTCCGCGCTTGTCTACGTGGTCAGGGCCGAAAGTACATTGTCGCACGTGGCTGCCCAGGAAATTGCCGAGCTGAAAAGAATCAATACACCCGTGGTTGGCGTGGTGCTGAACGGGCTCTCGCTCGACAGGCTGAAAGGAAGCTACAGGTATGGCTATCGCCGCAAGCGCTACGGCTATGGTGGTTATGGCTATGAGATTGACGATGTGGTGAAAAAGAGTAAGGATAAGCAAGAAAATGCGTGATCGAATCGATAGCGCGCAGGAGGGGTGATCTAGTGAGAATCCAAACAAAGTTCAGATCAGTGCTGGTTGTCGCCGGTTTCTCGCTGGCTGTAGGTAATGCAGCAGCAGATATAGCGACTGACCATTATGTACAAAATGATTATATCGCCCTGCCGGCAACGGGCGAGGGGGAGCTGTTCAAGTTTCAGCAGCAACAGGTCGAATGGCTGCTGGAAGAGGGCTATTCCCCGGCCTCGGTTATCCTCAGTTCTGTGACGCGCGGCCTCACCATTGCCGACACCGTCTACCTGATGACCCGCGTGCAACCTGAAAATGCGCAGTTGTTTTATGACACCGCGGTCGTGCTCCTGCCTTCGCTGCCGGGATGGGTGTGCGGAACCGATGCGGCAATGAATCATCGCTATGACGCTGAGATCATGCCCGAGCAGCTCTCCGAGCAGCCGTCACTCGAGGAAGTTTCCCGCCTGTATTTCGATGAGTATCAACGTTTCATGGCAGTACCGGATTGGCAGAATGGCCAGGGCCATCTCGATGTCGGTATTGATGAGTTGATCGACTTCAAGCAGCGTGAAATAGAGTTTGTCAGTGAAGATGCCGACTCAGAAGAGGAGCGCGTTGATTCCTGGTGGTATCTGCAGCAGGGGTCGGCTGCGCCGAAGGTTCTCTCTGTGGGGCTCTTCCCGAAACAGCGACGTGTCGTCATCGATGCGCGACTCGAGGATCTGGAGAAGTTAAAACAACAGGGTACAACCCGCCTCCCGGTGATGATTGCTTACAATCAAAACCAGCATATCCCCACCAGTGATGTAGAGCGGGTTGCCGGTGAGCCCTATGGCGGCAGTACCATGAAGTCAGAAGAGATCGACTATATCGATAAAGGGGATCGGGAGATCACAGCTTCTGAAGTCATCCGCCACTATGAAGTAAGCGGTGAGGAGTTGCCCCCCACCCGGGAGTGGAGAATTGGCGACTATCACCTGGAGGCCCGGGTTGAAGAACTGCTGGAGCTATTCGACATTCCAGAGAAAAAAGATATACCCGAGAGTGACTGGAATAGGGCGGTTGCTGCTGCGCAGCAGTCCCCGAAAGAACCGCTGCACATTACCCTCTATGGTGATGCCGCCGGGGAGCGCTGGATTGACAGCCGGGCAGCGGTCAGGTTGGCCGAAGAGCAGGGCGTAGATCGACTCCCCGTGGTGTTTTTCTACCATGACATAGGTCGTCAACCCTGTGGCATTCCTGCCGGCTGCACGGATCAAATAAAAGAAGCTGCAGGATTGATACCCGTGATTATCCCGAC
>JBFFTH010000188.1:0-3152 GCA_041571855.1 Porticoccaceae bacterium
CATCATGGGGTCGGGTAGCATCCGGGCTACAACAATAACAGGACTGGGCATAACGATTATCCTCCGTAAAAATAAAGCTGCATGCTACAAATAAGAGAGCACATATTCTGTCAAGACGGTGACATTTTCCAGGAATACGATCGCGGACTGGCACCGGCCAGACCTCGTCGCGACTGACGCAATCTATATCCGCATCCCCAGACATCCATATGTGAGGCGTCGATCAAGTTTTTTCTCGTCAACAGGCAAGGATCACTCACTATAAAATGGCTCAACTAATTCATTATCGAACGTTTCTTCGGATATCTCGGTCAACCGAGGTAAATCCAGGATATGTAACTTGCCGTAGCGAACGGCGACACAACCCTGATCTTTAAGCAGCTGCAACTCTTTACTGACACTCTGGCGTGAAACACCCAGCATCGTGGCCAACACCTCCTGGGAAACTTCAACCCGGATTTCCCCGCCAGCGTCCCGCACGCCGTGAGAATACGCCCGCCGCAACAGAATGCGAACCAGGCGCTGTTGCAGGCTGAGCACCCTGATTTCCTCGGTCATCTGAAACAACGACCGGAGTCGTTTGGCTAACGTCACAAGCATGCACCGGTTAATTTCCGGGTGCTTTTCACACAGGACGAGAAATTGTTTTTTACGGATCACCATAACCCTGGAATCCCGGGTGGCAACCGCATCACTATGCCTTGCCAGACCGTCAATCACACCCATCTCGCCGAAAGCATCACCGGGACGAAAATCAACGAGTACAATTTCCTTGCCCTCAAAGGTCAGATTGGAAAGCCGGATACCTCCCTCTATCAGCTGATAGATTTCATCCGAGGCATCGCCATGGCGATAAAGCGCCTGCCCTTTGGCTAATCGACGCTCGACAGAGTGCGCCTTGAGGTCATGTCGAACCTGCTCCGGCAGTGAACTGAAAAAATCTCTTATATCGGGTTCAGGCTGCATGCGCCCCCCTTATAAAACCCCGTTAAGCTGAAACCCAAACCAGCAGTCGCAAGTTGAACTTCAATTTTTGTTTGTTATAGAGCGCTGATAGATAGCACAAAAATAACGATTCTAAAAGGCTGATTGGCACAACCACCAGAGAATGCGGGCTGCGGGTTGTCGCCTCGATTAGCCGTCTCCGGAAATAAGGTCAAATTAATGAAGCCCTGTCGCTGAAATTGTTCACAGCCGTAACCGACCGATCGCCTGTTACCTGCGCTGGCAAAAACCAGATCCCCCGACCTGAAGCCGGTTACGGTTTCAGAATGTCGGCTATGTGACAGTCTGTAGAGACAGAGGGGTTTTAAACTGGTACTTTAAGCATTGAAGTTTAAGCCCGTTGACTTTCACCTAAACAACCTTGGAGAAGATACAAAATGCTTTCAGAAGACCTACACAAAGAAATCGCGGCCAAAATTTATAAATGCTTTCAGACCGGCGATCAGATCTCGTTGCTGACTGCCGATTACCCCGAGATTGAAGTGACAGACTCCTACCGCATCCAGGAGCATGTCATCTCATCCTTCCTCGCTGCGGGCCGCAAGGTCAAGGGCTACAAAATAGGCCTCACATCCAAGGCGATGCAGGAGATGATCGGCAGCACTGAACCCGATTTCGCCTCCATGGTCGACAGTATGTTTATTGACGAGGAAAGCGAGCTGGCCATGTCTGACTGGATCGCCCCGATGATCGAAATTGAACTGGCCTTTGTGATGAAAGAAAAGCTGAGCGGCCCAGGTATTAATGTCGCCGAAGTTATCCGCGCCACCGACTTTGTCCTGCCCTCGATTGAAATTGTCGACTTCCGTGTCGCCATCGCGCCGGGTATGGATGTCAGGGACACCATCGCCGACCTGGCCGCGGTCGGCGGCGTCGTTCTCGGCGGCAACCCGATTGCCCTCAATGATATCGATGTTCGCGACGTCCAGGGCAGCCTGATCATCAACGGTGAAGAGCGCGAGCAGGGCTCCGCCTCGGCAGTGCTCGGCAACCCGCTCACTGCAGTGGTCTGGCTGGTGAACAAGCTGGGTGAATTCGGGGTCTCCTTTGAGCCGGGCGATGTGATTCTCTCCGGTTCCTTTGTACGCGCTTTGCCCGTTCAGGCCGGCGACGAGGTTATCGCCCGTTTTGACAGCGGCCTCGGCGACGTCAAATTGTCCTTTAAATAAACGTATCGGTAGACGGGGGAATTTCCATGATTAATCACGCACTGCAAAAGTGGCGAAAAAAAGAGCGTTCTTTGGGCGTCTGGTCAAACCTGCCCGACATTCATATGGCAGAGGTACTGGCGAGAACCGGCGTTGACTGGATCTGTTTTGACCTTCAGCACGGTCTGATGGACTATCGCGACCTGACCTATCTGCTGCCCGCGGTCAGCAATCTGCCGATCACGCCGCTGGTGCGTGTCGCCGCCAACCAGCCGGACCAGATCGGCAAGGTACTGGACGTTGGCGCTCGCGGCGTCATTGTACCCATGGTCAACAACGCCGAGGATGCCCGTCAAGCCGTGGCGGCCTGCCGCTACCCGCCGGCCGGCTCCCGCTCCTGCGGACCGATGCGGGAGATGATGCTGGAAGGTTTTGAGTACCTGCAAGAGGCCAATGAGCAGATCGCCTGTATTCCGATGATCGAGACCGAGGAAGGCATGGCCAATGTCGAGGAAATCGCGGCTGTCGAGGGCGTCGACGCGCTGTTTGTCGGCCCGATGGACCTTTGTTACGGCATCGGCCTGGCGCCCGGCGATTTTGGCAATGAGCGCTTTGCCGAGGCCATCGCCAAGATTCTGTCCGTGTGTGCCAAGAACAAGCTGGCTGCCGGGATATTCGGCGTCTCGCCGGAGTTTGCGGCGACCTTTCTGGAGAAAGGTTTTGATTTCGCCTCGGCCAGTACCGATATCAGCTTCCTCCGCAACGGCGCCACCTCGGCCATTGCCATCGCCAGCGGTAAGGAGCAACCTGCCGACCAGGCCGCCAAGCCCAGCGGAGGTTACTAGCCTGGTTTAACGGGGGCGTCACCGCTGCCTGCGGGTGCCCCCGCATCTTCGGCATCAGAAGAGCATGCATTAAAAAACACACCGTGATGACCCGGCAACGCTCAGTGCAGCCAAATCGACTACAAAATACTCTGGAGCGATAGACATGACAGAC
>JBFFTH010000189.1:0-3150 GCA_041571855.1 Porticoccaceae bacterium
CTGGATATCAAGTTAACGGTTAATGGTGAAACACAGCAGTCATCAAACACCCGCCATATGATTTTCGACTGTACCGCACAACTCGTGCACCTCAGCAAGGCGATGACCCTGGAGCCCGGTGATCTCATTTTCACCGGCACGCCGGAGGGGGTGGGCGCTGCACAAAAGCCGCCACTGTGGTTAAAACCCGGTGATCGGGTGCGGGTGGAAATCGAGGGGCTGGGCGCCATCGAGAATAGCGTTGTAGATGAGGTTAATGGATAAAGCGGCTGCCCTCGACTTTGTTGTCGAGCCGGTAGAGCGTGCCTTTCACCGTTGCCTGAAACCTCGCTTCAGCCACTCAGCTTCGGCTGGGCATGCCGATTATTATCGTCAATGACAGAGGTGAAAGATGGCGATCACAACAACCGCGCCACTGCGTTTGCATAACGGAAGCCGGATTGCGCGTGAGCCCGCAGCGGGTTTTGTCGAGGTGCGCGACGAGCCGCGCCACTACCCCCGTTTCGAAAACGACTATGTGCGCGTCTACGATGTGCGCTTTTCTCCCGGCGAGGCGTCGCTTTATCACCGCCACGACATCGATACCATGTATGTCACCGTCTACGACACAAAGGTCTACGATGTCACCTTTGAGTCGGACGAGGCACAGCTGCACGATCTGCCTTCGGGCCTTTCCCTGTGCCGCCCCCACGGCTCAGAGCCGCTGATACACAAGGTGCGCAATGACGGGGCCGGGCTGATGCAGATGATCGGGGCCGAGGTTAAAAAGCTTCCACCCGTCGTCGCTGCCAAACCGCTGGAGGCACCTGGTCATACACAGCTGGAAAATCTCTCCGGTGCAGAGAGGCTGCGGTTTTATCAGCTGCAACTGGAGCCGGGTGAAAGCACGGGTGAGATTACCTACGGCTTCAGCGGTTTAATGGTGTCGCTGTCCGATGCCAACGTGGAATATGCCGATCCGGACGGTCGCAGTCGGGTGGTATCCTTTGCTCCCGGCAGCCACATCTGGCATGACGGACCCATTACGCACACTCTCAGCAACAGGGGAAATACGGCTTTTGTCGCCATCCTCGGAGAATGGTGCTGAAAGGTTGGAATCTCGCGGTTATGCCGCGTCTCCAGCTGTGGCGCAGAAGGGTTTTTTACCATACCCCCGGGGTGTTTCCCTGGCGTTGTGCTGCACTGCAATAAAGCCAATAGCCCTCGGAAATTAATCTTGCCAAAGTTTCTGCAAATTTAAAGAAAAGTTATTTTAATCATAAGCTTAGGGTTTTTTTGCGGTTAAAATAGTTGTTTACGCAACTGCCCGCGCTAATCTATAATTGCGCGCTTACTTTTTACACCGCCCGCCGAGGTAAGCGAAAGCCATGTTGCGCATTTCACACGAAGCATTGACATTTGATGATGTCCTGCTGGTTCCCGGTTACTCTGAAGTTACCGCCAAAGACGTTTCCCTCTACTCCCACCTAACCCGCGGTATCAAGCTCAATATTCCGCTGGTATCAGCGGCGATGGATACGGTTACCGAGTCGCGCCTGGCAATTGCCCTGGCGCAGGAAGGGGGGATCGGCATCATTCACAAGAGCATGACCATTGCCCAACAGGCAATGGAGGTTCGCGCGGTAAAGAAGTTTGAGAGTGGCGTGGTCAAGGATCCCATCACCATCGAGGCCGATGCCAAAATAAGTGATCTGGTGGCGCTGACTAAAAAGCACAATATTTCCGGGGTTCCCGTGCTCCAGAACGGCCAGCTGGTTGGCATTGTCACTAGCCGGGACGTGCGCTTTCAGAAGAGCTCAAACTCGCCGGTTTCCTCGATCATGACGCCAAAAGAGCGACTGGTGACAGTGGGGGAGAGTGCGGATTCCGAGCAGGTGAAGGATCTGTTGCACCAGCATCGCATCGAGAAGGTGCTGGTGGTGAGCGAAAACTTTGACTTGCGTGGCCTGATTACGGTCAAGGATATCGACAAGGCGGCGAAGTTTCCCAATGCCTGCAAAGACGAGCAGGGCCGGCTGCGGGTTGGTGCCTCTGTCGGCACCACGCCTGATACCGATGATCGCGTCGCTGCGCTGGTCGAGGCCGGCGTCGATGTACTGGTGGTCGATACTGCACACGGCCACTCGCGCAATGTCATTGCCCGTGTTGAAAAGATCAAGCGCGACTACCCCGAGATCCAGGTCATAGGCGGCAACATTGCCACCGCGGAGGCGGCAATCGACCTGGCTGAGGTGGGTGCCGATGCTGTGAAAGTGGGAATCGGCCCCGGTTCAATTTGTACCACCCGCATTGTTACCGGCATTGGTGTGCCGCAGATCTCCGCTATTGCCAATGTTGTCAAGGCGCTGGAAGGCCGCGATATTCCGGTGATTGCCGATGGTGGCATTCGCTTCTCCGGTGATATTGCCAAGGCTATCGCCGCCGGCGCACACTCGGTGATGATGGGCTCCATGTTTGCCGGTACCGAAGAGGCACCTGGAGAAACCGAGCTCTACCAGGGGCGCACCTACAAATCCTATCGGGGAATGGGCTCTCTGGGTGCCATGTCCCAGACCCAGGGCTCCAGTGACCGCTATTTCCAGGATGTTACCGGCGGCGTGGAAAAGCTGGTGCCGGAAGGTATTGAAGGCCGTGTGCCCTATAAAGGGCCAGTGTCAGTGATGATCCACCAGATGATGGGCGGACTGCGCTCCGCGATGGGATACACCGGCTGCGTTGACATTGAAACCATGCGTACAAGGCCTAACTTCGTGCAGGTGACAGCGGCCGGCATGGGGGAGTCCCATGTTCACGATGTGGCAATTACCAAGGAAGCACCCAATTATCCCGTCGGTGGACGCTGATCGGATTTTCGTTTCAGGGTGGGGCTGCGATTGCAGCCCCATTTCAGTTTTAACCGCATAAAGCCAGCGAATACTTGTAACAGAAAAATGACAGCAGATATCCATTCCCAGAAAATCCTGATTCTGGACTTCGGTTCCCAGTACACCCAGCTGATCGCCCGCCGTGTTCGCGAGGTTGGCGTATTCTCTGAGATTCGCGCCTGGGATATCACTGAAGAAGAGATCCGCGCATTCAATCCGCGCGGCATCATTCTCTCCGGTGGTCCGGAGTCGGTGACCGGCGGCGAGGTGGCGCCGCGGGCGCCGC
>JBFFTH010000190.1:0-3054 GCA_041571855.1 Porticoccaceae bacterium
CCAGATATCGCCACCGCTTTTTTTCCTGGCTTCGACGAAATAGCTTCCTTTCGCCTCGGCAACTTTCCGTGCCTTTCCGTGCGGGCCTCTGCCATGACCTTCCATAATATCCTTCACCGACTTGCGGATGCTCATCGGTGTGATGTCATGCTCCTCGTTAAAGGTCTGCTGCTTTGCACGCCGCCGATCGGTCTCATCAATAGCGCGCTGCATGGAGCCGGTGACCTTGTCGCCGTAGAGGATAGCCTTGCCTTCCACATTGCGGGCCGCGCGGCCGATGGTCTGAATCAACGATTGCTCGGAACGCAGAAAGCCTTCCTTGTCGGCATCCAGTATCGCCACCAGCGCCACTTCCGGCATATCCAGTCCTTCACGCAGCAGGTTGATGCCGACAAGTACATCGAACTTGCCAAGTCGCAGGTCGCGGATAATCTCGACCCGCTCCACGGTATCAATATCCGAATGCAGGTAGCGTACCCGCACGCCGTGCTCGTCGAGGTATTCGGTGAGGTCTTCCGCCATGCGCTTGGTGAGGACGGTCACCAGAACCCGGTTTTCACCGGCTACACAGCGATTAATTTCCGATAGCAGGTCATCTACCTGCGTGCTGGCAGGGCGCAGTTCAATCTCGGGGTCGAGCAGCCCGGTCGGGCGAACGACTTGCTCCACTACTTGCCCTTGTTTTTCAGCTTCATATTTGCCGGGTGTCGCCGAGACAAAAATCATCTGTGGCGCCAGCCGCTCCCACTCATCGAAACGCAGTGGCCGGTTGTCCAGCGCCGAGGGCAGCCGGAAACCATATTCCACCAGTGTTTCCTTGCGCGAGCGGTCGCCGCGATACATCCCTCCCAGTTGGGGGATAGTGACATGGGATTCGTCAATCACCAGCAATGCATCGGCTGGTATATAGTCAAAAAGTGTCGGCGGGGGTTCTCCCGGGTTGCGGCCGGAAAGATAACGGGAATAATTTTCGATACCGGTGCAATACCCCAGCTCCTGCATCATCTCCAGGTCATATCGGGTGCGTTCCTGCAAACGCTGCGCTTCGACCAGCTTATTATTGTCGCGAAGTTGCTGGAGCCTGGGTTCCAGTTCTTCCTTGATTTTCTCTATGGCATCCAGGATCTTTTCGCGGGGTGTCACATAGTGGGTTTTCGGGTAAACCGTGACCCGGGGAACACGCTTTAAGACCTCGCCCGTTAAGGGGTCGAACAGGGAAAGATTTTCCACCTCGTTGTCAAACAGCTCTATGCGCACCGCCTCGCGATCCGAGTCAGCCGGGTAGACATCAATCACGTCGCCGCGAACCCGATAATTGGCCCGCTGGAATACGGCATCATTGCGGGTGTACTGCAATTCCGCCAGGCGACGGAGGATGGTGCGCTGATCAATCTGGTCGCCCCGCACCAGGTGCAACAGCATTTTCATGTAGGAATCAGGATCGCCCAATCCATAGATGGATGACACCGTCGCAACGATGATCACATCCCTGCGTTCCATGAGTGCCTTGGTGGCTGAGAGGCGCATCTGCTCGATATGCTGATTCACGGATGCATCTTTCTCGATGAAAGTATCCGATGAAGGCACATAGGCCTCCGGCTGATAGTAGTCGTAGTAGGAGACAAAATACTCCACGGCGTTGTTGGGAAAGAACTCCTTGAACTCGCCATAGAGCTGAGCCGCCAGGGTCTTGTTGTGCGCCAGGACCATCGTCGGCCGCTGGACCCTCTCAATCACATTGGCAATAGTGAAGGTCTTACCGGAGCCCGTGACACCCAATAACGTCTGTGAGGCCAGACCCATTTCCAGCCCATCGACAAGCTGGCCAATCGCCTCGGGCTGGTCACCGGCGGGTTGATAATTGCTGACAATAGAGAGCGGCTTGGTCATTCCGTTTAGAAAAATCTGGTGGATGCTAGAGAGTGGATATTACTGCCCAATTGAGGCTTGACTACCCAAAAAGCGAACTATACCATACGCGCCTCTTTACTGATCCGCCTTAGCTCAGTTGGTAGAGCAAATGACTGTTAATCATTGGGTCGCTGGTTCGAGCCCAGCAGGCGGAGCCAAATACCGAGGGGTTATCGAAAGATAACCCCTTTTTTGTGCCCGTTTGATATGGGTTTCCATAGAGGGAGCCAATCACGGAAATAATTGGGTCGATTCTGTGGGGGTTGGTTTTCAAAATGTGAGAAGGAAGGCCATTAAAAGCCAAGGCCGTTCAGCCTTACACGTTCACTTAAGCAGCTTTACGATTGCTGACTTCCTGACATATACCAACAGCCAGAACAGCAGAGTAGAGAGAAACGATAATAGCCATAATAATCACCTCGTTAGTGTTGGTTAACTCCGTTGAGCACGGTACCGCTCAACTTGAGAGCCAGTTTATGGCTGCATGTAATATTCCTCAAATGGTTGATATTCAAAATATAAATGATCCTAATTCATTTCTCTGTGTGGGCAAGCTACCCTGGGTTATCGGTAATCGGGATACAGGTCTGACGCTGAATGCTTTGCCATGGGGTCCGGCTGGCATCAGGCCGGCTAATGATCTCAAGGAGGTGTCCATTGGGTCTTCAAGGGGTGCAATTTGCGACACATAAACCGCGGTTCAATGCATGCCGGCTAACCGGATTTATCCGGCGGATTGCGTACCCACTTCCAGCCGGTGATCATAGGCCGGATAAGATTTTCCCTCTTCCATATCCAGTAATAAAAAATGGCAAGCACATGCAGCAGCGTCATCACCAAAATACATTTCGACAGCAGCTTGTGCCACCAGGTCAAGGTGGCAACGGTGCTTTCCGAAACCACACTGTAAAGAGGCGCCGTTTCAAAATAATCCTCCGCCTCGAGGAACAAACCGCTTGTCGCCTGCGCGGTTAACAGCAACAGCAACACTATAACCGACAGTGAGCCCAGGGGGTTGTGTCCTGCGATCCCGCTGGGGCTTCGCTCGCCAATGTCCCCAAGATAAGCCCTGAATGCTGACGGCGAAGGAATCAAGGCTCTCAGCCGAACCTGTTTTGGCCCCCAAATGCCCCATAACAGTCG
>JBFFTH010000191.1:0-2973 GCA_041571855.1 Porticoccaceae bacterium
CGATTTGACATTATATCAGCGGCACCGTTAAAAGTTCTTAAAACCAGGGAGCTTGAAACCCGGCTCTCTGGCGACGACGGGATACATCCCTCGGTGGACGACCCTTTTCAGCTAGCAGCCAACCTGCTGGCAGAAATTGAACCACCATCGGAGGAGTTTAACCAGTTTCCATTTGTCAGCGGACTGATCGGCTTCTGGGGCTACGACCTGGGGAGACGCATAGAATCCCTCCCGGACAGCAACCCCGGTGTTGCAGCCTTGCCGGATATGCAGCTTGGGCTCTATGCCTGGTCGCTGGTACTCAATCATTCCTCACAGAAGGCGTGGCTGTTCTTTCACAACGCCTGCCCCTCTGACCTGCGCCGGGATATTCGGCAACGTTTTTCAAGCATCCCAAAAGTCACGCACCCGGACGGCGGTTTTCATCTGAAAAGTGAATTCACTGCCAGTATCGACCAGGGGCAATATGCAGAGGCTGTCAACGCAATCAAAGGCTATATCTCCGCGGGAGATTGTTACCAGGTCAACCTGGCTCAGCATTTCAGTGCCGAGTACGAGGGCGATAGCTGGGCCATCTACCGGCTGTTGCGCAGGGCACTTCCCTCCCCTTACAGCGCCTACCTGAGCTGGGATGACCAGGCTGTTATGTGCCTGTCTCCGGAACGGTTTCTCAAGGTTTCCATGAACCAGGTGGACACCAAACCGATCAAGGGCACTGCCCCCCGTGGCAACACGGTTGCAGAGGATAATTGCAATGCGGTTGCCCTCCTCAACTGCGAAAAAAACCGCGCCGAGAACCTGATGATTGTTGACCTGCTTCGCAATGATCTCGGTAAAGCCTGTCAACCGGGCACAATCCGTGCCCCGAAGTTATTTGCCCTGGAAAGCTTTCCCAATGTTCACCACCTTGTCAGCACCATCACCGGTACCCTGGCAGAGGGAGAAACGCCGCTGTCACTGCTGCGCGGTTGTTTTCCGGGCGGCTCTATTACCGGTGCGCCGAAAAAACGCGCCATGGAAATTATCGAGGAACTGGAAAGCTGTCGCCGCAACCTCTATTGCGGCAGCATTGGGTATATCAGTTGTAGCGGGCGCATGGATACCAATATCGCCATCCGCACGGTACTGGCCGATGGCAAAAAACTGCACTGCTGGGGCGGTGGCGGTATTGTCGCAGACTCGGAGCCAATGGCTGAATACCGGGAATCACTGGACAAAATAAGCCTGCTGATGCGCTGCCTTGAAGAGTCGTTACAGCAATAGGCGATGGTTCAGCGGACGTAACCGATGACAGAGGCAAAGTGGCAAATAGATCCGCCGAGCACAAAAAAGTGCCAGATACCATGGGCATGGTTTAGCATCTTCGCCTCATCCAGCAGGTAAAAAAGGACCCCACCCGTATAGGCAATGCCCCCGCTGAGCAGTAACCAGAAGCCGGGCGCGGCAATCGCCTGTTGCAGGCCGGGGAGGTCGAAAGAGATGGCCCAGCCCATGCCGAGGAAAATAATCATTTGACCGGCCTTCACGGCTCGGCCTGACAGAAATATCTCACTTAGCACACCAAGCAGCATCAGCCCCCATACAACGCCCATGATCATCCAGCCGCTGCTGTCACGAAGACTCACTAACATGTAGGGGGTATAAGTGCCCGCTATCAACAGGTAAATGGCTATATGGTCGAACAACTGGAACAACCGCTTCAGGTGTGGCGGCTCAACGCTGTGGTAGAGAGTTGACATGGTGTACAAAAGCACCAAGGTGAAACCGAAGATAGAAAAGCTGGTAACAACCCACGGGTCCCGGCTTTGGATACCGACTGCCAGCAACGCACCCAGGCCCACTAAGGCAAGTGCTGCACCCACCAGGTGACTGATACTGTTTAGCCTTTCACCATAATACATTGTCGTTAACCATTTCCAACCAGCGCCTACTAAAGGGCCAGGCTCCTGTTGCTGGCCTCGATAAAGGCCTGCTTCAGTTCATCATAATTATTGACCGCCGGAAACTGGGGAAATTCATCGATGACATTTTGCGGTGCGTGGATAAGTATGCCGCGATCCGCTTCAGCCAGCATGGTGGTGTCGTTGTAGGAGTCACCTGCGGCAATGGTGCGGTAATACATGCTCTTGAAGCCGACGATGGCCTGGCGCTTGGGGTTGGCCTGGCGCAATTTATAATCAACCACTCGGCCATCTGCATCTACCTCCAGTTTGTGACACAACAGGGTCGGATAGCCCAGCTGGCGCATGAGAGGCATTGCAAACTCGTAGAAGGTATCCGACAGAATGACAACCTGGAAGCGCTCGCGCAACCAGTCGATAAAATCCCTAGCCCCCGGCAGCGGCTCAAGGGTCGCTATCACCTGCTGGATTTCTTTGAGACCAAGGCCGTGCCGGTCGAGAATATCAAGGCGGTATTTCATCAGTACATCGTAGTCAGGCTCATCACGGGTTGTCCTTTTGAGCGCCTCGATGCCTGTTTTCTCAGCGAAAGCAATCCAGATTTCCGGAATCAGTACCCCTTCAAGGTCCAGACATGCGATTTCCACGATTTTAGCTCCTTGATTCTCTTGGATAATTTGCGAAAGCCGGGCACTGTAGCGGCTTTATGGAGTCTCTGCAATCTGCAGCTAGTACTCTGGCAACTCGAAGCGGGCAAAATATTGCTGCAGGTCATCCTTGCAGGTCATCCGGGCGGCCTCTTCGACAACATCGCGTGTCAGGTGAGGTGCAAACAGCTCGATGAAATCGTACATGTAGGTGCGCAGGTAGGTGCCGCGGCGAAAACCGATTCTGGTGGTACTGGTGCTGAACAGGTGTTTTGCTTCCAGCGCGACCAGGTCCCGATCTGCCACCGGGTCGTAAGCCATATGGGCGACAATGCCAATGCCAAGCCCGAGCCGCACATAGGTTTTGATAACATCCGCATCTGTCGCAGTAAAAACCAGGTTCGGTTCCAGTCCCCGATCGCGAA
>JBFFTH010000192.1:0-2963 GCA_041571855.1 Porticoccaceae bacterium
CCCAGTATTTGTTTTAACCGGTATAACTGTTCCAGCGCCTCCCGGGTCGACAGGTCGTCCGGGGAGATGCTTTCCATGGCTTTTAACACTGCGGTTGCGCGTGAGTCTGTAAACAGATCACTTTGCCGGGGGGCAGTTTCCGTGTTGCATGCAAGTTTTTGCGCTGGCGCGGTCGCATGTGCGCCGGCCTCAAGCGAAGCCAGTTCAGACCTTGCCGCCTCCAGCACCTCAGCGGGTATGCCTGCCAGTTTGGCGACATGGATGCCATAACTCTGATTGGCCGGGCCCTGCTGAACCGAATGCAAAAAGACAATCGATTCATTGTACTCGGTGGCGTCGAGGTGGACATTGGCAACCTGGGGCAGGATCTCGGGTAACCGCGTCAACTCAAAATAGTGGGTCGCAAACAGGGTGAAGGCCTTGACCCGGTCAGCCAGGTGAAGGGCGCAGGCCCAGGCCAGAGACAGGCCGTCAAAAGTGCTGGTGCCACGACCTATTTCATCCATCAATACCAGGCTCTGCTCGCTGGCATTGTGAAGGATGCTGGCGGTCTCTGTCATTTCCACCATAAATGTAGAGCGCCCTCCAGCCAGGTCATCGGCAGAGCCTATACGTGTAAAGATACGGTCTACCAGTCCTATGCTGGCGCTCTCTGCCGGCACACAGCTGCCTGTATGCGCGAGCAAAGTAATCAAAGCGGCCTGGCGCATATAGGTGGATTTACCACCCATATTGGGGCCGGTAATCACCAGCATTCGGCGCTCGTCATTGAATTCCAGGTCATTGGCAACAAAGGGTGTGTCCAGTACCTGCTCTACCACGGGGTGGCGGCCTTTGGTGATGCTTATGCCAGGCTCTGTGGTCAGTACCGGCTCAATCAGGCTGAGGGCATCGGCCCGCTCGGCCAGATTGACCAGTACATCGAGCTCGGCAATGGCGGCGGCGCTGTCCTGCAGGGCCTGCAAGTCCTCGTTCAGTATTTCAAGCAGCGCTTCATAAAGGGCTTTCTCGCGGGCCAGGGCGCGGCTTTTGGCACTAAGTGCCTTGTCTTCAAACTCTTTTAGCTCCGGCGTAATAAAACGTTCGGCATTTTTAAGGGTTTGGCGCCGAATGTATTCTGCCGGAGCCTCTGCCGACTGGATGCGGGAGATCTCAATGTAGTAGCCGTGAACCCGGTTATAGCCAACTTTCAGGGTTGAAAGGCCGGTGCGCTCCTTTTCCTGCTGCTCCAGCCTGACCAGGAAATCGCCAGCATTGCTGCTGATACTGCGCAGTTCATCCAGTTCTTCATCATAGCCATCGGCAATGACGCCGCCATCCCTTATCACCATTGGCGGATTGTCAACCAGTGCAAGGCCTAGCAGTTCGGTGAGAGAGGGGAATGAGGCTATCTGCCGGCAGAGCTCGGCGATTCTTTCAGACGGGGCATTGTTGACCAGCGACTGCAGAGCGGGGAGCGTAGCCAGCGAATCGTGCAACCTGGTGAGGTCCCTTGGGCGGGCTGATCGCAGCGCCAGCCTTGCGAGGATGCGCTCCATGTCACTGATCTGCTTGAGCTGTTCGCGAACCGATTCGTACAGGTAATTATTGCGCAGGGCGGCAATGGCTCGTTGTCGCCCCTGCAGGGTGGCGATATCTCTGAGGGGGCGGTTGATCCAGCGTCCGAGCAGGCGACCACCCATGCTGGTGGACGTGTTATCCAGAACTGACAGCAGCGTATTCTCCCTACCGCCGCGAAGGTTAATGTCCAGTTCCAGGTTTCTGCGGGTAGCTGCATCGAGCAGCACGCTGTGCTCAAGGTTTTCGTGGTTAATACCGCGAATATGGGGCAGTGCGGTTTTTTGTGTGTCCTGGACATATTGCAGCAGGCAGCCCGCAGCGCGCATGGCTGTCTGTAGATGATCGCAGCCGAAACCGGCCAGATCTTTGGTGCCGAACTGTCGATTCAGGCGGCGAACAGATTCATCCAGATCGAACTCCCAGCTTGGCAGGCGGCGGACCCCTGTGCGCGTTTCGACAGCGTCCAGCAGCGGGAAATCCTCATTGATTAGCAGCTCGACAGGGTTGAGGCGCTGCATTTCACTGGCGAGAGAATCGCTGCCGCCTACCTCGAGCACGCTGAAGCGACCGCTGGCGATATCAAAGCAGGCGATGCCAAAGATATCCTCATGGTGGCAGATGGCGCTCAGAAGATTATCCCGGCGCTCATCCAGCAGTGCCTCGTCGCTGATGGTGCCAGGCGTGACAATGCGCACGACCTGGCGTTCGACCGGGCCCTTGCTGGTTGCCGGGTCGCCGATCTGTTCACAGATGGCGACGGATTCACCCAGCCTGACCAGTTTGGCGAGATAACCCTCCGCAGCGTGGTAGGGGATTCCCGCCATGGGGATTGGCTTGCCACCAGACTTGCCGCGGGCGGTAAGCGTGATGTCCAGCAGTTGCGCGGACTTTTTCGCGTCCTCATAGAACAGTTCGTAAAAGTCACCCATACGATAAAACACCAGTTCGGCGGGGTGCTGGGCCTTGATGCGCAGATATTGCTGCATCATGGGGGTGTGTTTTTCGAGGTCGGCAAGCGTGCTGTTCATGAAAGGGGTTTTTGCGGGGTTAGCCAAAGAGGTGGGATTCTACGTGATTTGAAGGCGAGTAAAAACCTCAACTGCGACCGCAGGCGCTGGGAGGGCAGAGCCGTTCCTAACCGCCTGTCTGCAATACAGTTCAGCTTGCTGAAGGCACCAGCTTCCCGCTGCTCGCTATCAACAGGATTTTCTCCAACAGAGCATTTTTCAATAAAGGTACAGATGATTCCATCACGGTTTGGGAAATACCCGCCCGGCCTGGTGCCAGCATTTTCTGTTTAGGTTTTTTGACGGAGGAGAGGAATGGACTCAGATCAGTGGATTGATCCGGGGACTAGTGTGCTGCCCATTGCTGTAGGCTGAAAAGTAGTTAAAGTTGCCCCG
>JBFFTH010000193.1:0-2955 GCA_041571855.1 Porticoccaceae bacterium
CAAAATACTCTTTGTGGTCGTCGCCAATGTCGGAGCCAGCCATGTTCTGGTGTTTAACGCAGGCGATACCCTGACGGATTTCCTTGCGCTGCACGCCAGCCACGTAGCCGAGCATGCCCTGCTCACCGAAGTACTCCTTGGCCAGATTGTCCGTCGACAGGGCCGCAGTGTGGTATGTCGGCAGGGTGATCAGGTGGTGGAAGATACCGGCTTCGCGCGCCGCATCGGCCTGGAAGGTGCGGATTTTGTCGTCAGCAGCCGCGGCCAGTTCTGAACTGTCATAGTTGGCGCTCATCAGGTGATCGCGGTTGTAGTCCGACACATCCCTGCCTTCGGCCTGCCATGCATCGTAAACCTGTTGGCGGAAGTTCAGGGTCCAGTTGAAGGACGGGCTGTTGTTGTACACCAGCTTGGCATTCGGAATCACTTCGCGAATACGCTTCACCATGTCACCGATCTGGCCAACGTGGGGCTTTTCAGTTTCGATCCACAGCAGGTCGGCACCATTCTGCAGCGAGGTGATGCAGTCGAGGACTACACGGTCTTCGCCGCTGCCGGGCTTGAAGCAGAACAGGCCGGAGGGCAGGCGCTTGACTTTCAGCAGCTTGCCTTCTGATTTCACAACCACGTCGCCGTTGTCGATGTCTTCGGCGCTGTCAATGTAGTCGCCATCGAGGAAGTTGTTGTACTTGTCACCGATATCGTCAACTTCTTTGGTGACGGCGATCTGCTTGGTCAGGCCGGCGCCGAGGGAGTCAGTACGGGCCACGATAACGCCATCGTCGACACCCAGTTCCAGGAAGGCGTAGCGCACGGCGCGGATTTTTGCCAGGAAGTCGTCGTGGGGAACTGTCACTTTACCGTCCTGGTGACCACATTGTTTTTCGTCAGAAACCTGGTTTTCGATCTGGATGGCACAGGCGCCGGCCTCGATCATTTTCTTGGCCAGCAGGTAAGTCGCTTCGGCGTTGCCAAAACCGGCATCAATATCGGCGATGATCGGTACAACATGGGTCTGGAAGTTGTCGATTTGTGACTGGACCTCCGCTTCCTTGACGGTATCGCCGGCGTCGCGGGCAGCGTCCAGCTCACGGAACAGGCCGCCCAGTTCGCGGGCGTCAGCCTGGCGCAGGAAGGTGTAGAGTTCTTCGATCAGAGCGGGCACCGAAGTTTTCTCGTGCATGGACTGGTCGGGCAGCGGACCAAACTCGGAGCGCAGTGCCGCAATCATCCAGCCGGAGAGATAGAGGTAGCGCTTGTTGGTGTCGCCAAAGTGCTTCTTGATGGCGATCAGCTTTTGCTGACCAATGAAGCCGTGCCAACAGCCGAGGGACTGGGTGTACTGGCTCGTGTCGGCATCGTATTCAGCCATATCCTTGCGCATGATGGCGGCAGTGTACCTGGCAATATCCAGGCCGGTTTTAAACCGGTTTTGCAGCCTCATGCGGGCGGCAGATTCGGGGTTTATCGCATCCCAGGTGCTGCCTGCTTTATCGCAGATGCCTTTCAGGGTGGCGATAGATTCGTTGTATTGAGACATGGTAAGTCCTCGATGGTAGAAAGCGTTGTGTCAGCGGTCGCCGAAAAATCCGGGCCAATTCTAGTTGTGGGATGAAAATTTAGATAGTCTATGGTTTTTATAGTCGATATTCTTTGTGTGAATGATAGGTCTCGGGTGCTGACAGATGAAGATTAAAAATGTGGATTTAAATTTGCTGGTTTACCTGGACGTGTTGTTGCGTGAGCGCAATGTTACCCGAGCTGCTGAGAATCTTGGCATCACCCAGCCGGCCATGAGCAATGGCCTGCGCAGGCTAAGGGAATTGTTTGACGACCCGCTGCTGGTGAGAACCAGTGCCGGTATGACGCCCACGGAAAGGGCGGAAGAGTTGCAGCCCCAGATTCGTGAGGTGGTGGCCTCGATTGAGCGCGCCATTGATCCGGACCAGTCCTTTGACGCGGCAAGCGCCGAGCGCGTTTTTCGAATTTCGGTCAGCGACTATACCGAGTCCACCTTGTTGCCACAGTTGATGCACCGCCTGCTGCTGGAAGCACCGAACATCACCCTGGATATTCTTACCCCCAGTGACGTCAGTTACCGGGACGTGGAGCAGGGTAGCGTCGACCTGGTTATCAACCGCTTTGATGTGCTGCCACAATCTTTTCACCAGCGCACCCTGTGGAGGGATACGTTTTCCTGCCTGCTCAGCTGCCACAACCCGATTCAAGACAAGTTTACCCTGGAGGCCTACCTGGCATCGGGGCATGTCTGGGTGAGTAAAACCGGGATGGGAATTGGCGTGGGTATGGAGCCCGGCGCCAGTCAGCGACTGGGCTGGGTCGATGCAGCCTTGACCCGGCTGGGGAAAAAACGCCAGATCCGGGTTTTCACGCGCCATTACCAGGCGGCGATGAGACTGGCAGTACTCGAGGGTTTGATTATTACCCTGCCAACCATGGCCGCGAATCTGCTGAAGGATGATCCCCGGGTAAGAATTCTGCCACCGCCGTTCAAAATACCGGAGATAGAGTTGAAAATGGCCTGGAGTCCCCTGTTGCAACACAACCCGGCCCACCGATGGTTGCGCGGGCTGATTTCAGAAGTCAGCGCGGAAATTACCTGATTAGACTATTCACCGTAAAAATAGTCAGCATTCTGAAGATTCGGTGGCTATATCATGGGGCAATTCCTAAAATGGTCGCAGGGTAAATTCAGGCAACTCCATCAATCCAGAGACAAGGTACAGGATAAGCAATGACTGATCGCATTCAGCTGGGCGGCTTGCAGGTCGCCAAAGAGTTAATTGATCTGGTCGCCAATGAAATAGCTCCCGGCACAGGCGTGTCTGCGGAGCATTTCTGGGCGGCGTTTGAAGAGGTCGTCAACGATCTGGCACCCAAAAACCGCGCCCTGTTGCAGCAGCGGGAAGACCTGCAGGCGCAAATTGATGCCTG
>JBFFTH010000194.1:0-2911 GCA_041571855.1 Porticoccaceae bacterium
ATACTCTAGTAGTAGATATTCACGATCAAAGCCGATAACAGCAGGTGTCATGCAATGACCGCCCACCGACAGGGCCTTCAGACCGCAGGCCTCGGAGGAAAACATATCGACCGGCGCATCCTGCAAGGTTTTTGCGAACAGCTTGCTCCCATCCTGCAGCGTGACGAGATAGGCTTCGTTGATATCGCCGCCACTGATCGGTGTCGTAGCCCTGATAGCGAGGCCATATTGGCACTGCAGTTTGCGCTGAATCTCTTTGCTGAGCGGCATAGTGTTGTGTAAATTAGAGTGATGAAAAGACAGTGTCGAACTATAGTGAGTTTGTGACTGCATTGAAAACGCCCACCGACAAGCTGGTTATTGCCATCTCTTCCCGCGCCCTGTTCGATATGACGGACAGCCACGAGGTGTACGAGAAAGAGGGGCTGGAGGCCTACTCGCGATTCCAGGTCGAACATGAAGATGAAGTGCTGGCTCCGGGTGAGGCCTTTCCCCTGGTTCAGAAAATGCTGCGCATCAATGAAAAGCTGGGGCGCGACCACGTGGAAGTGATACTGCTTTCGCGCAATTCAGCCGATACCGGGCTGAGGGTGTTCAACTCCATCGCCCACCACAAGCTGAAAATCAGCCGCGCTGCATTCTGTGGTGGCCAGAGTCCGTATCGCTATGTGCAGGCATTTGGCTGCCAGCTTTTTTTATCCAGCCATGCCGAAGATGTGCGCAGCGCCCTTGCCAACGGGGTGGCAGCGGCAACATTGCTGGCTTCCAGTAAAACAGCCGTGCAAAGTGATGAACTTCGCTTTGCCTTTGACGGCGATGCCGTGCTGTTTTCTGATGAATCCGAACGTATTTACAAGCAGCACGGTCTCGAGGCCTTTACCGCCAATGAATCTGCCGAGGCGACCCGGCCGATGAACGCGGGTCCTTTCAAGAGCTTTCTTCTGGCGCTGCATCGCCTGCAGGCGGAATTTCCAGACCAGGCGAGCTGCCCGATAAGGACTGCGCTGGTTACTGCCCGCTCGGCGCCGGCACATGAGAGGGTTGTCCGCACCCTGAGGTCATGGGGCATTCGGATTGACGAATCACTGTTTCTCGGTGGCTGGGACAAGGGTGAATTTCTGAAAGCCTATGGTGCCGATGTTTTCTTTGACGATCAGCAAACCCACTGCCAGTCCGCCAAAATACATGTGGCAACAGGTCATGTGCCCCACGGTGTAGCCAATGAAGGCTAGAAAACCAGCTTGAAGCCGACCCCCAGTAACAGAAAGCCGAGGATTTTGTGAAGCAGCTCATTGGGGATATTTGTCGACAGGCGGCTGCCGATCCGAATCGCCGGTAATGAACCGATCAAAAGCGCCCCCAACAGCAGAAAATCCACATTGCCCAGTAGCAGCCAGTGCCCCAGTCCTGCAACGAAGGTGAGAGGGACGGCATGGGCGATATCGGTGCCGACAATCCTGCTGGTGGCCATTGTCGGATAGAGGATAATCAGCAGAGCAGCACAGAGTGCGCCGGCGCCGACCGATGACAGTGTGACAAAAATCCCCAGTAAAAACCCGCCGACAAAAATGATGATCTCCCTGCTGCGGCTGGAGGGGTGAAAGCGCTTCCAGTGCTTGCTGTCCTGGTCGGGTAGATAGCGCCTCAGCAGCATGACCAACGCTGTCAGCACCAGCATGATGCCCAGGCTGGTGGTCATAATGGATTCATATTCCCCGGCGTGGGCGAAAAAATCCTTGAGAAAAATGGCAGTGAGCAATGAGGCGGGAATACTGCCGGAAGCCAGAAGAATGACCAGTCGCCAGTTGACCGTTTTCTGTTTCGTATGAACTACGACACCATAGCTCTTGGTGATTGATGCATAGAGCAAATCGGTGCCAATGGCGACGTTGTAGGGATACCCCATCATCATCAGCATCGGCGTCATCAGAGAGCCCCCGCCGACGCCGGTCAGACCGATGGCGAGGCCTACGAAGGCGCCAGAAGCTATGTAGAGCAATAATTCAATCATTGACAGCCAGCATGGATGGGCAAATTTACGGCGGCCAGCTTAACGATTTTAAGCTATTCTAAGAAGTAATCATTTGCTACATTCTTATATTAATAAGTTCTAGAAGGCTGTAATGCCGGAGACCTGAGATGAAATTACAGCAGTTGCGTTATATCTGGGAGGTGGCTCATCACGACCTGAATGTATCTGCGACTGCCCAGAGCCTGTTTACCTCCCAGCCAGGCATCAGCAAACAGATTCGCCTGCTTGAAGACGAACTGGGGGTCGAGATATTCTCCCGCAGCGGTAAACACCTGACGCGGGTGACCCCGGCCGGTGAGGAGATCCTGAAAATTGCCGGTGAAGTGCTCAACAAGGTTGAAAGCATCAAGCGGCTGTCGCAGGAGCACAAGGATCCGAGAAAGGGCAGTCTCTCGATTGCTACTACACACACACAGGCTCGCTACGCGCTGCCGGATGTGATCAGTCAATTTATCGCAAAATATCCGGAGGTCTCCCTGCATATGCATCAGGGAACACCGGTACAGATTTCTGAAAAAGCCGCGGAGGGGGGGGCAGATTTTGCCATTGCCACAGAGGCGCTGGAACTTTTTTCCGACCTGTTGATGATGCCTTGCTACAGCTGGAATCGCTGTATATTGGTACCGGCAGATCACCCGCTGACCCAGGTTTCGAAACTGTCCCTTGAGGATGTCGCCGCATATCCGATCGTCACCTATGTCTTCGGTTTCACCGGTCGCTCCAAGCTCGACGATGCCGTTCGCGATCGGGGACTGGAACCGAACCTGGTTTTTACTGCGACAGATGCGGATGTTATCAAAACCTATGTGCGGCTCGGGCTTGGCATTGGCATTGTCGCCCATATGGCTTACGACCCGGTGGCAGATCGGGACCTGGTCG
>JBFFTH010000195.1:0-2836 GCA_041571855.1 Porticoccaceae bacterium
CACGCCGCTGAACTCGGCTCCCGAGGGAGGATTCAGCCGGCCGGTCGCCGGCTCACCCTGACCCCGCGCTGAAGGCAGGGTATGGGTCGGCAGCGAGTAACTGCGCCCGGTGGAATCCAGCAGGATAGTGTTCTGATTGCTCCGCCCGCAGGCGGCCGCCTTAAAGCCATCGCCGGACTTGTAACTGAGGGACTGTGGATCGATATCGTGCCCCTTGGCGGCGCGAATCCAGCCCTTTTTCGACAACACCACGGTAACCGGCTCGGTGGTCAACAGATCCTTCTCGCTGAAAGCTTTTGCCTCCTCACGCTCGACCAGTTGCGACATGCGATCGTCGCCGTACTCCTCTGCCGCTTCCAGCAGCTCATTGCGAACCAGTGTTTTCAGCCGCCGGGCAGAGCCGAGGATTTTTTTCAGCGTTTCCCTCTCTTCTGCCAGCGACTCCTGTTCGGCCCTGATCTTCACCTCTTCCAGTCGCGCCAGCTGCCGCAACTTGGTCTCGAGGATATATTCAGCCTGGGCATCGCTGAGGTTAAATCGCTCTATCAACACCGGCTTGGGTTCATCCTCGGTGCGAATGATATGTATCACCTCATCGATATTGAGAAAGGCGATCAGCAAACCTTCCAACAGGTGCAGCCGCTTCTCCACTTTCTCCAGTCTGAATTCAAGACGGCGGCGCGTGGTGTCGGTACGAAAACTGAGCCACTCTTTCAACATCACATTCAGTGGCTTCACGCGGGGGCGGCCGTCGATACCGATCACATTAAAGTTGATGCGATAGTTCTTCTCCAGATCGGTGGAGGCAAACAGGTGGCTCATCAGCCCCTCGATATCGACCCGGTTGGAGCGCGGTGTAATCACCAGCCTGACCGGGTTTTCGTGATCGGATTCATCGCGCAGATCAGCCACCATCGGCAGCTTTTTCGCCTGCATCTGGCTGGCAATCTGCTCCAGCACCCTGGCCCCGGAACACTGGTAGGGCAGGGCCGTAATCACGATATCCCCGTTTTCTTTTTGCCACACCGCCCGCATCTTGAGGCTGCCGCGACCGCTCTCGTAAGTGCTCAGGATCTCTTTGCGCGGAGTGATGATCTCAGCCTCGGTGGGGAAATCCGGCGCCAGGATATGCTCACTCAGTTCTGCCACTGTCGCTTTTGGTTCGTCCAGCAGCCGGATGCAGGCACTGACAACCTCGCGCAAATTGTGCGGCGGAATATCGGTTGCCATCCCCACAGCAATACCTGTTGTGCCATTCAGCAGAACATTGGGCACCCGCGCCGGCAGCACTTCCGGCTCATCCAGGGTGCCGTCAAAATTCGGCGTCCAGTTCACCGTACCCTGCCCCAGTTCGGACAGCAGTGCCTCTGCATATTTGGTCAGGCGGGATTCGGTATAGCGCATGGCGGCAAAGGACTTCGGGTCATCCTGGGACCCCCAGTTGCCCTGGCCGTCGATCAGCGGGTAGCGATAGGAGAATGGCTGAGCCATCAGCACCATTGCCTCGTAGGAGGCGCTGTCACCATGGGGGTGAAATTTACCGATGACATCGCCCACCGTGCGCGCCGATTTCTTGTACTTGGCAGTGGCTTTCAGCCCCAGCTCGCTCATGGCGTAGACAATGCGGCGCTGTACCGGTTTCAGGCCATCGCCCACATGGGGCAGCGCGCGATCCAGAATCACATACATCGAATAGTCGAGATAGGCTTTCTCGGCATACTCTTTCAGCGCGATCCGTTCGGGCGCGTCCATTACGGTTGTTTCAGTCATAACTTGATCAATCCATGGTTAATGGGCAACCCCGGAACCTGTTCCAGCAACGCAGTGGCTCTCAGACCTCTGCCAGGTTACCTTTTTTCTCCAGCCAGCTCTTCCGGTCCGAAGAGCGTTTTTTCGCCAACAGCATATCGAGTATCTGATTGGTGTTATCTCCCGCTGACACGGTGAGTTGCACCAGTCGACGGGTATCGGGATCCATGGTGGTCTCCCGCAGTTGCAATGGGTTCATTTCACCCAACCCCTTGAAGCGCTGCACATTCACCTTGCCGCGCTTTTTCTCTGCCTCAATGCGATCCAGCACGCCCTGCTTCTCGGCCTCGTCGAGGGCGTAAAAAACTTCCTTGCCCACATCGATACGATACAGTGGCGGCATCGCCACATAGACATGCCCGGCCATTACCAAAGGTCGGAAATGGCGCACAAACAGGGCGCACAGCAGGGTCGCGATATGAAGCCCGTCGGAGTCCGCATCAGCAAGAATGCAGATCTTGTGATAGCGCAAGCCGTCGAGATTATCCGAACCCGGATCAATACCCAGCGCCACAGAAATATCATGCACTTCCTGTGACGCCAGAATTTCCTGGCTTTCCACTTCCCAGGTATTCAGGATTTTTCCACGCAGCGGCATGATGGCCTGGTGCTCGCGGTTGCGCGCCTGTTTGGCGGAACCCCCTGCCGAGTCTCCCTCCACCAGAAAAAGTTCGCCGAGTTCAGGGCTGTCACTGGAACAGTCCGCCAGCTTGCCCGGCAGCGCCGGACCCGACGACACTTTTTTACGGGCAACTTTTTTGCTGGCCCGCAGGCGTTTTTGGGCATTGTGGATAAAGGCCTCAGCCAGTCGCTCGGCATCTTCGGTGTGCTGGTTGAGCCAGAGACTGAAAGCATCCTTTACCACGCCGGAGACAAAGGCTGCCGCTTCCCTCGAAGAGAGTCGTTCCTTGGTCTGGCCTGAAAACTGGGGGTCGGTCAGTTTAAATGACAACACATAACAGCATTTGTCCCAGACATCGTCCGGCGCCAGTTTGACCCCACGCGGCAACAGGTTGCGAAACTCGCA
>JBFFTH010000196.1:0-2834 GCA_041571855.1 Porticoccaceae bacterium
GTCTTTCATGAAGTACGATCCGGTTGTTCGCAAGCATGTGGAGTACAAGGAATATAAAATCAAGTAAGGTTTCCGCCGAACGCTTGTATCGAAAACCCGGCAATGCCGGGTTTTTTTGTGGGCTGGTCACTGCCAGTAAGTCAAGCTGTGGTCGCATTCCGTTTTTTTCAGGTTGATTCGATCGGCCATCCTGGCCCCAGCAAACCTGAATTGCACGTCCAACGGCAATTCAATCGGAAGCGGTCATTTTCTCGGCAAGCATAGACGGCCGGACTGCCCAATCGCGTAGCCCGGCATTGCAGAAACAGCCTCATTTACCCTCCAGGTAATGCAAAACGCTTGCACAGTTGTCGACGTTTGTTTGGGATCAGGTTTTATCGTTGCAGGTTAGAAGCAGGTTGCCATAACAATCCACTTCTGCCTGCCATCCCTTCGCAATAAAACTGGTCGCAATCTGTTCGCAGACCAGCGCCGGCCCGTCAATGACCTGTCCGGTAGACAGGTTTTTGCGCTGATAAATGGCCGTGCGGCCAACATTGTGAAGTTCTCGAAAATCAGGCTCGGCCGGTGTTTGCCGGGATAGTTTCGGCAGGGAGATAGCCAAAGGGTTGGCATAGACCCTCGCCCGCACATTGACCAGTTCAATGGGTAGATCGAGTCGGTGGCCGTAGTTTTTCTGATGTCGCTGGTGAAAATCTTCGGCAGCCTTGTCTGCCCCAGACCAGGGCGTGTTGATGGTGTAGGTCTGTCCCCGGTAGCGCAGGTCCAGGGAGTATTGCTGCCTGATATCCTCGCTGTTTACCCCTTCCTGTAATAATTGCCGGCGACCCGCCTCCGTCAGTTCCTGCAGCCAGCTCGAGATCTGTTCGCTGGTGCAGTCGGCAAGCAGCTGCCTTCGCGCATGGGAGAGCTGGCGTTCGCGGGGCGCGACGAGCATGCCGAGCGCTGAAAGGACGCCGCCGAAAACGGGGATCAGGGCGTGTTTCATGCTCAGGGCTTCGGCTATGGCGCAGACATGGAGGCCGCCGGCGCCGCCGAAACAGCACAACCTGAAATCTGTCGGGTCGTAACCGCGCTGCACGGAAATCACGCGCAGAGCCCGGGTCATGTGTTCATTGGCGATCCGGATTACACCCTCTGCTGCCTGTTCCGCTGTCAGTCCCAGCGGTTCACCGATACCGGCCAGGGCCTCGCGGGCGGCGTCGATATCCAGTGCCATTTCGCCGCCGAGAAAGTTGTCCGCTTGCAGGCGACCCAGGACTGCATTGGCATCGGTTACCGTCGGTCGGCTGCCTCCCCTGCCATAACAGGCTGGCCCGGGCGCTGCACCGGCGGATTCGGGGCCGACCTGGAGCATGCCGCCGCTGTCGATAAAGGCGATGGAGCCGCCACCGGCGCCAATCGTATGCATATCCACCATCGGAACGGCAACCGGGTAGGGGCCGAGATGACCCTCTGAGGTCAATTTGATATCGCCGTCGATCAGCGCCACATCGGTCGAGGTGCCGCCCATGTCAAAGGTCATCAGACTCCGGCTGCCGCTTTTGAGGCCGATAAACCTGGCGGCAGCAAGCCCGCCGGCCGGCCCAGAAAGCAACAGGTTGACTGCTCGCTGGCTTGCCTGCCCGGCATCAATGGTGCCGCCAGAGGACTGCATAATGGCCAGGGGAGAGGGCGCCAGGTGGGTTCTCAGCTGTTGCAGGTAGCGCTCTACCCGGGGCCCCAGCCAGGCATTGAGCCAGGTTGCCATGCCGCGTTCGTATTCGTGGTATTCGGGGAGCACAAAAGATGAGCGGGAAATAAACAGGGTCTCGGGCAGGGCACTCTCTATTTGTTTTTCCAGCGAGTCGTCGAGAAACGAGAACAACAGGTTGATGGCAACCGCCTCTGGCTTGATCGCTGCCAGCTGCTTGTTCAATTCATCCAGATCTGCTTCGGTCAGTGGCTCAACCAGCTCGCCGTCGGCGTCGAGCCTGCCACCTGTCTCAAGGCAGAGTTCTGCGGGAACCGGGGGTGGTGCGGAAACGGGTGTCAGGTTGTAGAGTTGATCGCGGGTCTGGCGACCGATGGTGAGAATGTCGGCAAGACCCCGGTTGCTGATATAGGCGGTTTTCACGCCCTTGCCTTCAAGGGCGGCATTGGTGGCCACGGTGCTGCCATGCACGATAGCAAGTGCGGCACCTTTGACGGCGTCGCCGAGCTGCATTTCCTCGATGCCCTGCATGATGGCGCGCTCAGGCGCTTCAGGCGTCGAAAGCACTTTATGTATCCGAACCCCGTCAGGGGCCAGCAATACAAAGTCGGTAAAGGTGCCCCCGGTATCAACGCCTAACAGCATGGTTGACTCCCCCTGGTGAATGCATATTCTACGCTGAGTTCTCTATCATTGTGACGCGGCTGCGAGTATGACAGATGCCTGCCGTCGGAACATTTTCTATTTGCCAAACCCAGAGATGTGACCAGCAAATGCCAGAGTTGCCCGAAGTAGAAACCACTCGACGTGGCATTTTACCCCATGTTGCAGGGCAGAGAATTGCCGCGGTGATCGTTCGCGACAGTCGTCTTCGCTGGCCGGTCACAGAAAACCTGGCCGGCATTTTACGCGATCAGCAGGTTCTGTCTGTTGCCCGGCGGGGGAAATACCTGCTGCTGCAGTGTGACAGCGGCCACCTGTTGATGCATCTCGGCATGTCGGGAAACCTGCGATTGGTGGAATCCGCATTAGCGCCGGGCAAACACGATCATGTGGATATTGCCTTTAGTAGCGGCCGTGTTTTGCGGTTTTCCGATCCGCGGCGTTTTGGCGCAATTTTATGGCTCGAGGGCGAGCCGCA
>JBFFTH010000197.1:0-2809 GCA_041571855.1 Porticoccaceae bacterium
ATGGGAGTCGTTACCCGGGTTGACAAAAAGGATGGTCTACCGCTCCGTTTTGTCGAAAATGGAAAACCAAATCGACGATATCATCGATGACCTGCGCAACAACGCAGAACGGATGATCGACCTGCGTGAGGTCATCGTTAACAAGCTTAATGAAGATCCGCAGCTGATCAACGAGATTATTTTTACCGTCTCCGAAAAAGAACTTAAATTCCTGGTCAATTCCGGCTTTGCGTTTGGTTTTCTGTTTGGGGTGGTGCAGACCTTCGTCTGGTATCTGTACCCCAGCCTCTGGGTTCTGCCACTGTTTGGTGTACTGGTTGGCACGGTGACCAACTGGCTGGCTATACAGCTGATTTTCAGGCCTGTCTACCCAAAAAAGATCGGGCCATTTACCTTCCAGGGTGTTTTCCTCAAGCGACAGAGTGAAGTCTCGGAGCAGTTTTGTGCCATCTTCACACACCGCCTGCTCAACATTCAGTCACTGGTCAAGGAAATGCTTCACGGAAAGCATAAAGACCGTACCCGAGCCATGATCCGCAAATATATCAACAAGACCATGGACGGAAACTTTATCGCCCAGACAGTGGGACTAGTCACCATGGGGCCGAAAAAATATGCTGACCTGAAATCCGGTGCCGTGGAAACCGCCATCAAATACACCGCTGAACTTGCCGAGGACGAGGCCTTTAACGCGCAGCAGGCGGCGCGGATTGAAAACATGCTGAACGAATTTCTCTCCGAGCAGGACCCGGCGGAATTCCAGAACCTGGTCAGACCCATTTTTGAAGAGGATGAGTGGCTGCTGGTGTTGATCGGCGGCGTTCTCGGCGGTCTCGCCGGCTGGGGCCAACTGGTCTGGCTGTTTGGCCATGTACTTATTGAACGGGCTGCCGAGGCACTTCAGCGTGTGCCATTCCCCTAGGCGGCAACAATCCGGTTAACGGGAGACCGCCGCAAAAATAAGATTTCTGCTCACCGTCTGTTTTAGCAGCTAAAGCACCCTGCCCCAACCGCTCCCTCAGAGAAACTTGGCGATCAAATCGGCTGCAGGCTTGGTGACATCGTTATCCGTCCAGTAACCATTGTGAGAGAGCAAGTTCCAGGCTGTAAGCAACCCACCCGAATTGACGTGCTTGTCCTTGATAAATTTGTATTTGTCTCCTATCTGCCGAAGCGGATAGCCCAGCACATCATCGGGATCATAGAAGTTTAGCCATTCGGCCTTTTTCTTTTCTGCCGCCGTCAGTTTTTTTCCGGGAAACTCGAAAGGCTCCAGCTCATTATGAGCAAAGGCAAATAAGGGGATATTGCAGCCAAAGGTAATCATTCCCGCCACATACTTCATATTTTCAAAATCACTCAGGCTTGCAAGGGGTTTATCCAGCATGTCCCAGATATAATTTGACATGATATGGCCGCCCAGTGAATGAGCCATGACAATGAGTGGACAGGGCTGGCTTCCCAGATCATTGTGGTACAAATCCTTGATACAGCTTCTTACACGGTTATGTATTTGAGTGTAGGTGGACGTTTTCTTGCCCCGTATATTCTGATACGCCGCTGCGTCGCCGATTGCAGAAATGATAAAACGGCGCATTTTTATGCAGTCGATATCATTCCCCTTGGCGCGAACAATGTCGCGCATAAATTTTTCCTGGCGGGGCTCAACCAGGTCAGCCCAGTAAATGGGTTTCCAGGCGACGTCAGCCGGATCTTTGCCCTTTCCGGCAATCCAGTAGTTGATTTCTTCTCTGGTGGGAATATCAAATCCCTTGCCCTGTGACCCCATGCCATGAATGATGAGGACTGCAACTTTTCCAGCCATTCGACTGTCTCCCTGCCAAATATACGGTTGATGTATGACCCTGCCTCCTTATAGCAAAATTATGGAAAGACGTCAGCGACTGCACCCTCTAACCCGTTGCTCGAGGCATTTCGCCTGCAAAGCTCCGACCCGTCAACCATGCTTTGCAGAAGAGGCCAGAAGGCCTTGTCCCTGGCAGTCTCAAAAATTCGGTCGCCGCCTAGTCCGATAAAAAAACGACGGGTAGGCGGCAATCTCCCTTTTAGTCTTCTTGCCTGCTGTGGAAATAGAGCCTATAAAGCCCGCATGTGCACAAACTTTGCCCATATTCGTAATGATAGTTCCCGCGCACTAGCTGCTTGGCTGGACGTGAGCACTCAGGGTTTGATCTACAGCCGGGATTTCCGCCCGGGTTCTACCATCAGCATTGTAACCGGCGGCAGTGGTTACCGAGGGGTTAAAGCAGCTACCTGGTGGCTTTACCTTCAGCAGACCAATCAGGGCTTAAAACCGCACAGGGATTATTTCAGCGTCAATACCAACTACAGGAAACTGCCTGAAAAACCAGAATTCAGGACTCATCGCTGTATTATCCCCGCCACGGCCTTTGTCGAAAGCCAGGACGGCAAGCGCCCCCACCTGCTGGAACCGGCTGACGGCAGCGCTATCGCGTTTGGCGGCCTGTGGAAAGAGTGGACTGACAGGGCGACCGGAGAGATTGTCTATTCAGCCTCCATCATCACCCTGCCCGGGCATCCTGCCCTTGAGAATATCCACCGGAAATCCATGCCGCTGTGGCTACCCAGAGACCGGCATGATCAGTGGCTCGATCCAGAAATGACTGACACCGGACAGTTATATGACCTTTTGTCGCCGACCCTGCAGGCTGACCTGAAAGCGACACCGATCGATAGAGCCGGGAGCAAAGTACCAATCGGCCAAAGTTTTACTATCAGCCATGGATGATTTTGGCGAGACCGAAAGTCCCATCAACACAAGTCCTGC
>JBFFTH010000198.1:0-2797 GCA_041571855.1 Porticoccaceae bacterium
CTGTGCGCCAGAGGTTTGTGCGGCGCACAGGTCTTTCTGGCGATTAAAAGAACATTAATTGATGTTCCTCTGTCGCTCTGTCCGGAGCGTCGTTGACCACGGCCTTTATTTCCAGATACTCCTCAAAACCGTAGAGGCCATATTCCCGGCCTATGCCGGACATCTTGTAGCCACCATAGGGTGATTGCAGGTCCTGCATAGCGCCGTTGATGTAGACTTGCCCGGCCTGTAAGCGTCGTGCAACTTTGCGTGCCCGTTCGAAATCGCTGCTGTGCACATAGGCGGACAGGCCGTAGGGCGAGTCGTTGGCCATGCTGATGGCCTCCTCTTCGTCCTTGTAGGGAATGATACAGAGAACGGGCCCGAAAATTTCCTCGCGGGCAATGTGCATGTTGTTGTCGGTAGTGAATACCGTCGGCTTGATGTAACAGCCACACTCAAGTCCATCCGGCATTTCCGGGCCGCCACAGACCAGTTTTGCGCCATCCTGGATACCGGTTTCTATCATGTTGATCACGGTGTTGTACTGCGCGTGGTTGGCAGCAGGGCCGATGATGGTTTCGGGGTCCATCGGGTCGCCGACCACCAGTGCACTGCAGACCTGTTTGGCAATCTCTTCGGCTTCAGCCAGCTTGGATTCATGTACCAGCATGCGGGTGGGGGCGTTGCAGGTCTGGCCGGTGTTAAGCATCACAGCCTTGACTCCCTGGGTCACAGCCTGTGCCATGTCGGCATCCTCGAGCAGAATGTTGGGGGACTTGCCGCCCAGTTCCAGCGCCAGCCGCTTCATGGTATCTGCACCGGCTTCATAGACCATTTTTCCGGCCCGGGTGGAGCCGGTAAAGGAGACCAGGTTTACGTCGGGATGGGAGGAAAGGTGATTGCCGACCACCGACCCGTCACCGTTGACCAGGTTGAAAACGCCCGCAGGTAGGCCGGCTTCGTGGAGTACTTCGGCGAGGATGTAGGCGTCAAACGGCGCCAGCAGGGCGGGTTTCAATACCATGGTGCAGCCCGCAGCAATCGCCGGCACCACCTTGCCGACCACCTGGTGGGCCGGCCAGTTCCAGGGGGTGATCAGGGCACAGACGCCGACCGGGTCATGGACAATGGTGCTGGGTCCGTTGGGTTTTTCAAACTCGAAATTCTCGAGGATCTTGAGGATGATCTGGAAGGTGGCGAGGGGTAGCTGTGACTGGAAGGGCTGGGATAACGCATGGAATGGGGCACCCATTTGCTCGGTAACGGCCAGGGCCACGTCTTCAGTCCTCTCAGCGTAGATGGCCATGGCCTTTTGCAGGACAGCGATGCGCTCCTCGCGGCTGCTGTTGGACCAGGTCTCTAAAGCCTTCTTGGCAGCGGCTACTGCAGCGTCGGTGTCGGCTTCGCTGCCCTTGGATACCACGCCCGCAGGCTCCATGGTTGCCGGGTTGATCACTTCCTTTTCGTCTGCCACCAGCGGGTCTACCCACTGGCCATCAATGTAGAATTTGCGGTAGTCTCTCATCGTTTAAACCCCTATTTTTTGTTTGGTTTTGCGTCAGTGCCATCACAACGTGGATAAACCCGTTGGGATTGGTTTAAGCCTGAGCAAACATTAAAACGAAATCCGTTGATGTTTGCCAGTGCCACCGCTCCGTGGGATTGAGCTTTGCAACTTCAGTTTATCGGCGATATTTCCGGTCAGTGCCGCGTTAGCTGGTTACAAAGCAGGAATGGTGGTCAGCAAGTTGCTGGGTAAGGGGGATGCTGTTTGGGTGGGGCAGGCAGAAACCTGCTTAAACCTGACTCCGGTACTGTTGACCCAGAGTTGTGCTGTTTCCAGCTGCGACGGCAGTCTCGTGTTGGCTCTTGAACCTTGCCGGGAGAAAAGATCTGGGCGCGATCAAAGGTGATCGCGCCCAGGTGCTTAGTCGATCAATAGAAATTTACAGGGTGAGTCTCTGTGGCCCGGTCCGGCGCATCGTTGACAACGGACTTGAGTTCCAGGAACTCTTCAAAACCGTAAATGCCATATTCGCGGCCAAGGCCGGACATCTTGTAGCCGCCATAGGGTGTATTCAGATCCTGCATGGCGCCGTTGATGTAGATGCTGCCTGCCCTCAAGCGACGTGCCACTTTGCGGGCGCGTTCGTGGTCACCGCTGTGAACAAAGGCAGCCAGGCCGTAAGGTGAATCATTGGCCATGCGTATGGCTTCCTCCTCGTCTTTGTATGGAATGATACAGATGACCGGGCCGAATATTTCTTCCCGGGCAATGTGCATCTGGTTATCGGTGACAAATATCGTTGGCTCGATGTAGAGGCCGCATTCGAGTCCCTCCGGCAGTTCCGGTCCGCCACAGACCAGTTTTGCGCCTTCCTGGATGCCGGTTTCAATCATGCGGCGTACGGTGTTGTACTGTCCCTGGTTGGCAATAGGTCCAATGGTGGTTTCGGGATCCATCGGGTCGCCGACAACCAGTGACGCGCAAACCTGTTTGGCAATCTCCTCGGCTTCAGCCAGTCTGGATTCGGGTACCAGCATGCGGGTGGGCGCACTGCAGTTCTGGCCGCTGTTTGGCATCACGGCCTTGATTCCCTGGATCACGGCTTGCTGGAAGTCGGCGTCATCGAGAATGATATTGGGGGATTTGCCACCCAGCTCCAGCGCCAGCCGCTTCATGTTTTTTGCCCCGGCTTCGTAGATTGTCTGCCCAGCCCGGGTGGAGCCGGTCAGGGATACCAGTTGCACGTCGGGGTGGGAGGAAAGGGCTGCGCCGACTGTCGTTCCGTCACCGTCCACCAGGTTGAACACA
>JBFFTH010000199.1:0-2777 GCA_041571855.1 Porticoccaceae bacterium
ATTACTTTGCCTGGCAACATTTCTCCCGGTTTTCCCCGCTCAGGCCGAAACATCAGGTGCCGCGGCGCAACAGCAGATAACCAGCCTCGACGAACTGCTGCGGGCGGTGAAAGAAGACCAGCGTCAGGAACGAGCCAAAAACCGCGCCCGGGAACAGGAATTTCTGCGTGAGAAAAACCGCCAGCAGTCGCTGTTAGAGCGGGCCCGGCGGGACTTTGAAATTGCCCAGAGCAACAACAACCCGCTGAAAAAGATAACCGATGCCAATGCTGCTGAAATTGCCCGGCTGAATAAAAAGCTGGAGCAGAAACAGCAGGAGATGGGGGATATCGATAGCATCTTCAACCAGATGGCCGGGGATTTTGCTGCCGCAATGCAGCAGTCGATGATTTCCGCACAGTTGCCGCAGCGCCAGCAAAGCCTCGCCGAACTGGCGCAGAGAGACAAGCTGGTTACTATCGCTGACCTGGAAAGCCTCTGGCTGTTGGTGCAGGAAGAGATGACGGAGCAGGGGAAAATTGCCCATTTCCAGGCGCCCGTCGTCGCAGTGAATGGCAATATCCAGCAGCAACCCGTGATGCGCGTGGGTGCTTTTACCGCATTCAGCGATAATGCATTCCTGCGGTATGTGCCGGAAACCGGCGAATACCTCGAATTGAGTCGACAGCCTCCCGGCAGGATGGTTCGGGAGGCTTCCCGTTTTGCCCAATCCTCCGGCGAAATTTTGCCGATGGTTGTGGATCCCACCGGTGGCAGCCTGCTTGGCGTGATGGCCTATGTGCCGACGCTGCAGGAGCGCATCGACCAGGGCGGCGTGATTGGCCTGATTATTATTGGCCTTGGCGCGATGGGCTTGTTGATTACGGTGTGGCGAGTGGGTTATCTCAGCGCTGTTTCCCTGGCGATCAGGCAGCAGTTGGCCAGCATTGAGCACCCCAAACCCAATAATCCACTGGGACGTGTACTTCTCAGTGCCGGAGGCGTTTTATCAGCAGGGCAAAATGAAGGGAGCCAGGTTGACCAGGGAGAAATTATCCAGCATAAGCTGGATGAAGCCATTTTGGCGGAAGTGCCTGCCCTGGAGCGCTGGCACAACCTGATCAAACTGTTGGCCGCGACTTCGCCCCTGCTCGGTCTGCTGGGTACGGTCACAGGCATGATCCTTACCTTCCAGGCCATCAGCCTGTTTGGCAGCGGAGACCCAAAACTGATGGCAGGCGGCATTTCCCAGGCGCTGGTGACAACGGTCCTGGGCCTGGTGGTCGCAATACCATTGCTGTTCGGTTTCAGCCTCGTGTCATCACTTTCCGGCAGCATGATCCAGCGGCTGGATGAACAGAGTGCCGGCATCATGGCGAGGCTGGCCGAGAAACGGCTGGGCCGCAGGGAGTAGTCAGCGATGGAATTTCTCGGCGGTATCCTGGATTACATTGACCTCGGTGGCAGGGTGATCTGGGTGATTTTTATCGCCTGCCTGATGCTTTGGATGTGCATTGTCGAGCGTGTCTGGTTCTACCGCGTGATCTATCCCGGTTATGCCCGGCAACTGGTCAGCCAGTGGCAGTCGCGCCGAGATCGCCATTCCTGGCGGGCACTGAAGATTCGCGAGGCGACAGTATCGGAAGCCAGCATGCGGCTGCATGCACGGCTGCATCATATTCACACCCTGATCCTGCTCTGTCCCCTGCTGGGCCTACTGGGGACGGTAACCGGGATGGTAGGGGTGTTCGAGGTGATCGCGGTCAGCGGCACAGGCGAGGCCCAGAGCATGGCCAATGGTATCTATCGGGCTACCATCCCGACCATGTCCGGGTTGGTGGTTGCACTCTCCGGCTATTACTTTTCCGCGCGCCTGAGACAACTGGCTGATAAGCTGACCAGCAAGCTGGCTGACCGGCTGGTGCTGGCCTGAGTCAGCTGCCGGAAGAGGGCTAAAAAAGATGAGTTTAAAACGGCATCACAAAAACAGTGCAGAAGCTGAGCTGGATATGACACCCATGCTCGATATTGTCTTTATCATGCTGATTTTTTTTATTGTCACTACCTCCTTTGTCAAGGAGTCCGGCATCGTGGTCAACACGCCCAAAGCCCAGAGTGCCAGCCAGCAGGAAAGTGCAAATATCTTTGTCGCCATCAAGAGTGATGGCGAGATCTGGGTTGATCGTCGCCCCGTCGATCTGCGAGCTCTGCGGGCGGTGGTGGCAAGGTTGCATGCGGAAAGCCCCGAGGGATCCGTGGTGATCCAGTCAGATGCTGAAACTTCAACCCGTGCCCTGGTGGAGGTGATGGACCAGGTGCGCCTGGCGGGGATTGAAAAAATAGCCATTGCCGCCAACCAGGCGGAAAACTAGCCGTGCGAGTGGCGTTATATTTTGGCGTCGCACTGCTGATCACGCTGTCGATATTTTCGTTTATGCGTTACCTCATTGCGGGAAGGCAGATCGCTCTCGACGAGACCGAAATTGCCGCAGTGGTGGAAATCTATCGTCCGCCGCCCCGCACCACAGAGCCCGAGCCTGAACCGGAGCCCGAGCCCGAGGAAATGATGGAGCCCAGCATGGACTCACTGACAGTTTCTGCCGCGCCAACGCCCCGGCCCTCTGCGAAGGTGGAAAACCTGGCGCCCAGTCTTGCGCTAGGGGATATCTCGATCGATGTGGGGGCGGTGGGTGAAAAATGGTCTGCGCCCCTTTCCGGTGCCGGTGCCGGTGCTGGTGCTGGCGGATTCCTGGGAGGGGAGGATAACCAGGGCTATATCGAGGTTATCCCGTTTTCCA
>JBFFTH010000200.1:0-2754 GCA_041571855.1 Porticoccaceae bacterium
CAGGTTGTACATCTCGCTTCCATACAGATAAAAGCGAATATCCAGTTCGCGGTACTTGTCACGACTGCAAACGTCCAGGGCAATCTTCGCTGCTTCATCATGGGGGTAGCCGTAAACACCGCAGGACACCGCGGGAAGCGCTACGGATTTGCACTCATTTTCAAGTGCCAGGTCCAGAGAATGGGTGTAGGCGGATCTCAGCAATGCCGCCGGGTCCGGTTCGCGAGAGTAGACCGGACCTACGGTGTGAATCACAAAGCGGGCTGGCAAATTGCCCGCGGCGGTGATGCGGGCCTCACCGGTCGGGCAGCGCACACCATTGTGATCTTGCACCTGTTTGCAGGCTTCCAGCAGGGCGGGCCCCGCCGCGCGGTGGATGGCGCCATCGACACCGCCACCACCGAGCATAGACGGGTTGGCTGCATTTACAATTGCATCGACTTGCGCCCGCGTAATATCACCTTCAATAATGCGGATATTGCTCACCAGCCGTTACCGATAGATAACAGTTAGTGGTCGACAAAGATCAACTGGTCTGTCTCAAAGCCCAGTTCTTTTGCCTTCTCCACCAGGGAGTTGAGTATGTCCCGATCAAGGGTTGGGCTTCTGGAAAGAATCCACAAATAGGACTTGCTGGGGCCGCTGACCAGCGCGTACTGGTAGTTTTCCCGGTCGAGTTCAGTAACCACATAGGCGCCATAGAAGGGGCCGAAGAAAGATACTTTCAGATAGCCCTTGTCTGAACCCTCGACGAAATAGGCCTTGCCCTCGACACTTTCCCACGCCTTATCCTGTTCTGAAAAACCGCTGTTGATAACCCGAACACCGCCATCATCCCGCAGGCTGTATTCGGCGGTGACCTTTGTTAACCCACGCTCAAAGGAATGGTCCAGGCGCGCAATTTCGTACCATCTGCCGAGGTATTTTTCCAGTTCAAAGTTGCCCACGGGCTGAACATTTTCCGGGATACCGGTGCATCCGGTTAAGAACACTGTGGTCAGGAATACCAGTTGTATTACTTTTTGTAGTTTTGATAGCGACATAAAGCCCAAACCTTTTATTTTCGGCAAGTTCTGCTGGACAAGCACAGATAGTTGCACATTGTCGTGAACCATTGCTGGCGTTCATAGATTTAAACGCTTTCAATTATAGAATGCTGAATATTTATTTCACGTGGATTTACAGCTGGCCTGAAAACGGTACTCTTGTCTTTCCACAACCAAGTCGATAATTTAGCGCAATGGCCTTTTCACCGGATTCCCTTGCCCCTTTTCTCGACCAGCTTCGCAAATCGAGGCGCTGTTATGTTGCCTACAGCGGTGGTCTGGATTCCCATGTGTTGCTTCATGCCCTGGCAGGGATGCTCGGAGGCGATGCTGTTGAGGCTGTGCATGTCAATCACCAGCTTTCGCCCAATGCCGAAATCTGGGCACAGCACTGTCAGCAGCAATGTGATCAGCTGGGTGTGAGGCTGATCTCGGAAACGGTGGTAGTAAACCTGGACGGGCAGGGGTTGGAACAGGCGGCGCGGGAAGCCCGCTACTGGGTGTTTCAAAAGCTGTTGAGAGAGGGCGATATCGTCGTAATGGCGCATCATGCAGATGACCAGGTAGAGACCGTTCTCTATCGTTTGCTGCGCGGTTCCGGTGTGCGCGGGCTTGCCGGAATGCCGCAAAGGCGCAAGCTGGGTGAGGGTGAATTATTGCGCCCGCTGTTACAGTATCGTCGGGTTGAACTGGAAGATTACGCCCGACGCCAGGGAATGGACTGGGTGGACGACGAAAGCAATTTTGCCATTGACCTTGATCGCAACTTTATCCGCCACCAGGTTGTGCCTGCCATAGCCGGCCGCTGGCCGGATTATGCCGAACGAATTTCTCATAGCGCTGGCCTGAGCCGGGAAGCAGACAACCTGTTGCTATCCATGGCTGTTTCCGATCTGGAAAGCATGGACGAAAAAGGCGAGCGCCGGGGATGGAGTATTGCGTTGCCGGAACTTCTGGATTTGTCGGTTCCGCGTCGGGCAAACCTGTTGCGTTACTGGGCAGAAAGCAGGGGTTTGGCTGTGCCGGGGCATCGTATACTGGATACGGTCGAGCATGAGTTGTTGACGGCGCGGGAAGATGCATCGCCATTGGTGAGCTGGGCCGATGTCGAATTTCGTCGCTACCGGGAGCGACTCTATCTGTTGCCTGCAGTGCAGGTGAACGATGTCGCCGATGAAATCACCTGGGCACTGGATAAACCCTGCAGGGTGGCGGCTGGCGGCATTCTAAGGGCGCAAAAGGTAGCCGGGAAAGGGCTTAAAGACAGCGCCAAACACCTGACCCTGAAATTGAGAAAGGGCGGTGAGCGTTGCCGTCCGGCCGGTCGGGATGGTTCCAACACCCTGAAAAAACTATTGCAGGAGGCGGGGCTTGAGCCCTGGTTGAGGAATATCGTTCCCCTTGTCTACATTGATGAAGAGTTGGTGGCGGTCGCCGACCTCTGGGTTTGCGAGGGTTTTCAGGCAGCGCCCGGAGAGGATGGCTGGCAGTTCAGCTGGCAGCTGAATTGAGCGCCGGAGAACTTTTTCCATTGTGGCCAGAGGGGCTTTCTGGTAGTCTGGCTACCCATCTTTAGGCCGCAGCTGAAAGGGTGTTTCTCACCAGATTTCGGCGCCAAAAACAAACATTCCTCGCGGTTAGTTTTGATATTAAGGGTCTTCATGACACGGTTTATTTTTGTTACAGGTGGCGTTGTTTCTTCGCTGGG
>JBFFTH010000201.1:0-2743 GCA_041571855.1 Porticoccaceae bacterium
AAAACGAATTTCGTCGGTAACAACGGTATCATTTTCATTCACGACAGCGACCACACCCAGCTTGATCAGTGCCTGCAGGGTCCTGCGAGCATTGAGATAACGCTCCCGGTTGGAGATGTCGGCGTGATCCAGCAATACCTGTGCCGTGTGGCGACCGAAGCGCTGACACTGGGGTTGATAGGCCTGTACCAGCCCGGCCTGACCCACGGCAGCGGCTGCCTGCAGATCGTGAATAAGTTCCGGGCGCCGGCTCCAGCCGAGCCGGGACATACCCTCTGCCACCGCGCCGGACGACACCAGCACAACCTCGACCCCGCTATCCAGCAGCGCAGACAATTGTGCAACCCAGCCGGCAATGGCCGCATGATCAAGCCCCTTGCCTTCATCGGTGAGCAGCGCGCTGCCGATCTTGACCACCCAGCGGCGAGCATTGCCTACATATTTTTCTCTGTTGTGAACGTTCATTTTCCCGCCAAAAGACTACGACTTACTCCCTGACATACTCGACCTCAACATCATAATCGTCGTCATCGTCATCGTCGCCCTCATCACTACCTTTGCGCGCCTGTTGTCGCTGCAAACGGAGCGCCTCAATTCGCTCACGGGCTTCGCGCTGCATCCGGTCCTGCATTTCCCGCTCCCGCCCGGCCGCCTCCGGATCCTGGGCTTCCCGCTCCCAGCAGCCCTCGAGATACTCGAGAATTCTGTGGCACAACAATTCCGTACCCGTGCCATTAATTGCTGCAATCTGAAAAACTGGCCCCTGCCACTGCAAAGTATCGGCCACCTCTTTACAGCGCTGCTGCCGATCGACCTCGGGCAACATATCGACCTTGTTCAGCACCAGCCAGCGGTCGCGCTGAGACAGTGTTGGACTGAACTCTGCCAGCTCCTGCTCAATGGCCGCTACGTTTTCTGCCGCAGTTGAGCCGTCGAATGGGCACATATCAACAATATGCAGCAACAGTCGCGTTCGGGTCAGGTGCTTGAGGAAGCGAATCCCTAGACCGGCGCCTTCAGACGCTCCCTCCACCAGCCCGGGCACATCAGCGATAACAAAGCCGCGGTGTGGCTGCACGCGAACGACACCGAGATTGGGCACCAGCGTGGTGAACGGGTAATCCGCCACCTTGGGCCTCGCTGAGGAAACAGCCCTGATCAGGGTGGACTTGCCGGCATTGGGCAGCCCGACCAAGCCTACATCCGCCAGCACTTTCAACTCGAGGCGGAGATTGCGCGACTCTCCCTCGCTGCCCGGCGATGTCTGGCGCGGCGCACGATTGGTGCTGGATTTGTAGCGGGTATTGCCGAGGCCGTGAAAACCTCCCTGGGCGACTTTTAGCTGCTGCCCGGCTTCCATCAGGTCGCCCAGCACCTCATCTGTATCCTCATCTATTACCGTGGTCCCAACCGGCACCAGGAGAACAAGATCTTCACCACTTTTACCCCTGCAATTACGACCCTGTCCGGGCTGGCCATTTTCGGCCTGGTAATTGCGCTGATAACGGAAATCCACCAGGGTATTCAGGCTCTCATCGGCCTGCAGAATGACACTGCCACCATCCCCGCCGTCGCCACCATCGGGGCCACCCTTGGGAATGTATTTTTCACGGCGAAAACTCAGGCAGCCGTTGCCACCTTTTCCAGCCTGAACCCGGATGGGCGCCTCATCTACAAATTTCATATCGCCAAGTATACCGTTTATCGCCCGCTACTTTTGTCATTTGAAGGGCATCAAAAAACCCCGCAACTGCGGGGTTTTCAAAAGCAGAGTGAAAGTCGGGCTTAGCTGCTGACTACATCTACATATGTGCGATTTTTCGGGCCGCGAACCGCAAACTTTACCGCACCATCGGCTACCGCAAACAAGGTGTGGTCGCGACCGCACTGAACGTTTTCTCCGGCATGAAACCGGGTTCCACGCTGACGAACAATGATGTTGCCGGCGCGAACCTGCTCACCGCCAAAGCGCTTGACGCCAAGGCGTTTACTTTCCGAGTCGCGACCGTTTCTGGTACTACCACCAGCTTTCTTGTGAGCCATGATATCCTCCTAAATCTTGCTACCCGTTGATCAGCCCGCGCTGATACCGGTAATTTTCACCTCGGTGAACCACTGGCGATGGCCCATTTGCTTATCGTGGTGCTTACGACGCTTGAACTTGATGATGCGAACCTTGTCACCGCGACCATGGCTCAGCACTTCAGCAGTTACCCTGCCGCCTTCCACATAGGGTGCACCTACTTTCAAGTCGTCGCCATTGGCAACCAAGAGCACCTTGTCAAAATCTACATTTTCGCCGGTGGCAATTTCCAGTTTTTCAAGACGCAGAACCTCGCCTTCCTGAACCCGATGCTGCTTGCCACCACTTTCTATAACCGCGTACATAATCTGCTCCGTTGACATCCCCGAAACCACACTTGCCGCACTTTGCTGACTGAGAAACTGTGGTCGGTTTTGAGAGGGCGTGCATTCTAAGGCAAACAACAACCTGCCGCAAGGGAAAATTCAGCCGAATTGGGCCCTTTCCTGAGCTCTTTTTAGATGCCTTTGGGTACAGGTGCCATACTGCTCTCGGCGGCGTTGCAGCACTTGACACTCCAGCGGCCGAACCCTAGGATGCGGCCCACTTCAAGGGGATTGGCACCAGGGGAAATCGATGGACATGCTCCCATTCCATCAAGTCGTCGAAGACGAGTTTAAACAGGTTAACCAACTCATCATCGAACAGCTTCACTCAGAT
>JBFFTH010000202.1:0-2727 GCA_041571855.1 Porticoccaceae bacterium
GCAGTGCCGTGACCCGATGGGTGCGGCTTCCGGCGGCCGCAGGTCACAGGTCACAGAACTGGGCAGGGCTGGAATGGCCATTGGCCTTGCCGGTCTGTTCCTCGAGGCCCATCCGGATCCCGGCGCCGCAAAATGTGATGGCCCAAGTGCGTTGGCTCTTGATAAGCTGGAGCCCTTCCTGCAGCACATAAAGGCAGTGGATGATCTTGTCAAGAGCCTTCCTGCCATTGATACTGCCTGACTGGGGTTTTAACAAATGCTACTTATGAGGAGCTTTAAATGAGTAAGATCGTCGATATTCGCGCATATGAAGTGCTGGATTCCCGGGGTAACCCGACCGTGGAAGCCGATGTTATTCTTGAAGATGGCAGCGTGGGCACCGCTTGTGCGCCCTCCGGTGCATCTACAGGTAGTCGAGAGGCGCTGGAGCTGCGCGATGGCGACCAGTCCCGTTACCTGGGTAAAGGTGTCCTCAAGGCTGTAGAGAATATCAACACAGAAATTCGCCAGGTCTTACTCGGCAAGGATGCAACCGATCAGCGGGGGCTCGATCGACTGATGATCGACGCTGATGGCACAGAGAACAAGTCCAAACTGGGTGCCAATGCAATCCTTGCTGTATCGCTGGCAGCCGCCAAAGCCGCTGCAAAATCCAAAGCTGTTCCACTGTACGCCCATATTGCCGAGGTCAACGGCACTCCGGGTAATTACACCATGCCGGTGCCTATGATGAATATCCTCAATGGCGGTGAGCATGCCGACAACAACGTGGACATTCAGGAGTTCATGATCCAGCCAGTGAGCGCGCCGACCTTTGGCGAGGCCCTGCGCATGGGTGCGGAGATATTCCATGCCCTGAAGAAAGTATTGAGCGGCAAGGGTCTCAACACCGCTGTTGGCGATGAGGGAGGCTTTGCGCCTAACCTGTCATCCAACGCCGAGGCGCTGGCCGTGATCAAGGAGGCGATCGAAGCCGCTGGCTATGTTCTGGGTGAAGACATCACGCTGGCCCTCGACTGTGCTTCCTCCGAGTTCTACAAGGATGGCAAGTATGTGCTTTCCGGAGAAGGCAAAACCTACGATTCCCATGGTTTTAGTGATTTCCTCGCCGAACTCTGCGACCAGTACCCGATCATCTCCATTGAGGATGGCCAGGACGAGTCTGACTGGGACGGCTGGAAATACCAGACCGAAAAACTGGGCAACAGGAGCCAGTTGGTCGGTGATGATCTGTTTGTAACCAACACCAAAATTCTTGCCCGTGGCATAGAAGAGGGTGTGGCCAATTCCATCCTGATCAAGTTCAACCAGATCGGCTCGCTGTCCGAGACCCTGGATGCCATCCAGATGGCGAAAGATGCAGGCTACACGGCGGTAATATCACACCGTTCCGGAGAGACAGAAGACACCACGATTGCCGACCTGGCTGTGGCTACTGCAGCGGGTCAAATAAAAACGGGTTCCCTCTGTCGCTCGGACCGCGTTGCCAAGTATAATCGCCTGCTGAGAATTGAGGCCGAGCTCGGTGGCCTGGCTCCCTATCGGGGCAGGGCAGAGTTCAACTCATAAGCTATTTTGTCGGGGCGTAGCGCAGCCTGGTAGCGCACCTCGTTCGGGACGAGGGGGTCGGAGGTTCAAATCCTCTCGCCCCGACCATTAATAAAAAAACCGGGGCCAGTCTCACCCAGACTGGCCCCGGTTTTTTTATGTCTACTGCAAGTTATTGGATGTCTTCTGCTGCAGTTGATCGATGGAGACGGGACAGCGATATTGGATAAAAGTTGTGCGCCATGGGTTTCAACTTATAGTTTCCAGGCAACGGTAGGTATTTTGGATGCCTGTCCCGGCGCCGCTGTAAAGATCGATACATCAATGAATAGCTGCCTATAGTTTTCCCCCCTCATTTCCTCTGTTGCCAGTTGCAGAAACCACCGATCATATTTACCGGTCTGCCGCTGACGATGCGGGGTTTGTTCTGTAGAATCGCTCCATGCGATGGCTGATCGGAATTCTCCTGCTATTTTTAATCCTGCTCCAGTACCGGCTGTGGGTGGGTGAGGGCAGTATGGCCCAGAAGGTGGAGCTGGAAAAAAAACTGTCTGCCCAGGAAGAGGAAAACGAGCAGCTAAAGCTTCGCAACCAGCTGATTGCCGATGAAGTCAACAATTTGAGAAACGGCCTGGAAGGTATCGAGGAAAAGGCCAGAAACGAGCTCGGCATGATAAAAGAAGGTGAGACATTTTTCATGGTGATTGAAAAACCGGCCAGGTCTGCTGGCGAGGGTCTGGAATGAAGCTCTGGGCAGTTGTTCCCGCCGCCGGTACCGGCAGCCGCTTTGGCACCGAGTTGCCAAAGCAATACCAGTTGCTGGTCGGTAGGTCGGTGATGGAAAGAACACTGGCTAAACTGCTTTTGCTGGAGCCCGCAGCACTGGTGGTGGCGCTGAACCCGGAGGACCTCCGCTGGCGTGAGCTTCCGATCATGTCTGATAGCAGGGTGCGAGCAGTCGAAGGTGGCAGCGCCCGGATCGACTCGGTGCGTGCGGCTATCGAGTCCATTGCCTCAGAGGCGAAGCAGCAGGACTGGGTGCTGGTTCACGATGTCGCCAGGCCATGCGTGCGGATTGGTGATATCAGGCGGCTGCTTGATACGCTGGCGAACAGTCTTGTCGGCGGCATTCTGGCGAGTCCTATCAGTGATACGGTGAAACGGGTAGAGGCTACCTCA
>JBFFTH010000203.1:0-2710 GCA_041571855.1 Porticoccaceae bacterium
ACAAGTATATCAACTCCCAAAATCATCGGTCTTTTAATGGCGGAATTCCCGGCACCCCGGCGGTAATCAGTAGCATCATGGGGTCATCATGTAAACAGGGTCATAGAGGTGATCGCGCAAATCGGGTATTGGTCAAGCTGAGGGCTTTCCCTTCGGGCAAAATACCCTGCCCCTGTAAATTTCATCCAATGGCTGCGCTGTTATACAAACGGCAATTGAGCCGGCTAGCTATTGTTTACTGTGCTTCCCGCTTGCCCAGAGATAAAAGAAACAGCAGTCCCGCTGACAGTACAATAGAGGGTCCCGCAGGGGTGTCGAGCAACCATGAAAATATCAGCCCAAAGCAGGTTGCCGCCACGCCAAAGACGCTGGCGAGAACAGCCATCTGTTCCGGTGTCCGTGAGAATCGACGTGCCGTCGCAGCCGGGATTACCAGCAGTGCTGTGATTAACAGGGCGCCAACCGCTTTCATCGCGACGGCGATCACCAGTGCCATGATCAACATCAGCGCGCTGCGAACCGCCGTTACCGGGACCCCTTCCACCCTTGCCAGTTGCTCATCCACCGTGATTGCCAGCAATGGCTGCCAGAGCTTGATCAGCAGTATTATGGCGGTGATGCAGACGGCATAGATGGCCAGCAGGTCGGTGGCGGTAATGCTGAGGATGTCGCCAAATAGCAAACCCATTAAATCGACCTGTACATCCCGCATCAGTGATACGGCGATCAGGCCGGCAGCCAGTGAGGTGTGGGAGAGTATCCCCAGTAAGGTGTCAGATGCCAGCGCCCTTTGCTGCTGCAGGTAAACCAGCGACAGGGCGAGCAGCAGGCAGAAGAAGATGACAGCAATGGTTGGCTGGACTGAGAGTAGCAGTGCCAGCGCAATGCCCAGCAGGGAGGAGTGGGCCAGGGTGTCGCCAAAGTAGGCCATGCGCCGCCAGACCACAAAGGCACCCAGCGGCCCGGCAATGGCGGCTACGCCTACGCCGGCCAGCATGGCATAGATCAGGACTTCAAGCATGCCCTCCTCCCTGGTGACCCCGCGCCGGATCTACGATGTCGCCATGCAGGTTATGGTCGTGGTCATGATCGTGTGTGTAGACAGCGGTTTTGGCGCCAAACAGTTCCATAAATGCCTGGTCACCACTGACTTGTTCCGGACTGCCGTGACAGCAAATATGCTGGTTGAGACAGAGGACGTTGTCGGTGGCGGACATCACCAGGTGAAGGTCGTGGGAAACCATTAACACTGCGCAACCGAACTCATCGCGCAGATCGCAGATGATCTGATAGAGGGCTTCCTGGCCAATTATGTCGACACCCTGTACCGGTTCATCGAGAATAAGCAGCTCCGGGCTGCGCAGCAGAGCCCTGGCCAGCAATGTCCGTTGCATCTCTCCGCCGGACAATGCCTGGATCGGCGAACCGGCAAGATGCCCGATCCCGACACGCTTGAGAGCCGCCTTGCAGGCGAACCTGTCTTTGCTTGCCAGCTGCAGAAAGCGTAGCGTGGTGATTGGCAGCGTGGGGTCGATATTCAGTTTCTGCGGCATATAGCCAATTCGCAGGCCGGGCTGGCGCGTGATGTTTCCACTGTCAGGCCTTTCCAACTCCAGGATCAACTTGAGCAGGGTGGTTTTGCCGGCACCATTGGGGCCAATCAGGGTTGTGATTTCGCCGGATGAAATGGTGAAGCTGATGTCCTTTACCGCCGCCTGCTGGCGGTAGTGCTTGGTAACACCGGACAGGGTTATCAGGGGCCTGCTCATCCCTGGCAGCCCGGGCACAGGCCAAGAATTTCCAGGGAGCGTGATTCGGGCAGGAATCGCGCCCGCTGGGTGGCTTCACTGATCGCCTGTTCGATGATGTCGTCGCAACACTCTGCGACACTGCCGCACTGGCGACAGATTAAAAAGGTGTCGGAATGCGGGGCATCGGGAAAGGCACAGCCGATATAGGCATTGAGTGAGTCAATGCGGTGGATCAGGCCAAGCTCCAGCAGGAAATCGATGGCGCGATAAACCGTGGGGGGCAGCACCCTGTGTTCAGTCTGATTTATGGCCTCGGTGATGGCGTAGGCGCCGAGGGGCCTGTGACTCTGCCAGATCACCGACAGTACCCTGCGCCGGGTGGGCGTCAGACGGGCATTCTGTTGCCGGCAAAGTGCTTCAGCCCGCGATATGGCTGAACTGATACAGCGCTGGTGATCATGCTGCTGATAGGCAATACGATAATTTGTAATCATTGGCGATGCCCCAAAAGTGATATGTTATTACATAATGAAAGCCAAGTATAACTGCTTGATTTTTGGTTATTTCAAGCACAAAAAGCGGGTGCTATCTCCTTTTTTGTAATAATATAACATTATGATTCGAAGTGATGCTATTTTTAGAAAGCTGTTGAACTGGCTGGGATTAAGCCTTTGTTGCTGGGTGTTTCCTGCCATGGCATCGGAAAAGCCGGTGGTGATTGCCTCTATCAGGCCGTTGGCTATGATTGTGGAAGCGATTGCCGCAGATGATTTCAGGGTCGAGACCTTGTTGCCCTCTTCCCGTTCCCCACATGACTACGCGCTGAGGTTTTCCGACAGAAAGCGGCTGCTGGAAGCGGATCTGGTGGTCTGGGTGGGACCGACGCTGGAATATCAGCTGCAGAAGCTTTTTGCTGTCGGCTCAAACCCCCTGCCTTCGCTACAACTGGACAGTATTTC
>JBFFTH010000204.1:0-2681 GCA_041571855.1 Porticoccaceae bacterium
AGTCAACACAGTTGGCGTTTGCGGCACTGACCTCCACACCTACAAACTCGGCATGTTCAAGGAGATGACCCTGCCCCAGGGAGACGGCCACCTGTTCGGGCACGAATTTTCCGGCGAGGTGGTAGAGATCGGCGAGAAAGCCGGCGTTGAGGGTATCCAGATCGGTGACCGGGTCACCGGTATCGCCATCGGTGCCTACGCAGAATTTCTCTCGGTGGTCCCTCTCATCGGCGACAAGCCACTGATCATGAAGCTGCCCGACAATGTCAGCTATGAGGAGGCGGCAACCGTGGAGCCGCTGACCGTGTCGCTGGTGGCGGTAAAGGCTGCGGGGCTGCAGGGCGGTGAGCGCATTCTTATTACCGGTGCCGGTATGATCGGGCTGGGCTGCGTACAGGTGATCAAGGCGCTCTACCCCGACTGTGAAGTGATCGTCACTGATGTGGCAGACAAGCGCCTGCAGATGGCCAGCCAGTTTGGTGCTGACCGCACCATTAATGCCCTGGAAGAGGATGTCGTGGCGAGCATGAAAGCGCTTACCGGCGAGGATTTTGTTGTCTACGGCTCGTCCACTACCGCCAATATCGACGTCGCCATTGAGGCCTCCGGGCTGGCGCTGCCACTTAACCAGTGTCTTGAAGTGCTCAAGCCAAACACCGGCAGGCTGGTGGGAGTGGCGCTGTACGAGGATAAGCCGCAGGCGGACTTCAACCAGATCGTCTCGAAGAACCTCACTGTTACCGGCACCCTCGGTTACCCGCAGGAAGCCATGGAGCAGGCGCTGCAGCTGATTGCCGGGGGCATAGTCGATCGCAAGCCGCTTATCACCGACCGTTACGATCTGGACAGCGCTGCCGATGCATTCGAGGCACAGCTTCATACCTCGGAAACACTGAAGGCCATTATCCAACCCTGAAGCTCAACAGCAGGAGTACAAAAAATGTCAGATAACCAGTCAAATGACAAAGTCGCTCTGGTCACCGGTGCCGCAATGGGTATCGGCAAGGCTATCGCAGAGCGACTGGCTAGTGACGGTTTTGCCGTGGCCATCAACGATATCAATCTGGATGCTGCGCGCGAGACCGAGCAGTTACTGCGTGATCGCGGCGTTCGTGCCACTGCGGTTGCGGCCGATGTCAGCAACCGGGACCAGGTTTTTGCGATGGCAGAAAAAACGGTCGCCGATCTCGGGCGACTGGATGTGATGGTCTCCAATGCCGGTATCGTGCAGGTGGACCCCATCCTGGCAATTACTGAAGAGGCTTTCGACAAGCTGTACGCCATCAACGTCAAGAGTGTTCTCTGGTGCGCCCAGGCCGCTGCACAGCAGATGATGGCGCAGGGCGACGGCGGCAAGATTATCAACGCCGCCAGCGCTGCCGCACATACGAGCACCCCATTACTGGGCGTTTATGGTTCATCAAAGTTCGCGGTGCGGGCGCTGACCCAGGTGATGGCGCAGGAATTTGCCCCCCACGGCATTACCGTTAACAGCTATTGCCCCGGCATCGTGGATACCGGTATGTGGGACATCATCGACGGTCGCGCGGCCGAGGTTCTGAATATTCCAGTGGGGGCCATGAAGCAGAAGGCACTGGATGGCATTGCGCTCGGGCGACTGCAAACTCCGCAAGACGTGGCGAATTTCGTTTCCTTTCTCGCCTCGGCGGATGCCGATTACATCACCGGGCAAAATATGTTGACCGACGGCGGCATGGTGATGATTTAAATCGCTGAGATCGTGTCGGCCCGAGCTTATTCCAGCAGCAGTGACTGGACTCACTTTTACTTTAGTTACCTGCTAATTGCTAATTGCTAATTGCTAATTACTTTGATCATATTTATATGCACAACTAAACAGGACGGGGGACTCCAGTATGACATTTAACAGCACCTGGCTATCAGCGCGACCTATCGGGCGCAAACTACTGGCAGCGGCTGGATGCGGCCTGTTACTGACTACCTTCGGCGCCTTGGCCGAACAGCAGTCCACCAGGCTCCTGTGGGGCGATACCCACGTCCACACCAGTAACTCCTTTGATGTCTACCTGTTCGACACCCCGACCTCTACCCCGGATACCGCGATGCGATTTGCCCGCGGGCTTCCTGTGATCAGCCCCACCACCAAAACCCCCTGGCAGCTACAGGTGCCACTGGATTTTGTGGTGGTTTCCGATCACGCGGAGATGGTGGGTTCGATCTGGCGCATGTTCGAGGGCGATCCGGAAATAGCCGATACCAAATCCGGCAAGATATTCCGCGAACTGGCGAGCGAACAGACCACTGAGCAATTGCAGGCCATTTATGATGCGGTGGTCAATATCGGCTCGGGAGTAGAATCAAAAGTCGACCTTTCCCCTCAGGAACTGTTTTCCGATATGCACGGCGGCAGCAAACGTCGCGCCACCTGGCTGGATCACATCGAGGCCGTGGAGAAGCACAATACGCCCGGTGAATTTACCGCCTTTATCGGCTGGGAGTGGAGTTCGACGCCCGGCGGCAGCAACCTGCACCGGGTGGTATTTACTCCGGCAGGGGGCGAAACGGCGAGTCAGTTCCTGCCCTACAGCGCGCTTGAAAGCCGCAATCCGGAGGATCTGTGGAACTGGCTGGCACAAACCAGCAGCCACACCGGTGCCGATTTCGTTGCCATTCCACACAACTCCAACCTCAGTATCGGC
>JBFFTH010000205.1:0-2675 GCA_041571855.1 Porticoccaceae bacterium
GATCTGTCCATGGACACCCTGGACGGCAAAGCCAGGCTCAGCAAGCTGGCTGCTCCGCTGATCAACCGGATTCCCGAGGGCGTCTTCAGGGAACTGATGCTCAGCTCCCTATCCGCCAAAACCGGCGTCGAACCGGATACCCTGAAGTCCCTCATCAGCCCAAAACAAGAAGAAACGCCACCGGCGTGGGACGAGTCGCCTCCCGATTACGACGACGTCGCGGACTATTACAACACGGTCGATGAACCCAGGCCGCAGACAACAAGGACAAAGGCCCTGAAACGGGTCAAGCTACCGCCTGAGCGCGCCCTGGTTGCCCTGCTCTGCAATGATCCGTCGCTGGCCCGCAATCTCTCTCAGGGCGATATTGAAACGCTGCGCTCGCTAGAGCATGAGGATCTCAACCTGTTTGCCGACCTGGCTGAACTGGTGGAGCAGTACCCGGATTACACCCTGAATCATATCCTGGGTTACTGGCGTGGCATCCACGGCCAGGAGCAGGCAGAATTGCTGGCGGAAATCGCCGCATCTGATCTGCTGCAGCCTCCGAAAACCAGCAGCCACGACAACCAGCGTGAATTTGCCGATATCCTGGCCAGCCTTCACAGAAAAGCCATCGAACGGATGCCTGCCGACCTGCTACTCCAGACTCTGGCAGAACAGGAGGCAGTAACCATAAATGACCTCAAGTGTTTCACACGGGCATGGCAAAGGCTGGACATGGCGAAAATCGACGAGGCTACGCTGGAATTGATCAACAAGATCCGCCGCAAACCCCGGCAAACATAATAAGACCCTTGAAATCGGGCATACAGCCCCAAGGTTCTGTATTCTTGGGGCGCCGAAGATTGTTGAGACAATCCCTGATTATTCAGCTATAATCGCGCGCTTATTTTTGTCACTGCACAATAGATCGTTTACATGAGCAACACTTCTCAACAACCCTCTCGCATCAAAGTGCTAATTGCCAAAGGCCGTGATCAGGGCTACCTGACCTACGCCGAGGTAAACGACCACCTGCCTGAAGATATTTCGGATCCGGATCAGGTCGAAGACATCATCCAGATGATCAACGACATGGGCATCAACGTCTTCGAGACAGCGCCGGATGCCGACCAGCTGCTGCTGACCACAGGCGATGGCACCACTGATGAAATTGCTGCTGCCGAAGCCGCAGCTGCACTGGCTGCCGTTGAAACCGAGCAGCACCGCACCACCGACCCGGTGCGCATGTACATGCGCGAGATGGGCACCGTCGAGTTGCTGACGCGGGAAGGCGAAATCGAGATTGCCAAACGCATTGAAGAAGGCACTCGCGAATTGATGGCCGCGATTACCGAGTGGCCCTCTACCGTTAGCACAGTCCTTGCAGAATACGACCTGGTTGAGTCAGGCGAGCGCCGCCTGCCTGACATTATCAGTGGGTACCTGGAACCGCTGGAACACGTTCCCTCAGCACTGGCCCAGGCAGAAGCCGCCAAGAAAAAGGCCGAGGAAGCGAAAGCGAATAAAGATGAGGACGAGGACGAAGACGAGGACGAAGATTCAGATACCAGCGATGACAACGACTCCGGCCTGGATCCTGAGGAGGCCCGCGAGCGCTTTGAAAAGATCCGCACCCTGAACACCAAGGCACAACGCTCGATAAAACGTTACGGCTGGGAACACCATTCAACACAGAAAAACCTGCAGGAGCTGGCGGAGGAATTCAAATACCTGAAACTGACACCGCGCCAGTTTGACCCGCTGATTGCCAACATCCGCGAAGCAATAGATACCGTTCGTGGCGCAGAGCGTGAAATCATGATGCTCTGTATCCGCAAGGCAAAAATGGATCGCCGTACATTCATCGAAGAATTCCCCGGCAACGAAACCAACGAAAAGTGGGTGGCCAACCTCTCGCGCCGCAAACAGCCTTACGCGGCTGCCATTAAAGAGCTGCAGGAAGACATCCTCCGCGCCCAGCGTCGGCTGATTGCCGTTGAAGAGGAAAGCGGGCTGAAGGTGCAGGAAATCAAGGACATCAACCGCCGCATGTCTATTGGCGAGGCTAAAGCCCGCCGCGCCAAGAAGGAAATGGTGGAAGCCAACCTGCGACTGGTTATCTCCATTGCAAAAAAATACACCAACCGCGGTCTGCAATTCCTCGACCTGATCCAGGAAGGCAACATCGGCCTGATGAAAGCGGTGGACAAATTCGAATACCGCCGCGGCTACAAGTTCTCCACCTATGCAACCTGGTGGATTCGCCAGGCGATAACCCGTTCTATTGCGGACCAGGCACGCACCATTCGTATACCGGTTCACATGATTGAGACCATCAACAAGCTCAATCGCATTTCCCGGCAGATGCTGCAGGAAATGGGCCGCGAACCCACCCCGGAAGAACTGGGTGAACGCATGGACATGCCGGAAGACAAAATCCGCAAGGTGCTTAAAATCGCCAAAGAGCCCATCTCCATGGAGACGCCTATTGGCGACGACGAAGACTCCCATCTGGGCGACTTCATCGAGGACGTGAACATTCTTTCGCCGGTCAATTCTGCGACCAACGAAAGCCTCACCGACTCTACCCGTGAAGTTCTCAACGGCCTCACCGCAAGGGAAGCCAAGGTGTTGAGGATGCGGTTTGGTATCGGCATGAACACCGATCACACGCTGGAAGAAGTTGGCAA
>JBFFTH010000206.1:0-2646 GCA_041571855.1 Porticoccaceae bacterium
AAGTTGTTTATCGACAATGTCAGCCAGGCCCACGAGGGTTGCGACTTCGAGATTCTCTCGATCCGCGAGTTCAACCCGGAGCCTGCCATCCACGGCAAGCTGTAGCAGCGACTGCGACGCAGCCCGAAAAACCCGAGGAAGCCCCGGCCTCCTCGGGTTTTTTCTTTTGCAAAGACAGGTTTACAGACCTGCTGGCAGCGGAGACGCGCCAAAATCACTACAGAAAGCCAGCCGCGGCAAGGTCACCCGGGCCAGAGTGTGCCGGCAAAAGAAAACCGCCCTGCACTGAAGCGTGCGGGGCGGTCTCGACAAACACGCCAGCGGCCAGGCAAACCGTTCAAACCGGTTCGCTGCGCGACGCTATCCAGTCACCTGCTTACCCGACTGCTGCTTGATTACATGGTGCTGTTGTAGGCACCGCCATCCAGCAGTACGTTCTGGCCCACCATAAAGCCCGCATGCTGTGAGCACAAAAACGCGCAGGTGGCGCCGAACTCCTCAGCAGTGCCGTATCGACCCGCGGGTATCGCCTGATAGCTTTTTTCACGGAACTGCTCGACAGAAATACCCTGGGACTCAGCCATGACTTGGTCCAGCTTCAGCGCCCGCTCGGTGCCATGAACGCCTGGCAGCAGGTTGTTGATAATGACTCCCGATTTGGCCACCTGACGCGCCGTGCCGCCCACATAACCGGTCAGCCCGGCACGGGCCGAATTGGACAGCCCGAGAATGGGTATCGGTGATTTGACCGAGACACTGGTGATATTCACCACCCTGCCCCACTGCCGTTCGATCATCGCGGGCATCAGCGCTTTCATCAGCGCGATCGGGGTCAGCATGTTGGCATCGAGGGCGGCAATAAAGTCTTCGCGATCCCAGTCAGTCCACATTCCCGGGGGTGGGCCGCCGGCATTGGTGACAAGAATATCGATATCGCCGCAGACAGCCAGAACCGAAGCACGCCCCTCCTCGGTGGTGATGTCGGCTGGAGCCTCCACCACATCGACGCCATACTGGCGCAGCTTTTCGGCAGCCGCAGCCACCGAGTCAGCACTGCGTGAATTGATCACCAGATCAACACCTTCTCTGGCCAGCGCCTCGGCACAGCCATAACCCAAACCCCTGGAGGCCCCGCACACCAATGCGCGCTTGCCGCGAATACCCAAGTCCATAATCTCACCTCACTAGTTACAAGTTACAAGTTACAAGTTACAAGTTACAAGTTACAAGTTACAAGTTACAAGTTTAAAAACAGCAAAACACCGGGACAGTAGAACAAATGTGCACCTGATATCTATGTCCGGTGGACGGCCCATCAGCCCTATCGGCAACCGCAGGAAAGCAAATTCTGCCTGCCCCCCTGGCCTTTGTCACATTATTGACAGAGCTGATCTGCAGCGAAGTCTACATTAAACTGGGTTTGTTCATTTTCCCTCGCCAGTAACCGCTGCAATAGCACCCCAACAGTCGGGCTGGCTGCAACAACACAAGAGAGTGCAGTTGAATGATAGAGTGGACGTGAAAAGAAATATTTTAAGATGATAAGCCAAATACATCCTGCGGAGGTAAATACAATGGGTTTAATGGAAAACAAGCGCATCATCGTCACCGGTGGTTCAACGGGCATCGGGGAACAGGTGGTCAGACAATTTATTCGCGAAGGCGCCCGGGTGGTGATCGTCAACCGCAATGCGGAGACTGGCCAAAAACTCGCGGACGAACTGGGCGACAGGGCACACGCCTGCCAGGCCGATGTGAGCCAGCCCGACCAGATTGAAGCCATGGTGGCAAAGGCCGTGGATATCCTCGGCGGGCTCGACGTACTGGTCAATAACGCCGGCTTCGGCGGCTATGGCCGCACCCACTTGGTCGACCCGAACTTCTGGCAATCGGTGATCGATGTCAACCTCAACGCCCTGTTCCACACCTGCAGGCACAGCATCCCGCACCTGTTGAAACAGGGCGGCAGCATCGTCAATACCGCATCAATCTCGGGGATTCGCGCGGATTACGGCTTTAACGCCTATTCAGCGGCCAAGGGCGGCGTGATCAACTACACCAGGAACCTCGCCCTGGACTACGCGACCGACGGCATCCGCGTCAATGCTGTCTGTCCCGGCCTGATAGAAACGCCCCTGACCGGCGTACTCCTGGATAACCCCGAGATTAAACAGGCTTTCCATGAGAATATCCCGATGCAACGCCCGGGCCAGCCGGAGGAAGTCGCCAATGTCATCCTTTTCCTGGCCTCCGACCTGGCATCCTATGTCACCGGTCAGGAGTTCGTGGTCGATGGTGGCATCACCGCATGGAACGGGCAACCGAGGTATACCAAATTACTGGGCGATATCACCATCCCCTGAATACGTCCGCCAACCCACAGGCAAATTAGCCGGCACATAAAGAAACGGGGACGTTTTAAACGTCCCCGTTGAGGTTACTCACTCAATAACTGTCGAGGCACTTATTCCCCGGATCCCTCTGCAGATTGGATGTCGTTATAGAGTCGATTGGCCTCGGACAAGACATACTGACGAATGGCTTCTGCGTCTTCCTCGGTGATGTATTTCTTGAAGCTCACCATACCGATAGGGCTCAAGATGCCGTCGATCAGGATGTTTTTCCAGATAGCGTGCTTTGCCGGGC
>JBFFTH010000207.1:0-2566 GCA_041571855.1 Porticoccaceae bacterium
AAGTCCCAGTTGACCAGGTTCCAGAAGGCGGCCAGGTAGTTGGGGCGGGAATTGCGGTAATCAATGTAATAGGCGTGCTCCCAGACATCGACTGTCAGCAGAGGCGTCAGGCTATCATCAGTCAAGGGGGTGTCGGCATTGCTGGTGTTGACAATGGCAACTGAGCCGTCTGCTTTTTTGACCAGCCAGGTCCAGCCGGAACCAAAGTTGGTGGCCGCGCTATTATTCAGTTCTTCCTTGAATTTTTCAAACGAGCCAAAAGCGGCATTGATTGCGTCGGCCACCGCTCCGGTGGGCTCGCCGCCACCATTTGGCGACAGGCAATTCCAGTAGAACGTGTGGTTCCAGATTTGGGCAGCATTGTTGAAAACGCCACCGGATGAAGTCTTCACTACTTCTTCCAGCGATTTGCCTTCAAATTCTGAGCCGGGAACCAGGCCGTTGAGTTTGTCGACGTAGGTTTGATGGTGCTTGCCGTAGTGGTACTCCAGGGTTTCTTGGGAAATATGTGGCGCCAGTGCATCCATCGCATAGGGGAGTTCTGGGAGTGTAAATGACATGGTCGTACATCCTTAATTACAGTTGAAAAATATACTCCAGTACCTGTCTGATGAGTCGTTGCTCTGGATCAGCCGGGCAGCTGGTTTTCACGGTCAGTGGTGACTATACCGGATCAAAGCATTTTAGCAAAAGCCGAGCGATATAGTAGGGTATGGTTTTTTCGATGCATTGTGCGTTCTGTGCTGCTGTAGCGTCGGGAGAGCAAAAGACCGGGAAACTTTCATGAATTTTTTATTTCCATTGATCCGGTACAGGTATAATCCCCAGCAGTTGTAGAGATTCGGAAAAAGTAGCATGAGTGATCAACCCTTCTCAGGCAGAGAGCCTATTGTACCCAAGCGAGACGAACAGTTCTCTCGCAACACCCGACCCGCAAAAGCGGGGCGAAAGAGACAGCGCAGAACTGCCGGTTCCGGTTCGGGAGGCTTCACAAAGTTGCTGGTTTTTTTGCTCATCCTGGCCGTTGGCGGCATGGCCTATCTGGGCGTTGAACAGCAACGGCAGCTCTCAGCCTTGCAGGCAGATTTCGATGCGATCAAAAGTAAACTGGATTCTACCGATGAATCGGTGAGCCAGTCAGGTGCTGCGCTGAGTATGAGGCTCAAGGAGCAGTCCGAGGAGCTGGAGAAGCACTGGTCGGAAATCAAAAAGTTGTGGGGTGTCTCCAATGACCGCAACAAAAAAGCGATAACTGCAAACGAGGAAGCCATCCAGGTTGTAAAAAATTCAACCGCAGCCCGCAAAAAAGAAATGGCTGCGTTGCAGCAAAAGATGGATAAGAAGGTTGCCGAGTTAAACCGCATGCTTGAGTCGGCAACCACTGCCGCATTGTCCACCAAACTCGAAGTCGAAGAGGTTTTGAGTGGCAACCAGTCACTGGTCGACAAATTAAACCGGATGGAAATCGCGTTAAAGCAGTGGCAGCAGGAAATCAATGCCAGGGTGGCGGGGAATGAGGAGGCAGTTAAGTCCATCGATGCCTATCGCCGCAGCACTAACCAGCAAATCCTGCAAATCAAACAGCAAATTGCTGCCATTCAGGGCTAACCGATCCCCTATTGAGTGAATCAACGAGGCAAAGTGTGAGCATAATTAAGCAGAATGATCTAATTGAGAGTGTAGCCGACGCACTACAGTATATTTCCTACTACCACCCGGTAGATTTTATCCAGGCCGTAAACGAGGCCTACGAAAGGGAGCAATCCCAGGCCGCCAAGGATGCAATGGCGCAAATTCTTATCAACTCCCGCATGTGTGCCATGGGACATCGCCCTATCTGTCAGGATACGGGTATTGTCACTGTGTTCTTGAAGGTGGGAATGAATGTGCAGTGGCAGGGCTCCATGAGCCTTGAGGACATGGTAAACGAGGGAGTGCGCCGCGCCTACCAGAATCCGGACAATATCCTGCGCGCATCGGTGCTGGCTGACCCGGACGGCGCCCGCACGAATACCCGCGACAATACGCCGGCAGTGATTCACATGGAGATCGTGCCCGGCGATACCGTTGAAGTGCACGTGGCGGCGAAGGGTGGAGGTTCTGAAGCCAAATCGAAATTTGCCATGCTGAACCCGTCCGATTCGGTGGTGGACTGGGTGCTGGAAATGATTCCAAAAATGGGTGCGGGCTGGTGCCCCCCGGGCATGCTCGGTATCGGAATTGGTGGAACCGCCGAGAAAGCAATGATCCTGGCCAAGGAGGCTCTGCTCGATCCCATCGATATTCACGAACTGCAGGCGCGTGGTGCAAGTAACCGGGCGGAGGAACTGCGCCTTGAGCTTTACGAAAAGGTCAACAAGCTGGGTGTCGGTGCCCAGGGTTTGGGCGGTTTGACAACGGTACTGGATGTCAAGGTGAAAGACTACCCGACACACGCGGCCAACAAACCGGTGGCGCTGATCCCTAACTGCGCAGCTACCCGTCATACCCATTTCACCCTGGACGGTTCCGGACCCGCACTGCAAGTGCCGCCTGACCTGGAAGAGTGGCCGGAAATTTCCTGGGA
>JBFFTH010000208.1:0-2547 GCA_041571855.1 Porticoccaceae bacterium
CCGTGGGTGTTAATGTAGTCGATATCCCCATTGACCGTACCCAGCGCCATTTGCATACAGCGAACAGCACCTTCTCCGGAGGGAGCGACCATGTCGTAGCCATCAGAGGTGGCGCCGTAGCCAACAATCTCGGCATAGATTTTAGCGCCTCGGGCCTTGGCGTGTTCCAGTTCTTCAACGACCAGGCAGCCGCCACCAAGTCCGGGCACAAAACCGTCGCGGTTTGCATCGTAGGCGCGAGAAGCTTTGTCAGGGGTGTCATTGTACTTGCTGGATAGGGCGCCCATTGCATCAAACATACCGGCCATCGACCAGTGCATTTCCTCGGCGCCGCCGGCAAAGATGATGTCCTGTTTGCCCATCTGGATCAGCTCCAGCGCGTGGCCAACGCAGTGGGCACTTGTGGCACAGGCGGAAGAGATAGCGTAGTTGACACCCTTTATTTTGAAGGGTGTGGCAAGGCAGGCCGCTACCGAGTTGGCCATAATCTGGGTTACGCGGTATGGACCGGCGCGCTTGATACCGCGTTCGCGCATGACATCAATGGTTTCGACGAACGCTTCACCTGAGACGCCGCCGGAGCCCATGACAATGCCGGTACGAATATTGGAGACTTGCTCCTCAGCGAGGCCGGAATCCTGAATGGCACGATCCATGGCGATATAGCCGTACATGGCCGCCTTGCCCATGAAGCGCATGGTTTTTCTATCAATGTGTTCAGAAGGATCTATATCCAGGGAGGCGCAGACGTTACAACGCATGCCTGCTTCCTTGAATTCTTCTGAAAATGAAATACCAGACTTGCCATTGCGAAGTGAGTCAATAACTGTTTCTTTATCGTTACCGAGACAGGAAACAATGCCTATACCGGTGATAACCGCTCGTCTCATAGGATACCTTCTAATATTTACATTGCCAGAGTTCAGGTAATTGTAATGGAATGTTCAGAAGTTGTCAGTGGATTCAAACAGGCCAACACGCAAGTCTGTCGCCGTGTAAATTTCCCTGCCATCGACACTGACGCTGCCGTCGGCAATGACCATTTTCAGCTTGCGCTCAATGACCCGCTTGACGTCAATGGTGAAGGTGACCAGTTTGGCGCTTGGCAGAACCTGGCCAAAAAACTTGATCTCTCCAGAACCAAGAGCTCGTCCCTTGCCGGGGTTGCCCTTCCAGGCCAGGAAAAAACCGGCTAGCTGCCACATGGCATCGACACCCAGACAACCGGGCATTACCGGGTCACCCCTGAAGTGGCAGTCAAAAAACCAGAGGTCGGGGTTGATGTCCAGCTCGGCTTCAATGCGGCCCTTGCCATAATTGCCGCCGTCGGCGGTGATTTTGGTAATCCGGTCGGCCATCAGCATCTGTGGGGCCGGCAGTTTGGCATTGCCTTCTCCAAACAGCTTCCCTTCACTGCAGGCAAGTATTTCTTCTTTGGAATAGGAGTTTTGCGATTGGGGGAGAAATTCACTCATAACGTTTTACTTTCTGGGTTTGTTTTTGGTGTTTTAGCGGCTCTTATTCAATCACGCTTTTGCTGTGGAAAGCCATATAAGCCGAACTGTCTACCATACCGCGGTCTGATGCAATAAAAAAGCCCCCGTTAAGGGGGCTTTGCAGTGTTATGCCTGGTCCAGCGCGGCGGTAATATCAATTACGGCTTTCTTGCCGTCACCGTAGACCATGTAGGTGTGATCCATGGCGAACAATGGATTGGGCAGTCCGGCAAAACCGGGAGACAGGCTGCGCTTGATTACGATAACCGTCTTCGCCTTGTCCACATTGAGTATCGGCATGCCATAAATCGGGCTGCCTTCAGACTCGCGCGCCATCGGGTTGCAGACGTCATTCGCGCCAATAACAATGGCAACATCGGTATCCTCAAAGGTTGGATTGATGCGATCCATTTCCACCAGCTTGTCATAGGGTACTTCCGCCTCTGCAAGCAGCACGTTCATGTGGCCCGGCATACGGCCGGCAACAGGGTGAATTCCGAACTCCACATCGGTTCCCCGGGCTTCCATGACATCTGCCAGTTCGCGCACGGCATGCTGTGCCTGGGCCATGGCCATGCCGAAACCGGGCACGATGACAACGCGCTTGGCGCTTTCCAGCATCATTGACGCTTCCTCAGCGCCACAGCTTTTCACCTTGCCTTCATAGACTTCATCGGCGCTGATGGACTCGCCACCTGCCGCCATCTTGCCAAACAGTACGTTGGCCAGTGAGCGGTTCATGGCGACACACATAATCTTGGTCAGGATCAACCCCGAGGTTCCCACCAGAGAGCCGGCCACGATCAGCACGGTATTGCCGAGAATGAAGCCGGCCAGTGCCGCAGCGATACCCGAGTAGGAGTTCAGCAGTGCGATAACCACCGGCATGTCGGCGCCACCAATTGGCATAACCAGGGAAAGCCCAAGCAGCAGCGCAATAGCAGTTGCCAGCACGATCATTGAAGTCTGGGACGGGTCAGCACAGAGGGTCATTACAGACGCCAGCGCAGCCAGGAGCAAAATTCCATTGCCAATCGGCCCCCCGGGCAGG
>JBFFTH010000209.1:0-2479 GCA_041571855.1 Porticoccaceae bacterium
CTGGATGAACTCAGGCAATTCTCGGATACCATTGACGCCGATGTCTTTGATGTTCTGACCCTGGAAGGATCAGTCGCGGCACGCAACCATATTGGCGGTACTGCGCCGGAGCAGGTAAAGCAGGCCGTGGAGCGCGCGCGCAAAAAGCTGGCAAGCCGCTAGCGAAAATGGCTGGCGAGACCACTGGCCGCCGCCGGATAATCGCGATAGCCCATGACTGGGGCAGAATCCGGATCTCCGTGCATTTTTTGAGGCCGGATTAGCACTCTGTCAGGCTCTCACCTATACTCGCAGTGGTCAGGCTGAACGCATCAAGAGGCGGCAATGGAACAAAAAAACAGGCAAAACTCCCTTCCACAAGGAACCCAGCTCACCACTGGACGAAGCCTTTCGTATCGATCCATACCAGGTGCTGGCCGATGTCCGCGCCCACACACCTGCCCATTTCGACCAGGTATTCAGGCGCTTTATTGTCACCCGGCACGATGACGTCAAAGCACTGCTGCACGACAAAAACATGTTCATGGATCCGCGCAAGGCCAACCCGGGCACATTTTCGCGCGAAGTCATCGCCAACTCGGCGGGCTTTGCCAGTGGCGAGCCCGACATGCTGTTCCTCGACGACCCGGATCACCATCGCCTGCGATCACTGGTCAGCGGCTCGTTTACTCCCAAAGCCACCGAGCGCTGGCGACCGGCAATAAGGCAACTGGTGGAAGCTTGCCTGGACGCCATCGGGGAAGCGGAATTTGACCTAATAGCTCGGTTTGCCACCCCGATACCGGTAATGGTGATCGCTCGTATGCTCGGGCTTGATGAACAACACCTTGATGACTTCAAGCGCTGGTCCGACCTGGTGGTTACCACCGGTTTTAACCCAGCACCCAGTGCCGATGAGGCGCAACAAGCTGTGGCCGCGAATGAAGCACTGCAACAATTTTTCCTGCAGCAAATAGCGCTTCGCAAGCAACAGCCCGGCGATGACCTGATCAGCGAAATGATCCGCGCAGAGTTGGAGGACGACCGCCTCACCGACCAGGAAATTGCCAGGCAGTGTCGCCTGTTGCTGATCGCCGGTAATGTCACCACCACCGACCTGATTGGCAATGGCGTGAAAGCGCTGCTCGACCACCCGCAGCAGATGCAGAAGCTGCGTGACGACCCGACACTGATTCGGCAGGCTGTGGAAGAACTGTTGCGATTCGATGGCTCGGTAACCAACACCTCGCGCGTCGCAAATCGCGACCTGTCGGTCGCTGGCTGCCCCGTCGGCAGGGGGGAGTCGCTGCACCTGTCATTGGCCGCAGCAAACCGCGATCCGGGCGTGTACGACAACCCGGATAAATTCGATATCGAGCGCGCAGATCACCATCATCAGGCCTTTGGCGGCGGCAAACATATCTGCCTCGGCGCACACCTTGCGCGCATCGAAACTCAGGAGGCACTGCTGGGACTGTTGCGGCGCTATCCACTACTCAGCTACAGCGAACGGGGTTATCGCTACCACTCCCTGCCCAGTTTTCGCGGCATGAGCGAATTCTGGATCAAGACGTCGTAAGCGACGGCCAACAACATTCAGCGTGCCCGTAGGCAAGCCAGCAGGAAGAGAAACCCCACGCCCGCTTGCGCCAGAGGGATACTTCCCTACTCCGCCTGGCGATATATGTTTAACCCGGCAGAGCAAGACCTGCGATCAAAGAGGCTGCTCCGGGTACATGGGAATATGCCTGAAGGGATCGAACAGATTCAACAACGCTGCGGCATTGCCGCTTGCAGTAGCTTTTTCCAGCATCTCTGCCGCACTTATTTCACCGCGGAAGTAGTCGGTAAAAGCATCACCGGATACCTTGATACGGGCATCGGCAGCTCGGTAATGTTTGCTGGGATCAGCGACAAACTCGGCAATGGAGTTGCGAATGTGCAGCTCGGCGACCGTGCCGTCAACATCGAATAGCAACACGCCTTCAATGCCCGCGGCCAGTTCCGGGTTTATTCGCGTGCGCAGGTGGTCGATTGCCCGCGCATAGTCTTCCTTAACCCAGTCCTCATCCTGCACCTTGGCCGAGGTAAATCGCTTGTCCCCCTCCAGGCTCAGCGCACTGGCGGTATAAAAGTTTCGCTGAATGGCGCTGGGACTGTACTGCCCGAGCTTGCGCAGTACATCGGCAAGCGCCTGGCGATAGTCAGTATTTGCCTGGTCGGTGTAATAGAGGTTGGCCGCAAGATCCTTGGCCCAGAGGTATTCACCCTTTTGCATCGCCTGCTGGTAGGCCGTGACTAAGGCCTCCTCACCGCCCGCCAGTTCGACCAGGTTTTTTGCAAAAACGGCCTGCGGCAGTTGATGCATGTCCTCACCTCTGCCGGAAAACCAGCCGTGGTTCTCTTCGGCGATGCGAGGCACGTGATGTTCAACCTGCCCGTACACCTCATTGATGAAGGGGTATTTGGCCACCGACTCGGGGATCTCAACATAATGCCC
>JBFFTH010000210.1:0-2476 GCA_041571855.1 Porticoccaceae bacterium
ACAGCCATCCACCAGCCCGGGCGTATAAGCCTGCGCCAGGAGTGGCAGCGAGGGCTGTAAGTTATTATCCCTAGAGCACAGCGGGATCGACGTAATCGCCTTCCCCGAGCCCCTCGATATGTTCTTCGTGGAAAGTCCCTATGGCCTTTTCCACGGTGACGGAATTGGCGAAGCTGGCGATATGAAACAGGGCATCGCCCTCATTGACCACAGGCAGGTTGTTGCGGCCGATGATGATTCCGGTGACCGGCGACACAACGGTGGCTTCATTTTCGCCAATACTGTCTGAAATTCGGCCAATTATCTGTCCGTTGGTTACCCGGGCGCCCAGTGCCGCTTCAATGCGCATCAGGCCAGCCTGGGGTGCCCGCACCCACTGCGAGTTGCGCGCCTCAATCACTTTCTGTGCTTTCCTGGCCCTGCCTCGTGGCAGCATCTCCAACTCGCGCAACACATTGAGTATGCCCCTGACCCCGGCCCTGACAGAGAGGCTGTCGAAGCGCAGACCTTCACCGGCTTCGTAAAGCAACATGGAGAGTCCCTTGTCACGGGCATATTGCCTGAGCGAACCGTCACGCAGGTTGGCATTGATCATCACCGGTGCGCCAAAGGCCTTTGCCAGCCTGGCGCATTCCGGGTTATCCATGTCAGCGCGAATATGGGGCAGGTTGATGCGGTGATTGGCGCCGGTGTGCAGGTCGATACCGTGGGTGCATTTGTCTACAATTTCCTCGGCAAAAATTCGCGCCACCCGCGAAGCGAGAGAGCCATGTTTGCTGCCGGGAAAACTGCGGTTGAGGTCACGTCGGTCCGGCAGATAGCGGGTGTGGTTAAAAAAACCGTAGACATTGACGATAGGCGCACAAATCAGGGTGCCGCGCATGCGGTCGATGGCCTTGGTATGACGAACGCGGCGAATGATTTCAATGCCGTTGATCTCGTCGCCGTGAATAGCGGATGAAATAAAGACAACCGGTCCGCTGCGCTTGCCGTGAATGACATGGAGTGGCATCGACAGCGGCATGTAGGAGGATTGCGCCGGCAGTTTTAACGATAGCGTTTCCCTTGTCCCCGGCTGGATCTGCTGACCACAGATTTCAAACGGTTGTCTTGCCATCTTCAGCCTTTACCCTTTGTTCTGGTGTTGCCCGGAGAGGCATTGCTTTCAATAAAATTGATGATCAGGCCCGCCACATCTTTCCCGGTCGCTTTTTCAATGCCCTCCAGGCCAGGAGAGGAATTGACTTCCATCACCAGTGGACCACGATCCGAGCGCAACAGATCGACACCGCAGACATTGAGCCCCATAGCCTTGGCGGCATTTACCGCCGTGCGGCGCTCGGTGGGGGTAAGCTTGGCCAGCATTGCCGTTCCTCCCCGATGGAGGTTGGAGCGAAATTCACCCTTGGGTGCGGTCCGTTCCATGGCTGCAATGACTTTGCCGCCGACTACAAAACAGCGCAGATCCGTACCCTTGGACTCCTTGATAAACTCCTGTACCAGAATGTTTGACTCCAGGCCCATAAACGCCTGGATCACGCTCTCCGCTGCCTTGTAGGTTTCTGCCAGCACAACCCCGATGCCCTGCGTGCCCTCCAGCAGTTTGACGACACAGGGCGCGCCACCCACTTCGCGGATAACGCCGCGGATACTGTCCGGGGTATGGGCAAATGCTGTCACCGGGATGCCGATATTTTTGCGCGAGAGCAGTTGCAGGGAACGCAGTTTGTCACGAGCCCTGGAAATCGCGACCGATTCATTGACTGAGTAAACGTCCATCATTTCAAACTGGCGAACCACCGCGGTACCGTAGAAAGTTACCGATGCGCCAATACGGGGAATCACAGCGTCAAAAGATCCCTTGCCAAACTCCTCGTCCCGGAAGTGAATGCTGGGGTTATCGGAACTGATATCCATGAAACAGTGCAAATGATCGATCACTCTCACTTGGTGGCCGCGTTGTTCGGCGGCTTCAACCAGCCGGCGGGTTGAGTAGAGGCGCTTGTTGCGGGAGAGAATGGCGATGTTCATCTTTTCTTACCTTCTTGGTCAGGGGTAGAGATTGTCTTCTTTCGGTCCGCCCAGGGCGTGGGAAAGAGTCGAGTCAACAATAAAGCGTCTGGCGAGGGCTCTTCTGCCAATCAACATGCGAAAGCCCATCTCGTCTCGATTGGTGAGGGTCAATTCAGTAGCAAAAGTGTGTTTGCCCATTTTGAACCGGGTGCTGATCACCGGCCTGTTTTCAGCCTTGCCATTTGAACTGGTCACCGTCCGTTCATCAGCCAGTCTGGCTTCACAAAGAATCTCGGGATGGCGATGGCGCTGGATTGGGTGAACATAGAAGCGCAACCACTCCTCGCCATCTCGCACAAAGTTCCTGATGCGAAAAGCGTGAAGGCATGAGGTTTTCGCCCCGGTATCAATTTTTGCAACCACGCCGGGCAGCTTGAGATCGGGGAGGGCGCACCATTCACGC
>JBFFTH010000211.1:0-2393 GCA_041571855.1 Porticoccaceae bacterium
ATATCCTCGAGCCGGGCATCGTCGACGGTGAAGCCGCCGGTTCAAGACTGAACCTCAGTGCTCCCGCCGAGGTGTCCGGCCAGCTCGAGCGGGTTGAGGGTCGCGGTGTTGGCGACATCTCCGGCGTTTTCCTGCGCATGGTGCCGCCAAATATTGTGCAGGCCGCGGCAGATGGCCAGATGCTGGGGTTGATATTTTTCAGCCTGTTGTTTGGTGCCATGATGACGCGCATTACCCGCCAGCATGCCGAGACCATGCAGAGCTTCTGGCAGGGTGTCTATGAAACCATGATGGCGGTCACCCTCCTGATAATGAAGTTCGCGCCCATTGGGGTCTTCGGGCTGGTCGCAAAAACCGTCGCGGCTACCGGCTTTGATGCCTTCCGGCCACTGCTGGTGTTTTTCTTCACGGTATTCCTGGCGCTGGCACTTCATATGTTTGTCACCCTGTTTCTGGCGTTGCGGGCGTTCGGTATCCAGAACCCCCTGCGCCACTATCGGGCCATGCTGCCGGCCTTGCTTACTGCGTTTTCCACCGCGTCTTCTTCCGGAACCCTGCCAGTCACGATTGAGTGCGTAGAGAAAAATGCCGGGGTTTCAAATCGCACCAGCTCCTTCGTGCTGCCACTGGGTGCAACCGTTAACATGGATGGTACGGCGCTTTATGAGTGCGTTGCCGCCATGTTTATTGCCCAGGCCTATGGACTGGAGTTGGGCTTTGTCACCCAGTTCACCATTGTCCTGGTGGCACTGCTGACATCGATCGGGGTAGCGGGTATACCCGCCGCGAGCCTGGTGGCAATCACGGTCATACTCGGTGTTATCGGCCTGCCGCTGGAGGGGATCGGGATGCTGCTGGTGACCGATCGCATCCTCGATATGCTTCGCACCGCGGTGAATGTCTTCGGTGATTCCTGTGCCGCTGTGGTGATTGCCAAAACGGAGGGGGAAAAGGACATTTTAACCAGCCCCAGCGTCGATATGTGAGTGATGATTCTCAACCCGGGCGCAGGCGAGGTTGGCGAGAAACCATAAGGTTCGTGGTGCACTTTTGGGGGCGTAACCAGGACGATGGTTGCCGAAGTACCCGATAGCAGTCGCTCAATCGTTCAACTGCCTTAGCAGTGCTTCGTCATCGTCAATGGCGTTTTCGTCGCTGCTGCCGATCAGGTCCTGCTCCCACTCGCGCAGCATCTGCTTCAGCTTTTGAACCAGTTCGGGGTTCTCCGAGAAACGCACGCCTTCCCGGTACAGGGTGGCAACTTCCAGCAGGGCCTGTCGATCGCGCTTGTTGTACTCTGCCGCCATCTCCTCTGCCTGGGCGCGTGAGCGACCCAGGGCTTCATAGGCGGAGCGTCCCATGCGCACTGAGCTGTCGTAGGTCTCGCGAATGATGTCGCGACAACCGGCATACCAGAGGTCGTAAACATGGGCGCGGTCCTGGGCGCGGGCAATGATATGTACATGGGGATAATTTTTCGCCACGTAGCGAACCAGTGTTGTGGCCGGCTCTTTTTTGTCGATTGCTACCACCAGCATCCGGGCCTGCTCTATGCCGGCGGCGTGCAGCAGGTCCGGACGGGTGCCATCGCCATAGAATATCTTCAGGTCAAACTTGCGCAGTGCCTCCAGTTGCGAGGAGCTGTAATCGATCACGGTAGTCTCGTAGCCGGCACTTCGCAACATGCGGTTGACGATGCCGCCAACCCGGCCGTGCCCCAGTATGATGATCTCTGTTTTTACATCGATTTCATCGGCTTCCCGCTGGTCCCTGGCGTAGTGCCTGGCGATCACCCGGTCGAACAGGATAAACAGCAGTGGTGTTAATAGCATGGACAGGGCGACAACCAGCATCAGCTGATCTGCGATGGCTGGCGGGATAACGGCATTGGCGACAGTGAAAGCCAGCAGCACAAAACCGAATTCGCCGGCCTGGGCAAGGCTGATGGCTATCAGCCAGCGGTCGACACCCTGAAGCCGGAACGCCTTGCCCAGCAGGCCGAGAATCAGCCCCTTGACGGCCATCAGTGCAACTGTCAAACCCACAATCTGTGAGAAATTATCGAACAGCAGGGTAAAGTTGATACTGGCGCCGACGGTGATAAAGAACAGCCCGAGCAACAGGCCCTTGGCCGGCGCGATGTCCGATTCCAGCTCGTGCCGGTACTCGCTGTTTGCCAGGACAACGCCGGCAAGAAAGGTGCCCAGCGCCGGAGACAGCCCCACCAGCGACATCAGCAGGGCGATGCCGATAACCAGCATCAGGGCGGTGGCAGTAAACAGCTCCCGTAAATGGGCGCCGGCAATAAAGCGGAACAGGGGGCGCGACAAATAACTGCCGCCGAGCAGGACAAAGGCCAGGGCGGCCAGTATCACCAGCGCCTGGGCCCAGCC
>JBFFTH010000212.1:0-2362 GCA_041571855.1 Porticoccaceae bacterium
CACTGCAGGGAGTGGGTGACGTCAAAAATGATCGGTGCATTACCGCTGGCGTCCTTCATGGTCTGGAAGCCCAGCATATCAACCACCAGGTTATCGTAGCCAAAGCAGCTGCCGCGCTCGCAGAGAATGACATTTTCATTGCCACACTCGCGAAATTTTTCCACCAGGTTGCCCACCTGTGAAGGACTCATGAACTGCGGCTTCTTGACATTAATAACCGCACCGGTATCAGCCATGGCCTTGACCAGGTCGGTTTGGCGAGCCAGAAAGGCCGGCAACTGAATCACATCGCAGACCTCCGCCACCGGCTGAGCCTGGTCGATCTCGTGGATATCCGTAATCAGCGGAACACCGAAAGTGTCCTTGACCTCCTGGAAAATTTTCAGCCCCTCTTCCATACCCGGCCCGCGGTAGGAGTGGATGGAGGAGCGATTGGCCTTGTCATAAGAGGCCTTGAAGACATAGGGAATCCCCAGCCGTTGCGTGACCTCGACATAGTGCTCGGCGACCTGCATTGCCATGTCGCGGGACTCAAGCACGTTCATACCGCCAAACAGTACGAAGGGCTTGTCATTGGCGACCTCAATGCCGCTTACATCAATCACTTTTGACACAACCATATCCTCCTCAATCTCGCGATCAAACCTGACCACTGTGTTTCAGGGCCGCTTCGACAAAACCCTTGAATAATGGATGCCCCTTGCGAGGGCTGGAAGTAAACTCCGGGTGGAACTGACAGGCAAAAAACCAGGGGTGCTCAGGGATGCCAATGGTTTCTACCAGGGTCTTATTCTCTGACCAGCCACCCACCTGCAGACCTGCGGCTTCTAACTGGGGTACATAAGTATTGTTTACTTCATAGCGGTGCCGGTGCCGCTCGAGAATGGTGTCAGCGCCGTAAATCCTGTGGCTCAGGGTTCCCGGCACCAGGTGACTGTGCTGCGCTCCAAGGCGCATTGTGCCCCCGAGATCGGAGTCTTCGGTGCGGGTCTCAATATTGCCATCGGTATCAATCCACTCGGTAATCAAGCCAATCACCGGGTAAGGAGACTCCGGCCTGAACTCAGAACTGTCTGCGCCTTCGAGACCGACCACGTTGCGGGCATACTCAATTACCGCCACCTGCATGCCGAGACAGATCCCCAGGTAGGGAATCTGGCGGGTACGGGCGTACTCTGCTGCCTGAATCATGCCCTGCACCCCACGCTTGCCAAAGCCACCGGGCACCAGTATGGCATCACAGCCCTGCAGCACCGAGAGATCGCCACCCTCCAGCGTCTCGGAATCAATATATTTGACCTTTACCCTGGTGCAGGTGTGGATACCGGCATGAATCAGCGACTCGTTCAGGGACTTATAGGAATCCAGCAAATCCATGTACTTGCCAACCATGGCGATAGTGACTTCCGACTGCGGGTTTAGCTGGTTTTCCACCACCCAATCCCAGCTGCGGAGATCCGCTTGCGGGCAGTCGAGATGAAAGCGGTCGACAACCACTTCATCCAGCCCCCTCCGCTCGAGATCGTGAGGAATGGAATAAATGGTTTTGGCATCCAGCATCGGGATCACTGCCCGCTCTTCCACATTGGTAAACAGGGCAATTTTCTTGATCTGTCCCGACTCCAGTTCTACCTCGGAGCGACACAGCAGAATATCGGGCTGCAGGCCGATGGAGCGAAGTTCTTTCACCGAGTGCTGTGTGGGCTTGGTTTTGGTTTCACCGGCAGTGGCGATATAGGGCACCAGGGTCAGGTGCATAAGCATGGCATGCTTGTAGCCAAATTCAATTTTGAGCTGACGCACAGCTTCCAGGAATGGCTGCGATTCAATGTCACCGACGGTGCCGCCAATTTCGACAATGGCGATGTCGTATCCCTCACTGCCTGCCAGCACACGACGCTTGATCTCATCGGTGACATGGGGAATAACCTGTACAGTACCGCCCAGGTAATCCCCGCGGCGTTCGCGACGAAGAATGGTTTCGTAAACCTGGCCGGTGGTAAAGTTGTTCAGCTTGCCCATCTTTGATGAGATGAAACGCTCATAGTGCCCCAGGTCCAGATCCGTTTCCGCGCCATCTTCGGTAACGAAAACTTCACCGTGCTGAATCGGGCTCATGGTGCCGGGATCAACATTCAGATAAGGATCGAGCTTGAGAATAGTAACGCTGAGACCACGAGCTTCCAGGATGGCGCCGAGCGACGCTGATGCAATGCCTTTACCCAGCGAAGAAACAACGCCACCTGTAACAAAAATAAACCGTGTCATGAAGACCCTTAATATCAAAACTAACCGCGAGGAATGTTTGTTTTTGGCGCCGAAATCTGGTGAGAAACACCCTTTCAGCTGCGGCCTAAAGATG
>JBFFTH010000213.1:0-2359 GCA_041571855.1 Porticoccaceae bacterium
CCGGGTGCGGGCATGGACGAAATGAAGTATGACATGTGTGGCGCTGCCAGCGTGCTCGGCGTTTTTGCAGCCCTCGGCGAACTGGAACCGGCGATCAACGTGGTCGGTGTGATTCCAACCGTGGAAAACATGCCCGGCAGCAGCGCTACCAAACCGGGGGATATCGTCAAAAGCCTGTCCGGTCAAACCATCGAAATTCTCAACACCGATGCCGAGGGGCGACTGATCCTCTGTGACGCACTCACCTATGCGGAGCGCTTTAATCCCGAAACAGTGATTGATATCGCCACCCTGACCGGCGCCTGCGTGATTGCCCTCGGCAACCATGCCTCCGGCCTGTTCAGCAACAGCGATGCCCTGGCAGACAAACTCATCGATGCCGGCGCGAGCGCAGATGACAGGGCCTGGCGACTACCCATCTGGCCCGAGTACGATCAACAGCTGAAAAGCAATTTTGCCGACATGGCCAATATCGGTGGCCGCAATGCCGGCAGCGTTACCGCCGCCTGTTTTCTGGCCCGATTTACCAAAGATTATCGCTGGGCGCACCTGGATATCGCGGGCACAGCCTGGAACAGTGGCAGCAATAAAGGGGCAACTGGCAGGCCAGTTCCGCTGCTGATGGAGTACCTGCTGTCCACCGCCGGCAACTGATTGAGCAGCGATGACGAATATCAATTTTTACCAGATCAGCGGCGACCAGCAAAGCGCCCTGCTGCTGGCCTGCAAACTGACTGAAAAGGCCTGGCGACAGGATATGCAGGTTCTGATCCACGCAGACCCGGAAGTTGTGCAGCAACTGGATTCATTGCTGTGGAGCTACAGCGATACTGCATTCCTGCCTCACTCGACGAATGAAGTTACCGAAAGCAGCATTGCAATCACCTGTCACGACGACCCCGGCGAACATCACGGCCTGCTGATCAGCCTCAGCCAGCAGACGCCCGACTGGTTCAGCCGCTTTGAGAAGGTCGCTGAAATCATCTACGATGACCCCGAACACACGGCAAGCAAGCGGAACAGTTTCGTGCGCTATAAAAACCGCGGATACCCCTTAGAGTATTATGATCTGGGCAAGAGATGAGCGATAAAGCCAGCCCGGAACAAAGCCTGATCGGCGAACTGGCCTCCCTGCGGACTGTGCTGAATTGCGAGGGCGAGGAGTCCAGGCCCAACATGCCGATTATGGAGGATAGCCCTGAGACTATGGACCCGGTGCAGGACAGTGATTGCCTGGATATACCGATACTCACCGACCACTGCGAGCCAGCCGGGCAAGCGGACCCTGAACAGGTTGCCGAACAGACCAGGTCACCGCATCGGCTCGCGCAACCGCAGGCAGTCTTCGCAGCCGACATAACCACGGAGCACGTCGAGCAGTTAGTAAACCAACTGGTCGCCGAGCAACTGCCAAAACTGGAACAACTGCTGCGTGAAAAGCTGCTGGCAGAAATAGAGCGTGATACAGCAACCCCGCCAGGGCCGACAGCTCAACATTCCATCGACGAAAACTGAGCTTATCAGTATAATTTCGCCCTTTGCCATTCCGGGCTAACCAGCCCTGACCAACCGTATTGGCCCCCAACTCTACAGCGCAAAATGATGGAAAAAACCTACCGTCCTCAGGACATCGAAAGCAACTGGTACAAAACCTGGGAAGATCGCGGCTACTTCAAGCCTGCACAGGATCAAAATGCAGAGTCCTACTGCATCATGATACCGCCGCCCAATGTCACCGGCAGCCTGCACATGGGACACGGCTTCCAGGAAGCCATCATGGATGCCCTGATTCGCTATCATCGCATGCAGGGCAACAATACCCTGTGGCAAGTGGGCACTGATCACGCCGGTATCGCCACCCAGATGGTCGTCGAACGACTGCTCGATGCCGAGGGAATAACCCGTCACGATCTGGGCCGCGAAAAATTTATCGAAAAAGTCTGGGAGTGGAAGGAGGAGTCCGGGGGCACCATCACTCAACAGCTGCGGCGGCTCGGTGCATCCCCGGACTGGAGCCGGGAACGGTTCACCATGGACGAAGGGTTTTACCAGGCAGTGCAGGAAGTCTTTATCCGCCTCTACGAAGACGGGCTCATCTATCGCGGCAACCGCCTGGTCAACTGGGACCCGAAACTGCATACCGCCATCTCAGACCTGGAAGTTATCTCCGAGGAGGAAAGCGGCAGTCTCTGGCACTTCAGATATCTCCTCAGTGACGGCAGTGGTCACCTGACCGTTGCCACCACCCGGCCGGAAACCATGCTGGGCGACACCGCCGTGGCGGTCAACCCCAATGACGAGCGCTACCAGTCAATGATTGGCAAAAGCGTGATGCTGCCGCTGGCAAACCGGGAAATCC
>JBFFTH010000214.1:0-2279 GCA_041571855.1 Porticoccaceae bacterium
CCCTGTCGGTAAAGCTGGAGGGCGCAATAGCCACAGCTAAGGGAGAAGAAGACCAGCCCCATTGACCAAAGACTCGACTGTGCAGAGCGCGACACATTGGGTTCCAGCAGGAAGGGGTAACTGCCCAGCGCCAGGAACGAACCGATATTCGACCACACGTATAGCCGGTAAGGTGACCGCTTCGGGTGGGTCATGCTAAACCAGCGCTGCAACAACGGCCCCGTGGTCGAAAGTGCAAAAAAGGGCACACCCAGGCTGACCGTCAGTAACAACAGTATCTGCAGGGTCGGGTTACCGCCGGCTTCCGGTTTCCAGGTGTCTGCAGGAATGATCGGCAGAAAGAGCAGTGCGCACAGCAACAGGCCAATATGCACACCGGCCTGCCAGCGAAGCGCCAGGCGCGTGCTCAGGATATGTGCATAGGCGTATCCCGCGACCAGCGTGACCTGGAAAAACAGCATACAGGTGGTCCACACCGCGGGGCTGCCACCGAACCAGGGGAGGATATATTTGCCGATCAGGGGCTGAACCTGGAATAGCAGGAAGGCGCCGGTGAAGATCGTCAGGATGTAAATGGGTGAGCTTTTAATTATGAAATCCTGTCCTGGCAAATTCTTCGTTTGATCCAGTTACCTACTTCGAAAAAAACGCTCAGCCCCGAACCCGATGCGGAGCGCTACTTCTCGTTAATACTAAGCCTGGCGGTTCTTGTGGCCACAGAAGGACTTGCCGGCCCCGGAGATGATCAGTCCGTGATCCGTGCCCAAAACCAGGCCCGCATCCACGCGGCACAACTTGACTCCTTGCATAATTATTAGTTAGTTATGGAGTCACTCGCAACCGGAGCGTCGGATCGAAATCCGTATCAGGGCTTGGTCTTTTTCATGAGGTCTTGTGACAAGATTAACACGGATGATACTCATTCCAGTATAGAAGGGAAAATTACTTATTTCACAAACGTGCGACCAAGAAAAGGGCTTTGACCCCTTTAATTAGGGAGTCTACTCCAGAGCATGTGAGCGAACGACCGCGCCGGAAAAAGAAAAAATCGCCAGATTTTGACTATACTCGGTGAAAGCACTGGGCCTGTGACAATAAAAAGGGGCGATAAAGTTTATGCGCGGACTAACCCTCTCAAGCGGGGGATGGAAGGTTCTGGTTATCTGCGTTGCGCTGTTTATGGCGCTGCTGTTTGCAGCAGAAGTCCGCTATGCACCCCGTGTTATTGCACCCGACTCTCGGGGAACTCTTGGTATTACATACAGCGAGATTCCGGAATGGGGACGCTCCCGCTTTGTTATTGAAGCGATCGCACCCGACTCCCCACTGCTGGCTGTCGGTGCAAAGCCGGGTGACGTCTGGTTTCCCGACCATGCCTCCGATGCCTATCGCTGGCTCGAGGCCCACGAGACAGTGGGTCTGACCCTGGTTCATGAGGGCGTGCCCCGCCATGTGATGGTTGACACAATTCAGGGCACCCGACAGGTTTCCTCTGCTCTCTACATCATGGGCATGATCTATGGGCTGTTGGCATTGGTTTTGGGTCTGTTAGTCGCGTTTCGCCAGCCCAATGGCTTGTCCTTCAGGGCGCTGTCACTCGCCTTGCTTATTCTGACAACAACCAGGGGCCATCTCGCGAACTACCTGTTTTTTCCACAGGGCACAGCATTTCTGGCTGGGCACCTGCTTTGGGGGCCAATGTTTGTTGGGACAGGTTTTTCATTCCTTGTTTTTTTCTTTAACTTTCCGGACGACAATCCACGGGACACAGTGACCAAGCGCTGGCTGCTGCGCTATGCGGTACCCGTTCAGGCGGTCCTGTTCCTGGTGATGCTGGCAGTTACGGTGACCCGGTCGCTGGGCTACTATGCGCCGATGTACCGGGAGTTTGTGTCTCTCGCGCCCATAACCTGGACATTACTCGTGATAGCGATCATGTGGAGCAACTGGCGTAACAGCAAAGGAGAGCTGCGGGAGCGACATTTCTGGGTGGGCCTGGCATTTGGGTTACTTGCCATTGCGCCATTGCTGGTATCTGGTATTCGGCTATGGACAACGGATGAAAAGCTGATACAGGTTCTCACCTGGGCTCCACGCACAATCGGCCTAACCTCCATGTTGATATTTGCCTATGCAGCTCTTCGCCATCGTGTGCTGAGTGCCCGTTTTGCGTTGAACCGTGTCGTGGTCTACGGTGCCGCGAGCATTGGCATGATCGTTTCATTTGCCATTATCGAGTGGTTCGTTCATCACCTGATTAAATTTTCTGACTATGAAAA
>JBFFTH010000215.1:0-2266 GCA_041571855.1 Porticoccaceae bacterium
CAGGGGCTGCCACACCAAACGCAACCCGGCAATTTGCCCCCGGCTCAACCGCACTGAACCAGGTTCAAGCAAGTTACTAATTCACCCATCCCCCGAGCCAACAGCACCCCTTCCCGGCAAGTTGCTGACCTCCAATCAGGACCTGTCAACGCCAACGCAGCATTCACCCATTCACCGGAAATATTGCCGGGGGCCTTTTCTGGCCAGCCGGCATCGCCCACAAGATAAAGTTGCCAAGCGTTGTATCCCATCGATAGATGTGGCGCTGGTAAACAGGCAGGGACTCAGATTTAATGTATCCCTTGGCTTCAAGCGAACCAGGGTGTTTTTGACGCATCGCACAAGCGGTGCCGCATAACAAAGCAAACAAACAGGGGACTTAGCGATGAGAGATTGCAGAAAATTTTATATTAATGGCCAGTGGGTGGACCCGCAGGTGGCAAATGAACTCCAGATCATGAACCCGGCAACCATGGAACCTGCTGGGGTGATTTCCATGGGCAGCGAAGCTGACGTCAATGCCGCGGTAGCCGCGGCCAGGGGCGCTTTTGAGAGTTGGTCAACGACCAGTCGCGAGGAACGCATGGCGATTCTCGAAAAAGTTATCGCCATCTATACGGAAAGAGCCGAGGATGTGGCCCTGGCAATTACCGAGCAAATGGGCGCACCTTTCCATACCATCTCCATGCCCTTCCAGTCCCAGATACCTATCGCCAACTTTGCCAACACCCTCGACGTTCTCGAGGATTTCCACTTCGAGGAACCTCTGGGCCACGCGACTATTGTCCACGATGCGGTGGGCGTCTGCGCACTGGTCTCTCCCTGGAACTGGCCGGCACACCAGGTTTCGAGCAAGGTTGCGCCGGCACTGGCCGCCGGTTGTACCATGGTACTGAAACCCAGCGAGATGGCCCCGTTTGACTCCTACATCCTGGCTGAAATCCTTCATGAGGCCGGCGTCCCGGCAGGCGTCTTCAACCTGGTGAACGGTGACGGGCCGGCTGTCGGCGCCCCCCTCACCTCCCATCCCGACGTGGACCTGGCATCCTTTACCGGCTCCACCCGGGCAGGGCAAATGATCTACGAGTCCGGCGCGAAAACCATGAAAAGGCTTTCGCTGGAACTGGGTGGTAAGTCTCCCAACATTATTCTCGAAGACGCCGATCTGGAACTGGCCGTTACCCAGGGACTTAATGCCATCATGCTGAACAGTGGGCAGAACTGCAGTGCGCCCTCGCGCATGCTGGTGCCGGCTTCCAGGCTGGCCGAAGCGGAGGAGATTGCAGTGCAGTTCGTTGGCGCGCTGGTTATCGGCGACCCGATGGATCCAAACACCACTACAGGACCTGTGGCCAACCTCCCGCACTTCAACAAAGTTCGCAGCATGATAGAAACCGGTATCCAGGAAGGCGCCAAACTGGTCTGCGGCGGGCCGGAACTGCCGGAGGGCATTGAATGCGGCTGCTATATCAAACCCACCGTATTCAGCAATGTTGACAACAAAATGACCATTGCCCAGGAGGAAATCTTCGGGCCGGTACTGTGCATGATTCCCTACGACGATGAAGAAGAAGCCATCCGCATTGCCCACGACACGCCCTACGGGCTGGCCGCTTATATTCATGGCGGCGACATGAGGCGGACGCGCAAACTGGCCCGTCGTCTAAGGGCCGGTAATGTCCATATCAACGGCGCCATGCAGGAACTCAAGGCGCCCTTTGGCGGCTATAAAATGTCCGGCATTGGCCGCGAGCTGGGCAAGCATGGCTTTGAGGAGTACCTCGAAGTGAAGGCCCTCCTGAACGACAGGCCGGAAAGAGCTGAAGAGCCCATCCCGTCGTTCTAACCCACGATCAGGACCTGTGCGCCATATCTAACCATAGGTGCACAGGTCTTATCTTCCTGCAAATCAAAACTCAGCAGGCGTGGCGGCTGAACAGAGATCGTTGCCACTGTCATCAACGCCCAACCGGCTTTTATCTGCAACCTCCCAGCCACAAACGGCAACCTCTACCCCGCGACTTGCCGATACCCACCCCGGTACAGACAAGTGGCTTGATTATCTGTCGTTATAGTTCACAATCCTGTTGTTAATCGACTTTAGATCGACCGGACGCACTACCAGAAACAGGGACCATTAAAATGAGGCAAATTACCGGCGGGGATGCTTTTTTCCTTTTTAGCGACACCGAGAATGTACACCAGCAAATTTCGATCCTCTATCTTTATGACCAGTCTGATTTAAAACAGCCGGTTCGTTTTAAGA
>JBFFTH010000216.1:0-2235 GCA_041571855.1 Porticoccaceae bacterium
CGCTTTGCCGACTACGGCAAGCTCAGTAAGCGAAACCCGGAAGACCTGCTGGCCGGTGCCCGCATCGAAGTGGGAGAGGCCAAAGAGGATCCCCGTGACTTTGCCCTTTGGAAAGCGGCGGGGGAAAATGAAGTGGGCTGGGATGCTCCCTGGGGACGAGGGCGCCCGGGCTGGCACATCGAGTGTTCTGCGATGTCCGTTTGCTGTCTTGGTGAAACCTTTGATATTCACGGTGGTGGCCCTGACCTGCCATTTCCACACCACGAGAACGAGATTGCCCAGAGCGAGGCGGCAACCGGCAAGAAATACGTCAATACCTGGATGCATGCCGGTGCCGTGCGGGTGGACAATGAAAAAATGTCCAAGTCTCTGGGTAACTTCTTCACAATCCGCGAAGTGCTGAAGAAATATCACCCGGAAGTGGTGCGCTATTTCCTGCTCTCCAGCCACTACCGCAGCCCGATCAATTACTCGGAGGAAAACCTGGTGGAGGCAAAGGGTGGCCTGGATCGTTTTTACACCGCGCTGAAACCCTTTGCTGAGGTTGAACCCGTAGCGCTGCCTGCTCTCAGTGGCTCCAGTCACTACCAGCGCGTGGTCGAGGCCATGAACGACGATTTCAACACGCCCGAAGCGCTGGCAGCTATGTACCAGCTTGTTCGGGAGATAAATACTACGGCAAAAACTGACCTGGCAAAGGCGACTGTGCTGGCCGGGGAGTTAAAGGGTATTGCGGCGATCTTTGCCATACTGCAGGCGGAGCCCGCGTCCTTCCTGCAGGCCGGCGGCAGTCATGACCTGTCAGCCGAGTCTATTGTCGAGCTGATAGCCGAGCGTGCCGAGGCCAAGAAAAAGCGAGACTTTGCCCGTGCTGACCAGATCCGGAATGATCTTGCCGCAGAGGGGATTGTGCTGGAGGACTCCCGTGAAGGAACAACCTGGCGACGGGAGTAACCGTGCTGTTTGATTATATTGAACCTGTTTTTCGTCCGCCCAGTGAGGCGCATTCGCTGATCCTGCAGGTTACCAACGGCTGCTCCTGGAACAAGTGCCGCTTCTGCGAGATGTATACCGCGCCGCAGAAAAATTTCTCGGTAAAACCGGCTGCCGAGCTTGAGCAGGAACTTCAACAGGCCGCTGCATCCGGCTATCCATTCCGCCGCATCTTTCTCGCCGACGGCGATGCCATGACGCTTTCATTCCGGCGCCTGAAAGAAATTCTGCTGCTGATTCGGAAATACCTGCCGGCAATCCAGCGCGTCTCCTCGTACTGCCTGCCGCGCAACCTGAAAAATAAATCCGTCGAAGAGCTGGCCGAATTGGCCCAGCTCGGACTGACTTTAATGTATGTGGGCTGTGAATCCGGAGATGACCTGGTACTGGAAAAAGTGCAAAAAGGGGAGAGCTTTGCGTCCTCACTGCAGGCTTTGCAGAAAATCAAGCGGGCCGGTATGAAGAGTTCGGTGATGATACTTAACGGCCTTGGTGGCCAGCAATACCTGGAGCAGCATGCGGTTAACTCTGCCCGCCTGATGAGCGAGGCACAGCCGGAATATCTCTCCACTCTGGTGGTGACCTTTCCCTTGGGGCAGGAGCGCTTCCAGGCGGGCTTCGAGGGGGAATTCCAGCCACTGAGTCAGCACCAGTTATTCCTGGAAATGGAATTGCTACTGGAGAACCTGTCACTGGAAAAAACCGTGTTTCGCAGTGACCACGCGTCCAACTACCTTGTGCTGAAGGGCATTTTAGGGCGCGACAAGTCGAGACTGCTGGAGCAGGTGCGAACAGCCATCCACCAGCCCGGGCGTATAAGCCTGCGCCAGGAGTGGCAGCGAGGGCTGTAAGTTATTACCCCTAGAGCACAGCGGGATCGACGTAGTCGCCTTCCCCGAGCCCCTCGATATGTTCTTCGTGGAAAGTCCCTATGGCTTTTTCCACGGTGACGGAATTGGCGAAGCTGGCGATATGAAACAGGGCGTCGCCCTCATTGACCACAGGCAGGTTGTTGCGGCCGATGATGATACCGGTGACCGGCGATACAACGGTGGCTTCATTTTCGCCAATACTGTCTGAAATTCGGCCAATGATCTGTCCGTTGGTTACCCGGGCGCCCAGGGCCGCTTCAATGCGCATCAGGCCAGCCTGGGGTGCCCGCACCCACTGCGAGTTGCGCGCCTCAATCACTTTCTGTGCTTTCCTGGCCCTGCCTCGTGGCAGCATCTCCAACTCGCGCAA
>JBFFTH010000217.1:0-2213 GCA_041571855.1 Porticoccaceae bacterium
CAACCGTTTTGCAACTCCACCAGTGTCCCCGGAGGATAGGGGCCGATCAGCTGTATAAACTCCAACGCCAGTTCCTCGTCGAATTGCTTGCCGCGCTCGCGGAAAATCACCTTCAGCGCCTCATGCGTCGACTTTGCCGGCGCGTGGTGGCGTTCACTGATCATGGCATCGAAGGCATCGACAATAGATATTATCCTCGCATAGTCCGATAGCTCATGTGACAAAAGACCGCGGGGATAGCCTTTTCCGTCTGCTCGCTCGTGGTGGTTAACCGCCGCATCCATGCTGTAAGTGAGGGAGCCGCCACTCTTGAGCAACAGATCCCGACCCCTGGTGGTATGGCTGCGAATAAGAGTGAACTCTTCCTCGCTCAAGGCGCCGGTTTTATTGAGAACCTGATCGGGTATCTGCATAGTCCCCACATCGTGCAGCAGTCCCGCCATGCCGAGCTTTTCCAGCCTGGAGGTATCCAGCCTTAAATGACGGCCAAAGGTAATGGCCAGAACACACACATTGATGCTGTGCTCAAGCCTGTAACTCTCCACGTGCCTGTTTTTTGTCATCCACATCAGGGCATCGGGATTGCGCAAAATACTATCGACACAATGCCTGACCACCTCGCTGGCAGCTTCCGTTTCAATGGCATTGCCCGCCCCTGCCTGATTGAGTATATCCGCTGTAACTTCCCTCGCCCGGCTGTAGGTTTCGTGTGCCAGCCGGTGCTCTTCGGCAACGGCGGTGGTCACCGGATATGGTGTGCGCATATTAATGGTTGCTACCAGGCTCTGGGCATCTTTACCTTTAACCCGATCTGCCAATCCCGCCTTATCAGGGTCTTTAGCCGTCCCCCTGGCTTGCCCGAAGGTTTGGCGAAAAGGATCTTTTTTGGCTCTCCAGGAACTGCCCCCCTTATCCACGTAAACGTATTTACAGTACTCCCGGAGTTTTCGAATTTCTGCCTCGCTGCTGATCACAAAGCCCTGGGTCAGAAAGGGCGTCTCCATCCATGGCCTGTCCAGAGATGCGACAAACATCCCCTGTTTCAGGTTGGAAACCGGCAGGCGCAGCCAGTTGGAGCGATCGAGGAAAATATTATCGGACATAGGACTTACTCATGAAACTTTACTTTTTCTGCAACGGGTGCAGAGATTCCGTTATAAAAAACTGAAGCGGCCAGTTTTTGGCTGCTGAACTCGCCTGAACTCAATCAGGGCTGCCACCTTCTACCCAGTAGCTATGCAGCAAAAAGCCACCCAGACACCCCAGCGCCAGCCAGAGCGGCTGGCCGAACTCCGACAGCGTCAGGATTACCCAGGCGATGGCCGAAAGCTCAAACAGAGAAAGCCTGGGGTATTTCGCCTTGGCAGACGGCGAGCTGCCATCATCAAACTGCCACCACCGGTTGACCAGCGGTGGCAATGAAGCCATTAGCACGCCCAGCCATACCGGCGCAAAATCGTAGAACAGAAAATATACCGCAACGCAGGCAGAAATCACCAGCCATCCGTAGTAGGCAACCGTGAAAATGCTTTTCATCTGCTCTGAGACTCCTGTTTTATTTCGACTGTATCGACCGTCAAGCAAACAACTTTACCGCTGTGCTAGCGCGAGCAGGCTATTGCCTGTTCCCCGCTTCCCGGAAACAAGTTGCGGCCGGGTCAATCCGGTCAGCGCCGCCGCCTGATGCACGATAAAACCGCACCGTTTTCACATCCTCAATTTCACCCAGATCCGGCTCGGTAACCGAGTAAATCTCGCCGCTTGGCTCAAAGCCGGGGCAGGAGAAGTTTTTAACCCGTGAATCAGCCACCAAGACAGTGCCGGCCTTTTCACAAAATGCCCGCAGCAACGGCAGATTATCAGGATCGTAGAGCACATCTGCAGCCAGCAGCACATCGACGGATTCTTGCAGGCTGAAGAAATCCTCCAGGTAAGCAAGCTCGACATTATTGAGCCTGGCATTGTGACGCGTTGCCGCCAGTGCAACCGGATCAATATCGCAGGCTATTACCCTTGCAGCACCCGCCTTCACCGCTGCAATGGCCACTACGCCGGATCCGCAACCAAAATCCAGTACCGTTTTGCCACGCACCAGGTCCGGATTCTGCAACAGCTGTTGCGCCAGTGCTTTTCCACTGCCCCAGCAGAAACTCCAGTAGGGCGGGTTTTCAAAAATGGCACTGGTCTCAGCCTCCGTCAGCGGCACATCCATA
>JBFFTH010000218.1:0-2176 GCA_041571855.1 Porticoccaceae bacterium
AAAACCCAGCCATTGATGCGGGCATTCTCGCTCTTGATGCCCGGCGGGCCGTCCTCTATAAAGATATCGGCGACATCACCGAGTGCTATCCGCTGCCCCTGCGCGGTCACAATGGGGAGTAACTGCAGTTGTTCCGGTGAGTCCCTGTAGGATTGCGGATAGCGCAGATTTACCGGGTATCGCTCCAGTTTTTCTACCGTGTAGGTAACGTTCATACCGCCGATTGCAGTCGCTATAACCTGTTGTACATCGTCTATATTCAGCCCGAATCTGGATGCCTTTTCACGATCTATGTCGACCTTGATGTACCTCCCCCCCGCCACTCGCTCGGAATAAACGGATGCTGTTCCTGGCATTTCAGCCAAAATCGTCTCCAGTTGCTGACCGATTTTCTGTATTTCAGCCAGGTCAGGTCCTGCAACCTTGATTCCGACAGGCGTTTTTATTCCCGTTGCCAGCATATCGATACGGGTTTTGATGGGCATTACCCAGGCATTGGTAAGCCCGGGAATTGTCACCAGTGAATCGAGCTCGGCCTTCAGTTTTTCGCTTGTCATGCCCGGGCGCCACTGACTGCGGTCTTTCAGCTGGATGAAAGTTTCAATCATGGTCAGGGGCGCAGGATCAGTGGCAGTTTCTGCCCGCCCTATTTTGCCAAATACCGTTTCCACCTCGGGTACGGTACGGATCAGTTTATCTGTCTGCTGCAACAATTCTCGGGCCTTGCCGATGGAAATCCCCGGGTAAGTGGTCGGCATGTACATCAGGTCGCCCTCATCCAGCGGCGGCATAAACTCGCTGCCAAGCCTGTTGATTGGCCACAAACAACTGACAAGGGCGACAGTGGCGATCAGGATGGTGGTTCTTGGGTATTGCAGAACATTTTTCAAAACTGGGCTGTAGGCTGCGGCAAGAAAGCGATTGACGGGGTTCTCCCGCTCACCCCTTATCTTTCCGCGAATAAAAAATCCCATTAACGCCGGCACCAATGTCACTGTAATGATTGCCGCTGCTGCCATGGCAAAGGTCTTGGTATAAGCCAGCGGCGCAAACATGCGCCCTTCCTGGGCTTGCAGTGTAAATACGGGGATAAAACTGACGGTGATAATCAGCAAGCTGAAAAATAGCGCTGGTCCGACCTCTGCGGCTGATTCAGCGACAATTTCCCAGCGGTTTTTCGTCTCCTGCTCTGATCGCTCCATGTGTTTGTGCAGGTTTTCCACCATCACAATGGCACCATCGACCATGGTGCCGATAGCAACGGCGATGCCACCCAGTGACATAATGTTGGCGTTGATGCCCTCGACATACATGACGATAAAAGCGACCAGAATCCCAACGGGCAGGGTAATAATTGCCACCATCGCCGAGCGAAAATGAAACAGAAACAGCAGGCAGATCAGCCCAACCAGCAATAACTCCTGGGCCAGTTTTCGCCATAAATTGGAAATGGCATCCGTTATCAGGCCCGAGCGATCATAGACCGTGACCACCTCCACCCCTTCCGGCAGGCTCTGTTTCAGTGCTGTGAGTTTGCGTTTAACACCTTCAATCGTGCTTTGCGCATTTTCACCAAAGCGCATCACCACGATGCCACCCACGGTCTCCCCCTCGCCATCCAGGTCGGCGATGCCGCGACGCATTTGCGGGCCGAGGTTAATCTCCGCCAGGTCGCCCAGCCGCAGTGGCGTGCCATTCTCGTTTACCCCCAGGGGGATATTGGCCAGGTCATTTATATTCTTGATGTAGCCCGAAGCCCTGACCATGTATTCCGCCTCAGCCATCTCGATGACAGATGCGCCGACTTCCTGATTGGCACGCTTGATCGCCGTCTGTATATGGGCGAGGGGGATGTCGAATGCCCGCATTTTTTCCGGGTTAACTGTGACCTGGTACTGCCGTACCATGCCGCCGACGGTAGCAACCTCGGAAACGCCCGGAACTGTTTGCAACTCATACTTCAGGAACCAGTCCTGGATGGATCGCAGCTGGCTGATATCGTGTTTTCCTGACCTGTCGGTCAGGGCGTAGATATACACCCATCCTACCCCGGTGGCATCCGGTCCCAGTTGCGGCCGTGCACTTTCCGGCAATGTCGGTGCCACCTGGCTCAGGTATTCCAGCACCCTTGCCCGTGCCCAGTAGAGGTCGGTATCCTCATCGAAGATGATGTAGA
>JBFFTH010000219.1:0-2144 GCA_041571855.1 Porticoccaceae bacterium
CAAGTCTGGTGAGTTTATCCCGCAATTTTGTCAGATAACATTTGAATACAAAGTGAACCGCTCGGGTAGCCGCTACCTCTTCAAAGATCGAGGCCTCCTCGCCCAGCAATAGATAAAACTGGCGTATAGAAGATATAGACGCCCCTCTTTTTAATTGAAACGAGGGCTACCATCCAGGATGGATACCTCAAAGTGGTAAGTTATGCCACTGAATTCAATGGTAAAAAGGAGGCGTCTATGAAACCCACTCTAATCCACATCGGTCTTGATGTCGACGATACGCAGTTCCACGGCTCGGCACTGGATCAGCAGACCGGCGAGGTCCTTGATTTCAATTGCCGGCCGAACTTGAAAGCTTTACTCGGCCAGCTGGAGAAAATCAGTGGCCGGTTTCCAGGGTGCGAACTGAAGCTGTGCTATGAGGCATCATATATCGGTTATACCCTGCAGCGGGATCTCACCGATAAAGGCTATCACTGTGACGTGGTCGCGCCGACGAGTATCCCCCATCCCCGCGGCAAACAAGTCAAGACCGATCGTATTGACGCGGCGCAACTGGCGCAATTCTACGCCAAGGGCCTGCTGACGTTTGTCAACGTACCCGAGGCGCAAACGGAGCAGGATCGCGATCTGCTGCGTTCCCGCCAGAAACTGATGCAGCAGCAAACAGAACTGCGCAAGCATTTGCAGTCTCTGTTGCGTCGAAGCGGATTGCACTACAAGGCCCAGAACAAAACCCATTGGACAAAACACCACTATGGCTGGCTGGAACGCACCATCGAAGCCTCGTCAGGCAGTCTCAAAGTGAACCTGACGCTATTACTGCGCCAATTGAAACAACTGAACCATGTCCTGGCGGACTATGGCCGACAGATTGAGGACCTGGCGAAAACACAGTGCTACGAAAAGCCCGTTCAGGCCCTGACCTGTTACAAGGGGATCAAGCATATCTTTGCGTTAACCATGATTACCGAAATCGGCGACATCAAACGCTTTCCTCACCCACGACAGCTGACCTCCTGGATCGGCATGGATATCCGGGAATATTCCTCGGGCGGGAAACACAATCGCTTTGGCATCACCAAATTCGGCAATCGCTACTTGCGCACGGCATTCATCGAGGCCAATCAGCGCGGCTACCGAACAACCCGCATCAGCAAGGATCTCAAGGCCAGGCGGGCGCACACGAATTCTGAATTCATTGAGATTGCGGATCGCTGTTTACGCCGGCTGAGCAAAAAAGGCAATCGATTGCTTCTGGCTGGAAAACATCCCAACAAGGTCAAAGTCGCTTGTGCCCGGGAAATGGTCGGGTTTGTTTGGGAATCGCTGAATAAGACGGCTGCGTGAGGATCGTTACTGAATACCCAAACAGGTTGCTGTCAGCTTGAATCAACAGATTGATCCTGAGGTTAAGACAGAGATTGGGAAGCCCACGTGTTCTTCCTTAGAAAATTCAGCCCCTGAGTATAGATAGTGGTTACCCCAAAACGGACAGATCTTAATGCGTTAACCAGCACGCGAATACGAGGATGTTAGTCCATGATCAAAACCCGCTCGGTGATCAATATAACTGATTCCAGTTGACAGAGGGGCGTCTATACGAGGAAGCATAACCCACCTGTTCGGGGCAGGGTCAGCCGATCTGTTTCGGTCATATCGGTTTTGGTGCTGATTGGTTTTTCTGCGTAATTAGGTTTTGGCAGTAGGATTCTGGCGATGCTGAGCGATATCAAATGCCTTTTCAGGTAAATCTCTGCTGGCGCAAAACAGAGAGCCTGGCTGTGTAACCATCAGGCCAGCAGGATGATCAGGATCGCCATGGTGACCAGGCCGATGCCGACGATTTCGGCGAGACTGACCTTTTCGCGAAAAAAGATCAGTGTGGCGACGAAGGTGAAAACCAGTTCGATCTGCCCGAGCGCGCGCACGTAGGTCGCGTTTTGCAGCGTGAAGGCGCTGAACCAACCCACCGAGGCGATGCCGCCGGACAATCCAACCAGTGCCGCCGGTCGCCAGTGCACCAGCACCTGCTTCAGTTGTGACGGCTCGCGGATGGCAATCATCGCGCCCATTATCGCCGTTTGCAGGAGCAGCACGATCAGCAGCGTGAAGGAAGCTGCGACGAGAAAACTATCCTGACC
>JBFFTH010000220.1:0-2122 GCA_041571855.1 Porticoccaceae bacterium
CAGCCTGGCCTCCAGGGCATCAAGCAGTGCGCGCAGGACCAGTTTTGCCGCTGCAGCCCCGGGAGGCTTGAGTGTTCCGCCACTCATAAGACTGACCCTGTCTTTTATAAAACGGCCGGCTCCGATCGGCCCGTAGTCTCGCATCAATGTGTTGACCAGCCGAAATGGTGACACTGCTGAGATCGCTGCAAAGAAAGCCTCGCCCTCTGCCTGTTTCATCAACGCCACTGCACTGCCCCGGACGGTCGCAGGATCGAGAGCCGGGCAGTCGTTTAGTCGCGCAACCTCCTGTGCAATCAGGGCGGTATCACAGAAAACGTCCGCACCTATCTGGGCGACAGGAATTCGACGGTAGCCTCCAGTCAGTGGGTCGACATTGGGTCGGGGCGGCCAAACCGGCGACAGCAGGGAAAGCCAGTGTGAGTCGGTCAATCCAAACATCAATCGAATCTTCTCTGCGTATGGCGAGGCTTCGTAGTGATGCAGAATAATCGAATCTTTCATGGGGTTGTTCTCTGTTGATGCCAGCCTGGTCGCCGGGCGGCAATTTTACCTTCCGCGCCCCAGACCCTCTGTTCCGGAGCTTTTGTGGAGACCCCCATTATTCAGCTATCAAAAATGGGCAGGGGGTCAAACGCGCAATGCCGCGATTGATCAGGCTAGTGAAACACGGTTCCCTGACCAGCGGCAATGCTCTTTTTCACCCACTGCGCGCAGCTTCTCAAGCAGCGTATCGCGATCTTCATAAGTCATTCCGGCGGTTGGGATGGGCTTCAAGTAGTTCAGGATTATTTTGCCGGGACGTATTTTCCATGCGCCAGGCGGCATGCAGTTGCGGCTTCCCGCGATATAAATCGGGTGGATTGGCGCCTGTGCATTTATTGCCATAACTACTGGCCCTTTCTTGTAGGTATTTAACTGGCCGTCGTGGCTTCTTTTACCCTCAGCAGATAAGTAGACCAGGCCGCCATTCGCAACGTAGTTCGCCGCTTTTGCAATCTGTCGCCTGGCCTGTGCCGGCTTCTGGCGCAGGATTACCCAGCCAAGAATGAATGATACCCAGCCGAAGAACGGGATCAGTGCGTACTCAATATTCCAGATTGCCTTCACCGGCCGATCCCAGGTTGCAAATCCTACTGTTGGATCCAGGAGACTCTGTTGGGTCAAGCCGACGATTACCCCGCCCTGCTCCAGTTGCTCAGCGCCCTCTTCATAATTTACCTCGAAAGTGACGCCAAAAACTGAAAGTGCCGTCCTGTTCCAGGCACGCACCAGGCGCAGACTGAAATCCTCCGCAAAGGGCGCAACGAGCAGCGCCCCACCGAGCATCGGCACCATCAATACAATTACCAGCGCATAGCGCCCAATTTGTGAGGCTGTATCCATGGGGCCTTCTCTGGTAGTTCCCTATAGCGCTGCTGGCTCTATATCCACGCTTCCACAGGCCAGTGCAATAGCAGCCAGTATCGTCATGGCCATCAAAACAAGACAGCCAAACAGGAAAATACGCATCCTTGCGGGTACATAATTGGATCCAATATGAACATACGCATGTGCATACCGGCTTATCGCATAGGCCCATGCCAGCGCTATCGCTGCCACACCGGCACCACCACTGAGGTAAAGCACTACGCATAACACGTAAAAAAGAATGGGCGTTTCGAACTGGTTGGCGATGTTGTTCGAAACCTGGACCACCCCGGCAGGCCACACCCGGTTATCCAGGGCAGCTTCTTTCCGGTCGACCAATCCCGCTTCAATCGCACGAGCCTTTCTTGCCGCAAGCACAATAAACATGGCAATGGTCAAAATCACCTGGGCTAATACGGGCCAAAAAATTTGGACTGCTTGCATTCTTTACTCCTGTTCAGGACGACGCAAAACGACCCGCTTTTGCTGTGAGTTTGCCAGAGCGGGGCGACGGCAAACACATCGGCTGAAAGCGATTGTTATCTGCACCCCCCCCATAGAGACGCTAGGAGACGCTACGCCGATAAAGATCGTCGTTCTGATCTTAATGGGTAAAAATCAGAAGTCATAGTCAAGATTCTTTGGATCGAAGTCGGCGTCCGACAGATGTGCATCAAGGTTCAGGTTCTCGTACCCGTAGTTCTCGATGAGC
>JBFFTH010000221.1:0-2113 GCA_041571855.1 Porticoccaceae bacterium
GAGCTGCAAGGAGCGGTGATTATGACTCGCAACCAGCCGATCAGGCTTTCCCTGAACCTTATCGACCCCGGGGCGGCGGCGGTAAACTTTTCCCTCAGTGCTGTCGAATAGTGGCAGTTGCGGATTTCTTCTTTTTCCCCTGCGCAACAAAAGGTATCATAGCCAGCCTTCCCAAAAGTAACAGAACGGCACGAGGCATACCCTTGTTCCAGATTGGCCATTTCAATATCGACACATCAACGATCCTGGCTCCGATGGCCGGCGTCACCGACCTCCCGTTCCGCCAGCTGTGCAGGAAACTGGGGGCGGGCCTGGCGGTTTCGGAAATGATCACCGCCGATACACGCCACTGGAACAGCCGCAAATCAAGCTTTCGACTACAGCACGGGGATGATCCATCCCCCCGCGCCGTGCAGATTGTCGGCAATGATCCTCAAATGATGGCAACCGCGGCACTGAGGAATGTGGAGCTTGGTGCTGAAATTATCGATATCAACATGGGCTGCCCGGCGAAAAAAGTCTGTAAAAAAGCTGCTGGCTCAGCACTGCTGAGGGACGAAAAACTGGTTGCCGAAATCCTCTCGGCGGTCACCGGGGCGGTGGACGTTCCCGTGACACTGAAAATTCGCACCGGCTGGAGCCCTGAAAAAAGAAACGCTCCTGTCATCGCCAGAATCGCTGAAGATAGCGGAATCCGCGCACTGGCTGTTCATGGCCGCACCCGCGCCTGCCGCTTTACGGGCAGTGCCGAGTACGACACCATTGCCCGAATCGTCAGCGCTGTCAGCATACCTGTATTGGCCAACGGCGATATCACCTCGGCGGAACAGGCTAAAGAGGTGCTCGACCACACTGGCGCCGCGGCTGTGATGATAGGGCGAGGGGCACAGGGAAATCCCTGGCTGTTCAGGGAAATCAATCATTATCTTGAAACCGGTCGGCCGGCCGCGCAACCGACGTTAACAGAAATTGCCGATACCGTTTTGTGGCACATTGGTGAACTGCACAAATTTTACGGCGAATTTCTCGGACCGCGCATAGCCCGAAAACACGTCGCCTGGTACTGCCAGCGACACCACCTGGATGACAGCATTCGCACGCTGTTCAACCAGCTGGAAACTCCGCGACAACAACTCGAGCAGCTGACAAATTTTTTCGCTGCGCAAAAAACTGAAAGGAAAAATGCCGCATGAATGCGATAGACACTTTCACCCTTGCCGAACCGGAAATCGACCAAACCTCCGGAAACCGGCACCAGTCACTGCGACAGTGTGTTGAGCACGCCTTGCAGGTCTATTTTGACGACCTCGACGGCCAACCGACAAACGATCTCTACAACCTGGTGTTAAGGGAAGTCGAGGCGCCACTGCTGGAGGCGGTGATGAACTACAACCGCAACAACCAGAGCAAAACTGCCGAGATGCTTGGCCTAAACCGCGGCACCCTGCGCAAGAAACTAAAACAATACGATCTGTTGTAACCCGCACCCCGAAGAGGACACCATGAGCGACAACCGCAAAGTATCCCGCGCCCTGATCAGCGTTTCCGACAAAACCGGCATTGTTGAATTTGCCTCAGCCCTGAACGCGCTCGGCGTCGAGATACTCTCCACCGGCGGCACTTTTCGCCTGCTCAGCGACAGCGGTCTCAAGGTGACCGAAGTGGCCGACTACACCGGCTTCCCTGAAATGATGGACGGTCGCGTCAAGACCCTGCACCCAAAGGTTCACGGCGGCATCCTCGGTCGCCGCGGTACCGACGACGCGGTGATGGCGGAGCACGGCATCAAGCCGATCGACATGGTAGTGGTCAACCTCTACCCCTTTGCTGCCACAGTCGCCAAACCCGATTGCGACCTGCCAACAGCAATTGAAAATATCGATATCGGCGGGCCGACCATGGTGCGCTCGGCGGCAAAGAATCACAGGGATGTCGCTATTGTTGTCAACGCCAGCGACTACCAGCCTATCATCGATGAACTGCAGGCCAACAACGGCTCCCTGGGATACCAGACCCGCTATGGGTTGATGGTGAAAGCCTTTGAGCATACCGCAGCCTACGACGGTATGATCGCCAATCATTTTGGCGCGCGCAGCTTCGACTTCACGCCCGA
>JBFFTH010000222.1:0-2079 GCA_041571855.1 Porticoccaceae bacterium
CAGGCCCTCGATCAGGCTCAGCGAACTGCCATGACTGTCACCGGCCCCGGCAAGCTCCGCCGCAGCCGGCAACAGCTCGCCTGTCTCCGGCATCGCCAGCAAGGGAATCAGTGCCAGCATGGGGATGACGGCGATGTCCTGGAACAGCAGGATCGACAAAGACGATTCCCCGCCATCGCTTTTTTGCAGGCCTTTCTCGCCCAGCGTCTGCAGCACGATGGCGGTCGAGGAAAGCGACAGCACCAGGCCAATGGCCAGCGATACGCGCCAGGGCTGGCCCAGTGACAGGGCGGCCAGCATGATGGCGCCGCAGGTGACCAGCAACTGCAGTCCACCCAGACCGAGCAGTTTGTGGCGCATTTTCCAGAGCATTTTCGGTTCGAGTTCCAGGCCGTGCAGAAACAGCATCATCACGATCCCGAATTCGGCGAAATGCTGCAGGGAAACCACGTCGACATGCAGCCAGCCAAGCATCGGGCTGATGGCGATGCCGGCGATCAGGTAGCCCAGCACGGAACCCAGACCCAGCTTGGTGGCGATGGGCACACTGGCGACGGAGGCGGCGAGAATGATCGTGGCGAGAAGCAGGAAGTCGGTCATGGGCAAAATTTGTAGTTGTCTTTTGCGCCTACGCTAGCGCCGGATGCAGCAGTTGTAAAGAACATGCCCCTGCCACAGCCAGGGTTTGCAATCACCACTCCTCGCGCAGTTTCCACTGCTGAACGGAGACAGAGGCCTTGATCACATCAATGGCATCGAGCAGCACCTGCTGGATATTGGCAGACATTTCCTCGGACGGCGCCATCAGGTTGGCCAGTACGCCGTCACTGAGTTCGAGTATCAGCTCATCGCTGTCGGTATTGGAGATATCGGAAATTACCCGATCGAAAACCCGGTAGACAACCTCCCCGACGGTTTCTTTCAAGGCTTCCGTAACCGGGGCTCCGAGCATGGGAATCTTGTGCAGGGAAGAAACGTGGCTGTCTCCCTCGATTGCTTCCGCGATAACCCTGTTGAGGTAGCTGTACAGGGCAGCTCGGTTGGGGCCGTAAACACTTTCCAGCGCCGTATTGACCTGCTGCGATAGCCAGTGGGCGATGAGTTCCCGGCGCGGCATTAACACTTCTTCATGGATCTTTTCCGTCACCGGATTTCCGGTGCGCAATTCGTCCTGCACACCGTCAAGTACATTGATCACGACGCGGTCTGACAGTTCTTCCACGAGGATGTTGTAGTACTTGCGTAGCACCTTGTAGAGATAGGTATCGCGCAGATTAATGATGCCCTGACGCTGTAAGCGCATCGCAATGGACACCACCCGCAGTAGTCGCAGCCAGCGGAAAGAGCCAATCGGGATGCAGCCGAGAACGTCGTACCAGTGAATAAACGGATAAAAAAACCAGCGGTGGTGCGTCTTCTGGACAATCGCTATCGTCCAGCGGATGCCCAGTTCGAGAAGATAAATAGAGACAAAAATCAGATCGTAAACGGCGAAGTTCGGGTGAATCGCCTCGCCGTACCAGTGGCTGAACGTCGGCAACAGGCCGCCGAGAAATTGCTGTATCAGCGCGGTGGCAAACAGCGCGTCAAAAAAAATCCACAACAGGTTAAAGCTGATCAGGGCGAGCATAAAACCGTCGACCAGCAGGGGCAGCAGCTGGTGTTTCTCGCGTATTTTTTCGGGATGGATTTGTACCGCCATCGGACCCACGTTTTGCCAATAAAGTTATATATTGCCACAGCGGACAGTAACATGCCTTTTATTCGCTATGCTGCGGGTTGAGGTCAGCGAAACCGCTCCCGAGCTGCTGCACAACGCGGTTTGCTGCAGTTCGATCGCGGTGCCGGGGCAGTGATTCGGGGTTGAGGGGTGGAGAAAAAATCCTCTCTGGCCTGGCGGCAACTGAGAAATGGACAAATAAAAAAGCCGCAACCAGATGGCTGCGGCCTGTTGCGCTTCCCGGCCGTTGACGATTAGAAACGGATGTTGGCACCCAAGCTGATGGCATCAAAGTCGACATCTTCTATCTCGAAATCGGTGTAAGCGGCGCCGATAGAAAAAGACTCGTTAATAAACCA
>JBFFTH010000223.1:0-2043 GCA_041571855.1 Porticoccaceae bacterium
GATTGCGCCGTTTTTTTGCCAATATTTGAAGCGGTGTTTTTACTGGACCACTTCAATATAGCTCAACTCTCCAACAACACGACGGTTGGCTTGGCGGCCCTCTGCCGTATCATTGTCGGCTATCGGACGGCTTTCACCATAACCAGCTGTTGAGATACGGTCAGCGGCAATGCCATAGTCTTCTGACAGTTTGGCTTTGACTGCTTCCACACGGCGCTCAGACAGGCCCTGGTTATATTCCTCTGGGCCGGTAGAGTCAGTATGACCTTCAAGGGCAAGGTCGATATCTTCATGGGCCTTCATTGCAGCTGCCACGGCATCCAGTTCATCCCCGTAAATCGAGAGAACAACAGCCGAGTCGAACTCAAACTCAACATTCAGGCGAACAGTAATAGTGCGCTTCTCTGGCTCTGGTGTCGGCTCAGGGGGCAGGATAACAGGTGCTGGCTTGACGAAGTGGTAATTGACGCCAAGCGTGACTGCGCCGTCGTTATAACCGTCAGGCAGATCATGCAGAGCACGGATATCACCGCGAACCTCCCAGTTGTCGCTGAGCATACTGGAAAGGCCAACACCCAGATGAATCGAGAGGGAATCATCTTCCTCAAGGCCAGGAATTTCCTTGTCGTCCAGGTCGAAGTGGGTTACGCCGCCAATAATGTAGGGACGCAGGCTGCTGTTGTCTGACAGCATCTTGACAATATTAAACTGAATGGCTTCGAGGGCATCGCCGCCGACATCCTCTTGGTAGGCTGCTTCAAAAGCTGTGCCACCACTTGTTATGAAACCCAACTGGCCACCGGCAACCACGGATTCCACATCGCCACCCATAGTATCCCTGTCAGAGTCCAGGTAATAGGAGGCCGCAGAACCACCGAGATACCAATTGCCACCGCCTTCAGCCATTACACTGGCTGACGCAACCATTGCCAGCCCCATCATACCTACAGCAAATTTTTTCATTTTTCTCTCCATTATTTATTTCACAAGCCGCGAAGATTCAAAAACATACAACAACAGTCGGTTATTCTAATCCGGAGATGCATATTAAGCAAATACTGCCAGTGCAACTTTACACAGCAATTCATTACCGGTAGGTATTGGCTTATTGCACCTCGATCGAACCCTGTTCGATCTTTTCCCTCCACACCTGTGGACCGGTCCGATGCACAGACTCGCCGCGAACATCGACCGCTACCGTCACCGGCATATCCTTAAGCTCGAACTCGTAAATGGCCTCCATACCCAACTCAGGGAAGGCAACAACCTCGGCGCTGACAATCGCCTTGGACACCAGATAAGCCGCGCCGCCAACTGCCATCAGATAAACTGCCCGGTTGTCGCGGATGGCGTCGATTGCAATGGGGCCGCGCTCGGCCTTGCCAACCATGCCAATCAAACCGGTCTCCTCCAGCATGGTTCGGGTAAACTTGTCCATGCGAGTTGCCGTTGTCGGGCCGGCAGGGCCAACCACCTCATCGCGCACCGGGTCTACGGGCCCGACGTAATAGATAAAGCGCCCGTTGAGATCCACCGGCAAGGTTTCACCCCTGGCTAGCATATCCACCATTTTTTTATGCGCCGCATCACGGCCGGTCAGCATCCTGCCGGAAAGCAGGAGAGTCTCGCCGGGTTGCCAGTCCTGAATATCATCCTTCGTCACCGTGTCCAGATTCACCCTGCGCACACTGTCGCCGACTTCCCAGGAAATTTCCGGCCAGTCTTCCAGGTCAGGCGGCACTTGCAGTGCGGGTCCGGAACCGTCCAGGGTGAAATGGGTATGACGGGTAGCTGCGCAGTTAGGGATCAGCGCCACCGGTTTGTTGGCTGCGTGTGTCGGGTAGTCTTTCACCTTGACATCAAGTACCGTTGTCAAACCGCCCAAACCCTGGGCACCGACACCCAGTTTGTTGACCTTTTCGTAAAGCTCAAGGCGCAGCTCCTCCGCCCGGTTACTTGCACCACGCGCCTGCAGTTCGTGAATATCGATGGGATCGAGCAGAGCCTCCTTGGCCAGGATCATTGCCTTCTCGGCGGTTCCAC
>JBFFTH010000224.1:0-2043 GCA_041571855.1 Porticoccaceae bacterium
AATTCACTGTCGTGGCGGCCGTTGAAATGCCTGTTTTCGTCAAACATCAGCGACTGCTTCAGTTCGGTCTGCAGTTTTCCTGCAAGACCTTCAAATAATGCCCAGGATGCGTCATTTGATTTGGTGACGGTGGTTTCTATCCAGTTGACGTTTTGGCACTGGACGCGGTTCAGTATGTGTGTGATCAGGCGGGTGGCAACACCTTTGCCGCGGGCCTCCCCGCTGACGGCTACCTGCCAGACAAAAAGGGTATCCGGCCGCTCGGGAACAAGATAGCCGGAGACAAAACCCACAAGTTTCCCCTGCTGTTCGGCCGCCGCCGAGGTATCGGCAAAGTGGCTACATTGCAGGAGATTGCAATACATGGAATTAGCATCAAGTGGCGGACACTGGGCGACCAGGTCAAACAACTGGTGGCCGTCAGTCGGTGTTGGCCGGCGTATGGTTATTTTATCATTCATAAGGAAATAAATATTAGAGAACTAATTAAAATTGATCGGTATATGGATATATATCTGGTTAAAATGCCTACATGTTGCTAAATAACGATAAAATAAAGCCCCTTGTTAAATTAGAAACATATTGTACACTATGCATTATTTTTTCTCAAATGCAGGGAGGCGATAAGTAGCCTAGTGGCATGGTGTGCCTGATTAGGATCGAGCAGGCTGTCCGCGCCATTACTTGACCACCACTTTTAATCGACTATTGGGTATGATGTTTCAAACGAAACTGGGCATGGGTATTTTCTTGAACACGACCGATGAGGTATTGGTGGCGCTGCGCCGTATCATGCGGGCGACAGATTTGTACTCTAAGCATCTGGTGAAGACGGCCGGAATGACTGTGCCGCAGATTCTATTGTTGCACACGATAAGTAATCGAGGACGGGTTACGATTGGCGGACTTGCAAAAGAGATGAGTTTGAGCCAGGCCACAGTAACCACCATCCTGGATCGCCTGGAAAGGAAGGGTTTCGTCTACCGTGAACGCTCCACCGAGGATAAGCGTAAGGTTCATGCACGCCTGAGTTCAGCCGGGGAAGAGGTTCTCAAAAGCGCGCCGACGCCGCTGCAGGATCAGTTCGCCCGCCAGTTTTCCGAGTTGGAGGACTGGGAGCAAAGCATGATCATTTCCTCCCTGCAAAGGGTTGCGCAGATGATGGATGCCCAGAATATAGATGCCTCGCCGGTTTTGCATGTCGGTCAATTGGGCCGCCAAAGCAACTCAGAGGGGAGCCGAGAAAATGCCGCGAATAACGCTGAGAGCGCCTGACGCCCGGCTGTATGTAATGGAAAAGATGCTTTCTTCCCGATCGGCAGGTCGGGCGCAAGTCGGACAAAAATAGTGCCCCAGGTGGATGTGCCGGTGCCAGGTCGCCCTACTCCAGCAAATAAGGCTGTGTATTGTCTTTTTAGCGCTGCTGTTCTGCTTGATGTTGAACACGTGTCCGTATAGGTGTAAAAAGTCTTGTCAACGTTGATTAAAAATACAGTCCCTGAAATAGGGTGGAGGCAGATGTAATGGAAAAAGCAATTATTATCAAGGTGGTGCTGAGCCTGCTGATTGTTCTTATTCTTTTCGGTATTGTTGTCATCAACCTTTTTGAAGATGCGTCGGATGAGGAGTCGTCCATCAGTGGTGCAGCAGAACATGGGCAGCTTTCTTCGGTCTACCAGCGCCCGTTAGACAGCGCGCGCTCGGTGGAGGGCATTTTGCGCGCGGAGGCAGAAGCGCGCTCCCTGCAGGCGCAATAAAGCGGCAGGCCTGGCATGGCCGGCACGGGTTACACGCCGCGAGATATTGGATGGATGCAATCTGCGCTGGAGCTTGCGTCGCGGGCGTGCGAGCTAGGTGAGGTGCCCGTTGGTGCGGTGCTGGTGAAGGGGGGAGAGGTTATTGGCGAGGGCTGGAACCGGCCCATCTCCAGCCATGACCCAACTGCTCATGCCGAGATCATTGCCCTTCGCGATGCCGCTACCCGGCTTAACAACTACCGTCTTCCCGGTACTTGCCTCTATGTCACCATTGAGTCCTGCACCA
>JBFFTH010000225.1:0-2035 GCA_041571855.1 Porticoccaceae bacterium
GGAAGGTGTTGAGATGGTCATGCCGGGTGACAACATCCAGATGACAGTGACCCTGATTGCACCGATTGCGATGGAAGAAGGCCTGCGTTTTGCGATCCGCGAAGGCGGCCGCACCGTCGGCGCCGGCGTCGTCGCCAAAATTATCGAGTAAGCGATAGTTTGATGCTGAAAGGCTCTGCGTAAGCAGGGCCTTTTCTTTTGCCCGAGTGCTGTATGAGTGGCCCAACTGCCGGTGTCTCTGCAGCGTTGCCGGACGAAAGATAAAAAACTGCCGATTTGGCGGTATATGGCTTGACAGGGGTGGGGTCCGACCTTAGAATTCCGCCTCCTTTTTTCGGGGCCTTTTGTGAAAGGCTCTCTGGCTCTTTAGAAACTGGAGTTTGATTCCATGCAGGATCAAAGAATACGTATCCGTCTCAAGGCGTTCGATCACAAGCTGATTGACGTCTCGACCCAGGAGATTGTGGAAACGGCGAAGCGCACCGGCGCCAAGATACGCGGCCCGATTCCGCTGCCGACGCGCAAAGAACGTTTTACAGTACTGATCTCTCCGCACGTCAACAAGGACGCCCGTGATCAGTACGAAATTCGCACCCATAAGAGGTTGCTGGATATTGTGGATCCAACAGAGAAGACTGTTGATGCACTGATGAAGCTCGATCTTGCTGCTGGCGTAGAGGTTCAAATCAGCCTCGGCTGATCAGCAGGTCAAACAACCAAATACTCGAGTCCGGCCGGCGCCGGGCGCGTGTAACGCTCTGAAATGGGCGGCCGTAGCGGGTAACAGCCCCGTACACTTAGAGGTTATACAAATGGCTATAGGTATTGTCGGCCGCAAATGCGGCATGACGCGTGTATTTACAGAGGATGGTGCATCTGTTCCGGTCACAGTGATCGAGGTGGAGCCCAACCGCATTACGCAAGTTAAAACTGAAGAGACGGATGGCTACGCTGCTGTGCAGGTAACCACCGGGTCTCGTCGTGCCTCGCGTGTAAGCAAGTCACAGGCAGGGCATTTCGCCAAGGCCGGCGTAGAGGCTGGTCGCGGTTTCTGGGAATTCCGCGCTGGTGAAGAGGGGCTGGAAGTTGGCGGCACAATCGGTGTCGACAGTTTCGAAGCTGGGCAGAAAGTGGACATTACCGGTACTTCCAAGGGTAAGGGCTTCCAGGGTGGTGTTAAGCGCTGGAACTTCAGCATGCAGGACGCTACTCACGGCAACTCGCTTTCTCACCGCGCTCCCGGTTCAATCGGCCAGTGCCAGACGCCAGGGCGCGTGTTCAAAGGTAAAAAGATGGCCGGTCATATGGGTGCAGAGCGCGTCACCACGCAAAACCTTGAAGTGGTTCGCGTGGATGCCGAGCGCAATCTCCTGTTGATCAAGGGCGCTGTGCCCGGCGCACCAGGTGGCGACGTTATTGTTCGTCCGGCTGTGAAGGCTTGAGGGGACTGTTCATGGAACTAAGTATTGCATCACCGGGAGGCAACGCCGGAACTGTCGAAGTTTCAGATGTTGCATTCGGTAAAGAATTTAACCAGGATCTTGTGCACCAGGCAGTCACCGCCTATCTGGCGGGAGCTCGTCAGGGTACCCGTGCGCAGAAGAATCGCGCTGCAGTTTCCGGTGGTGGCGCCAAGCCATTTCGTCAGAAGGGTACTGGTCGTGCTCGTGCCGGTACTACCCGCAGCCCGATCTGGCGCACAGGTGGCGTAACCTTTGCTGCCCAGCCGCAAGATCATTCACAGAAGCTCAATCGCAAGATGTACCGCGCTGCGCTGCGCTCAATCTTTTCCGAACTGGCGCGTCAGCAGCGTCTGGTTGTAGTTGAAGACTTCGATGTCCAGGCACCAAAGACAAAAGGCCTTCTCTCCAAGCTGGCCGAGCTGGATCTCAGGGATGTTCTGATCCTCACTGAAGATGTCAGCGAGAACCTGTACCTGTCTTCCCGAAACCTGCACAAGGTTGAAGTCAGCGATGTGCCAGGCATTGACCCGGTAAGTTTGATTCGGTTTGAAAAAGTGCTGGTGACAGTGCCA
>JBFFTH010000226.1:0-2014 GCA_041571855.1 Porticoccaceae bacterium
ACTGAAAAACCGCAGTTTGCCTGCCAGTGATTCGTCCAGCGCCTGCAGCGAGTGGTGCAACCAGGCGCGGCTGGCGCCTCCCATGGACCAGTCGCCGGCACTGATATCGTCGAGTATGTAGATCGGCAGGATCTCACCACTGGCTGCAGCGCTGCACAGTGCCGGGTTGTCAGAGAGCCTCAGGTCCTGGCGAAACCAGACAATGGTCAGCGGGCGATCGATGGCGGGCATATTTTCTCGTACTTTCTAAAGGGCTAAAGTGCGTTGAGCAGCATTAGTTCATCCGGGTGGGGCTGCATATAGTAGGAGCGCTCGATATAGTCGCTGGGATTCTTGCGGAAGTGGTGGCGCAGCAGGGTGATTGGCACGATCAGCGGCAACAGCCCGAGCCGGTATTTCTCAATGCTGTCGCTCAGCTCCCTTTTGTCATCGCGGTCGAGGTCGCGTTTCAGGTAACCGCGTATATGCTCCAGCACGTTGACGTGGTTTTGTCGGGTGGCGACGATTTTCAGTATCTGCATCAACTCGGCAAGGTAGCTTTCGGCATACTCTTCTACCGGTTGCCGGTGTGCATTGGAAAGCTCGCGCCCCAGTGCCCGTGCCCGATCCTGGTCGTGACTCATCAGGATCAGTTTGTGGCGGGCGTGGAAATCGGTCAGCCCGGACCAATTCAGCCCGTTTTCAACCATTTCGTGCCAGCGGTGGTAAATAAATACCCGCTGGACAAAGTTCTCCCTGAGCAGGGCGTCGCCGAGGCGACCCTCTTCCTCCACCGGCAGGTGGGGAAAGTTCTTCATCAGCACCTCGGCGTAGAGTCCGACGCCGATGCGCTGGGGCTGGTCATTCCTGTACAGGCGCACCCGCTCCATGCCGCAACTGGGTGAGTCTTTCTTGAGGATGTAACCAAAAATATGCTGGTGCCAGCCTCGCTGGGCTTCGGCGATATCCCGCAGTTTTTCAGTAACATTGAGTGTTTGATCCTTCACCCCGACGGCCTCAACACCGGCCTCTGATGTCACCAGGCGGATAGTCTGCCGCGGCACACCCATGCCGATCTCGACCTCCGGGCAGAATTGCTGGAAGCTGAAATACTGGCCCAGGGTATCCATGATGTAACGGTTCTGCTTGTGACCGCCGTCAAAACGCACTCGCTCGCCGAGCAGGCAGGAACTGATACCCAGGGGAATTTTTTTCTTCTCTGCAGAGTCCTTTTTCACCGCGCATCCTCATCTCGTCAGCTTTTTGTCATCTTAACCCGCGCCGGGGCACTGCGTCACGAGAGGCTTTTCGCCGGGCTTTATTTGTCAGCCCGGTAGTGCAACCGTGGGCCTGCTGATGCCCTCGGGGTGGTTCGGTGTCATGGCGCTGATCCCCCCTCTCTTATTAAGGTAAGCGAATGATTTTGCCGGCGATCCGCCGTTGTCGGCAGTTAACTGAAGTGGCAGGTGTGATGGCAGCTGAATATACTGCCGCAGACGATTTTTTTGCGACAGCAAAAGTCGCGAGCAGACCCTGTTTCTGGCGGAGAATGAATCATGACAAATGCAATCACAAAATGGCATCAACTGGTCGAGACAAAAAATATTGCGGCGCTGGGCACACTGCTGGCGGAGGACGTGGTGTTCCACTCGCCGGTTGTCCATACCCCGCAGCGCGGCAGGGACATTACGCTGAAATATTTATCTGCTGCATTCCACGTGTTCTTTAACGGTTCCTTCCGTTACGTGCGGGAAATCATTGGTGAGCGCGATGCGATGCTGGAGTTTGAGCTTGAGATGGACGGCGTACAGGTCAATGGCGTTGACATAATCAGCTGGAATGAAAATGACCAGATTACCTCATTCAAGGTCATGGTGCGGCCGCGCAAGGGGATGGAAGTGGTGGCGGCAAAAATGATGGCGATGCTGCAGTCGATGGCAGCACAGCAGTAAATCGGTGTCGGCGCGGGGACCTCAACCCGAATGGCCGGAAATGCCTGGCATTCGCACCGAGGTTCAGCTGGGCGAGGGGTTCC
>JBFFTH010000227.1:0-1974 GCA_041571855.1 Porticoccaceae bacterium
CAATCAGAGGGCGAACCGGACATCGAGGGGCTGCTGTCTCCGCAAACCAACCAATCCGAACAGCCCTGCCCCGAGGACGTCCAGGCGCAGAAAGATGAGGAAACGGTTGTCCGGATGCCAGCAGCGCCCGAGACAAAAATCGTCACTACACCGGTGCGCTCAGGCCAGCAGATCTATGCTGCGGGTGGCGACCTGGTGGTACTGGCACCGGTCTCGGCCGGTGCGGAAATACTGGCGGATGGAAATATTCATGTCTATGGCCCGGCGCGCGGCCGCATTCTTGCCGGCGTCAGGGGCAACAGGTCATCGCGAATTTTTTGTCAGGCTCTTGAGGCAGAATTGGTCTCCATCGCTGGCTATTTCAAGGTAAATGAAGACCTCAGACAACATCACTGGAAGCAATCGGTGCAGGTTTCGCTTACTGACGAAACACTCAACATTGATTGTCTCGGCTAATGGCCCTTGTGCCTTACCCGAACGACAATCCTTCACTTAATCAACATTAAACATAACAGGGAGATTAACCTTGGCCAAGATAATTGTAGTAACTTCAGGCAAGGGCGGTGTGGGAAAAACCACTACCAGCGCCGCCATCAGCAGTGGTTTGGCTTTACGTGGCCACAAAACTGTCGTGATAGATTTTGACATCGGTTTGCGCAACCTCGACTTGATCATGAACTGTGAGCGTCGCGTGGTTTATGACTTTGTCAATGTCATCAAGGGCGAGTCTACGCTCAGGCAAGCACTGATTAAGGACAAGCGTTGCGACAAACTCCACATCCTGCCAGCCTCGCAAACACGAGACAAAGATGCCCTGGACCCCGAAGGCGTTGAAAAGGTACTCAATGAACTGGCTGATGACGGTTTTGAATACATCATATGCGATTCGCCCGCCGGCATTGAACACGGTGCCTTTATGGCATTGTATTTTGCAGATACGGCGATCGTAGTTTCCAACCCTGAGGTATCCTCCGTTCGCGACTCCGACCGCATCCTGGGCATCCTGCAAAGCAAGTCACGACGGGCCGAGCGCGGTGAAAGCGTCGAAGAGTATTTGCTGCTCACCCGCTACAATCCCGAGCGGGTAGAAAAGGGTGAAATGCTCTCGGTGGAAGATGTGCAGGAAATCCTGGCCACCCGTCTGCTCGGTGTAATTCCGGAGTCAGAGTCTGTACTGAAAGCGTCCAACCAGGGCCTGCCGGTTATCTATGACAGCACAAGCAATGCCGGCCTGGCCTATTCTGACGCCGTCGACCGCCTGCTGGGCGAGGATGTAGAGCATCGCTTTCTGTCGGTTGGGAATAAAAAACTGCTCCAGCGGTTGTTCAGGAGGAGCGCGTGAGTATTTTTAATTATTTTCGAAACAACAAAAAAAACACCGCTTCTATTGCTAAAGAGCGGTTGCAGATCATCGTTGCCCACGAGCGCAGCACCCGCGATCAACCTGACTACCTGCCTGCCCTGCAGCAGGAAATTCTGGAGGTCATCCGGAAGTATGTTCCCGTCGACCAGGATCAGGTGGATGTGCAACTCGAAAGGAATCATGACTGCTCCATTCTGGAGCTGAATGTTCAGCTTCCCGAGTAGTTTTTACTGCGTCTTACAGGCAAGCTTGCAGGCAAGCCACTACGCCTTTGCGCTGATCTCCGGGTTGCCAAAGAGGTCACTCGTGATCGACCTTTAACGAGTAGAACCTTGTATAAAAAAACAGGAAGTCATATGGCTTCCTGTTTTTTTTCGTGCGTAGAATCTGCTGGATAACAGCTCTTTTTTCCGCTTTAAAAGCCCCTTCACAAAATAAGCTACGGGCCTTACCGGCAAACGCTGGACCGGTATGACGCCCACAAGCTACCGCGATCTGCAAGAAAAAAGGCAGCCCTGAGGCTGCCTTTAGTTGCTGAAACAGCAGCGGGAAATTACCAGCCGGTAACCTCTTTCAGGCCGTCGCCGATTTCAGCCAGGCTGCGAACTGTC
>JBFFTH010000228.1:0-1961 GCA_041571855.1 Porticoccaceae bacterium
AATCCGTCAGATCCCCGTCAGACCCAGCCAAGCAACCGGTAGACCAGGTAGCCCAGGTGTTCCTTGATCGCCAGGGTGGTAATTTGCAGCGCTTCCACCGTGGGCAACAGCTTCATTGTTGATGAGGCACCGGGAGCAGCGACGAAATCAACCGGGAAAGCTTCCAGGCTGAAACCAGCCGCGTCAAAGACGGCCATCGCCCGGGGCATATGATACGCCGACGTCACCAGCAATCCGCCCTCGCATCCCAGCTGTCGGTATAAAGCGAGTGTCTGCAGGGCATTTTCCCGCGTGTTCCTGCTGCTGGACTCGAGTGTTATGTCAGAGCGATCGACACCCAACTGGAGCATAAAACCCAGGATCCAGTCCGCTTCCGATCTTCCGGATGGGGTGACCTGGATATTGCCGGCCGCGATAACAAGCCTTTGCACCCGCTGTTGCCGGTAAAGCGCAGCCGCCTGGATCGCACGATCAATGGCTTCATGGTAATTGACGCTTTGCCCGGAGTCGCCACTTTCCGAGACCATCCCCCCCAACACAATCGCACAATCAACCGCCTGCAGATTCACTGCAGCAACCGGCGGATACTCACCCTGCAACTGATCGATCAATCGCTGGGCTAGCCATGGCGTTGAGGACAGATAGAGGATCAAAAAACAGCCAATGGACAGGAACAGCGATGTCCGTTTTGCCTTGCCAAAGTTTGATAGCACTGACAGTAATAACAGGGCGCAGACCAGTCCCACAGGATAGACCAGCAGCGAAAGTATTTTTGAAAGAGGGATGAACAGCTCCATAAATCGGTCCAATCAGGCTAAAACGGCGCCGCTATTGAATGCTGACTGCAGACGACCATGCCTTCTCAGTCCTTGTCTTCCATTTGCCGGGGCCTGCTTCCGGCAGAGCTGAGTATCTGCCAGGCGGGTACCTCGCCACTTACGACCATGCCGGCCAGGACCACGGCACCCTCGCGAATTACGGCGCCTCTCATCACGATTGCCTTTGCCGCAATCCAGCAATGATCTTCAACAACAATTTTTTCTGTCACCAGATCAAAGCTTTCCTTATCCCAGCGGTGGTTGCCCGTGCAAAAATAAGCGCCCTGGGAAATACAGCAGTGGGCGCCGATGGAGACCTGATCCAGGTTATCAATCCACACGTCTTCGCCAATCCAGGCGTAATCGCCAACAGTCAGTCGCCACGGGAATTTAACCCGGGCCCGCGGCTTGATCACCACATCCCTGCCAACACGTGCGCCAAACGCCCGCAACAGTGCACATCGCCAACGGGACCCCGGCAACCAGGTTGAAAAGAAAAGTCCGGAACAGATAACCCAGAGGCCTTCGACCCACACAGGCCTGCCGCGATCAAACTGGGGATTTGAAAACTTATCGAGTCTCATTATCGAACAGTCGTTGTAACCTTTTATCCAGCAGTGTCAGGGACAGCAACAGCTCCGCAAAGGTACGCTGGATCGCATAGAACAATCCACGCCGGCCACTCAAAAAACCACCGCGAAGGATATAGACCAGGCAAAAAACCATCAACGGTGCGAGAACAATAGCACGGCGAATCCGGTCCTGGAGAGTAAGCTGGCCTGAAGGGCATTGCCAAATTTTCGTTGCTTCCGCTTCGGCATAGCGCAGCTGGGATTCGAGCCAACGCCTCAACGGCTTGCGGTCATCGTGAACAATACGGCAATCCAATGCACCCACCCCACCCTCGATATTAACCCGGTGACCATGGCCATCGTCACGGTACTCAGCCTTGTCCCTGCGATAGAGCACCGTTCTTGGCGGCAGAATACTTCCCCTCACCGTGGTGCCATAAACCGCGTAGTCAAAGGGCATCTCGAAGGCATCGATTGACAGGTCAGCGATTGCTTTCCGGATTAACGACTCTGCACCTCCAGGGAAAACATAGTCGGCATCGATAGAGAGAACCCAGGCTGTGTCCACCTG
>JBFFTH010000229.1:0-1949 GCA_041571855.1 Porticoccaceae bacterium
GTGACCCGAGAACTCAATTGCATGCCGTTTCAAATGACGATAAATCCGCTGGTGAGTCACAGGTTGAGGGCTCTTCACTCAATCGCCACTTCGAGCTGGAAGAGGAGGATAAATATTACTCCAATGCGGTGCCTATCAAGCCGCAGCGCCTAATGCGAGAGTTGCCAAGATTGTTCCCGCCAAATACAAGATATCTGGCCGATACAGGTGCGAGTTTTGCCTGGGCGACACATTATCTGCACCCGTTTGATCGCCGTATGGCAGGAAAGCGCAATGCTGGCGGCGGACTTTTCAGGGCATCGCTTGATTTTGCCTCAATGGGGTGGGCGATAGGCAGTGCAGTGGGTACTGCCCTGGCAAGACCTAAAGAACCGGTAGTGTGCATAACTGGAGACGGCAGTCTGTTAATGAGCGGCCAGGAAATCACGGTTGCCCTGCAGCACCATTTAACGGTGATTTTTGTGGTTCTAAATGACAGTTGCTACGGTATGGTGCGTCATGGACAACGTATGACCGGGGCCGAGGAAATTGGCAGTGAGCTTCCCAAGGTCAATTTCGCGAGTATGGCCCGCGCTATGGGAGTCGACAGCTATGTGATTTCGTCCCCCAAGGATTTGATAGAGATCGATATTAAAAGTATCTGCCAACGCCAGGGACCGACTCTGCTGGATATACGCATAGATAAAAATGAAGTGCCGCCGATTGGTTTGCGTACAGGTTTAATCCGGCAGGGCTGAGCCTGAACAAATGACAGAAGAAAAAAAACAGGAAAAAATCACTACCAAAATCTGGCGGGAGGAGCCTGAGCCTGACAATCCTTTCGCCGCACGTGCATGCTACTGCTCTGGCTTCGATGTCTATGGCGATTTGCTTGGAAAGGCCAGCTATATTGAATATCTCTACCTGCTTTTCAAGCTGGAACCACCGACTCAGGCACAAACGCGCTTGCTGGAAGGGCTGGCTGTCGGGTTGGCTAATCCCGGCCCAAGAGACCACAGTGTCAGGGCTGCCATGAATGCCGGGGTGGGTGGCTCAACCCACGCTTCTGCCCTGATTGCTGCTATTGGTGTCGGCGCTGGCAATCTCAATGGCGGTCGTGAGGTTTATACAGCGATCAACTACTGGAACCAGTGTGGAACAGATCTGGATGCCTGGATTGAGTTGATAAAAAATCCGCCTGTTGAGGAACGCGCTGATGTCTGGCATCCAATGGAACATGCGCCGGGTTTTGATCCCAATGGCGCTAGATGTCCGACACCAGTCAAACAGTTTCTCGCCTATTTGTGCTCAGTTACACCAGGAGACTCTCTGGTTTGGTTGCAGGAAAACAGAGTAAAACTTGAAGGCGCTGCTGATTGCCCTCTGTCCATGTCCGGGGTCGCGGCAGCTACATTCAATGATCTTCAGCTCACCGCTGATCAGGCAGAAATCCTCTATATGATGCTACGCCTGCCTGGGGCTGCGGTGCATTCGCTGGAGCAGGAAAAGTTGGGAGTAACCAGATATCCATTCTTTGCTGATGGCTTGAAGCTGCTGAATGATCCAGGACCAGTTGAAGTAGAGGTTGTTGATTAATGAAGGGAGTAGAGTTGCTCGAGCATTATGAAGAAAATTGGGAAACAGAGATGGGCGCCTGGTTTCCTGGGGAAAGGGTTGTCCTAAAAGGGCTGGATCTCTTTAGTAGTTTCAAGCATTCGGGCTGGATGGAGTATCTCCTATATGCCGTAACAGGTACGCGTTCTGCCTCACTGGCTCGGCTTATAGAATCTATTTGGGTTTTAAGCACAAGCTTCCCTGACCCTAGGCTTTGGAATAATCGGGTTGCAGCTCTGGCTGCTACGGCAAGAAGTACGGGCGTGTTAGGGTTGGCAGCCGGGGTGGCAGTTTCCGAAGCTACGATTTATGGACTGAAGCCAATCAAGGGATCCAGTGATTTTTTGTACAGATCA
>JBFFTH010000230.1:0-1932 GCA_041571855.1 Porticoccaceae bacterium
AAAACACAAGATAAACGCGCTGCAATTCACTTCTAACCGGGCTGATGGTCACGATTGCAATACCCCGTTGAAGTTGCGGAGGGCTGCCACTGTAAATGACATTGGAGGCAAAGCCCAATCATTGTTTGCTGTGCCACTTTACTGCGGAGTGAATAATGGTATCGATGTCAGAGCAAACGGGCTGCCAGTTAAAGAGGGATTTCATCATGGTGACATCGGCAACCAGTTCCGGTGGATCGCCCGGCCTTCGCTGGCCGTGTACGACAGGGACAGGTGTGCCGGTTATTTCACCGACTTTGCCGATGATCTCCCGAACGCTAAATCCGCACCCGGTTCCCAGGTTCACCTCGTGGCTCTTGCCCTCAGCCAGCAGTTTTTTTAGCGCGATCACGTGGGCTTCTGCCAGGTCGGTGACGTGAATGTAATCGCGGATACAGGTGCCATCCCTTGTCGGATAGTCATTGCCCATGATGGTCAGCGACTCCCGCTTGCCCAGGGCCGCTTCAACCGCCAGCGGAATCAGGTGGGTCTCCGGGGTGTGGTCCTCGCCGATATCACCCTCGGCGTCGGCACCGGCTGCATTGAAGTAGCGCAAAATCATGTAACGCATGTCGTAGGCGGCAGCAAAGTCCTTGATCATGCGCTCGACCATCAGCTTCGATGCACCATAGGGATTCACCGGTGCCTGCAGATCCTGCTCGCTAATGGGTACACGCGAGGGAACGCCGTAGGTGGCACAGGTACTGGAAAAGACGATATTCCTTATTCCGTAACGCCTCAGGGCATCCAGCAACTGGAGAGAGCCCCGGGTATTGTTCTGGTAGTAACTGGCAGGATCAACCATCGACTCGCCGACATAGGCCAGGGCGGCAAAGTGCATGACGGCAACCGGCCGGTACTTGTTCAGGACCTCCTCCAGGCGGGCACTGTCGCCGATATCCCCGACCTCGAACGGCCCCCACTGCACGGCAGAGGAGTGACCACGACTGAGGTTATCGTAAACAACAGGCACAAAACCCGCCGACGCCAGCGCCTTGCAGGCATGACTCCCTATATACCCGGCGCCGCCGGTGACGAGAACAATCATGGATTGATCATCTTCTACAGCCATAACTTATCTCTTGCTGTCTCCATAAACCCAGAAGAGCCCGAAGGCCCTGTAAAAACTTACAATCTCAAGCTTTTGCGCTGTTGCAATCAGCTGGCTTAAAACGTGGGGAAAACCCCTAGCTTCTTTCCCTGTACCGCTTTGAATAACCCCGTTCGGAGAGTGCCAGCCCCACCCCGAGCAGGGCATAAAACCAGAGTGCATTGGCCGGTATATGGAAGTTGAAATCCACAAAACCATGCAGAAAGAATGCCGAGCAGGCGATCAACACCCCGGCCAGGATTTTCTGCTGATTCAAGTTAGTCCGCTGGTGGTAGCCTTTCAACATGCGCCAGGCGATGGTAAAGATTGCGAAAAACCACAGCGACGCGCCCACCACTCCCTGTTCAACCAGCAGCTGAAGGTGATCATTGTGGGCAAAGTCGAAAAGGTTTGCGCCAAGGGCCTCTGTTTTCACCTGGGTGAACATGTACTGGAATGCGCCATTCCCGACCCCCAGCAGCCAGTGTTCCCGAAATATTTCAAGGGATTGCCGCCACACCTCCACGCGGAAGGACTCGTGGTAAACGACATTGACAATCCGTTCGAAAATGCCCGAAACACCCAGCCAGACTGCAGAGGCAATTGAAATAACTGCCAGGTAGGGCAGCAGCCTGCCTTCCGGTGATCTGAGCCCCCGGGTCGCCACGCCGAAACCAAATACCGTCAGAATAGAAACTGTCAAAGCCAGCAGGGCCCCTCGCGACTGCGCCAGAAACAAACCGGTGAACAGGACGAACAACAACCCCAGCAACAAATTACGGGGCTCCATAAAGCGGGACAGG
>JBFFTH010000231.1:0-1903 GCA_041571855.1 Porticoccaceae bacterium
AGCCCGCCCCACCGCATGGATCTTTCATCCATCGGTGATGACACATACCGGCCGAATTCAGGCAATCTGTGGTTTTTTCTTCGTATCCGTTGACCTAATTCTTTTAAATATTTATAAAACTAGTTATATAGTTGCAATTAACAACCAATATTGCTATATTGCCGACATGAAACAGGATTACATCACCAAAACGCTCTCGGAACTTGGCAATGAAACACGCTTGGCAATATTCCGTCTGCTGATCATGTTGGGCAATGATGGTGCGACCGTTGGACAGATAGTTAAACGTCTCAAGGTGCCGCCATCAACCCTGGGCTTTCACCTGAGAGGATTGGTTGGAGTAGGCCTGGTTTCCCAGAAAAAGGTGGGAAGAAGCACTTACTGTTACGCTGAAGTGGACGTCTTGAGACGTGTTTTGCGCAGCCTGGAAGCGGAGTGTTGCGAAAAGCAGGCGGATAAAAAAACCGATCAGTCAACGGCGCAGTAGCAACCCTTTTTTACACCATTATACCTATATACCTAGATATATGGAGATTAAAATGAGTGACCCAAATACATTGAATTACTCAACCTGTTGCCCGGGTGGGGGCAGGTTTGAAGCTCAAGCAGCAGTCACCTTGCTGTCCGCATTAAGTGCGGTTGTCGGCAGGGCCTGGCGTTTTCTTGGAACGCCTGTAGCGCTCTCAGCGGCCATTTTTGCCGGCTTACTCTTGCTGATGCCTGAACAGGCACATCAGAGTGCTGTTTTTACACTGGAGGCTCTCGTGGGTATTCTGCCTTTCATCATGCTGTCGGTAGGGATTGCCGGAGCGCTCAAAGCATCGGGCGCAGATCAGCTGGTCGCCAAGGCTTTTGAAGGCAGTCTGGTTAAGGCGATCGCCCTGGCCTCCATTTTCGGGGCGCTTTCACCATTCTGTTCGTGCGGCGTCATTCCACTCGTTGCCGGCTTGCTGGCAGCAGGAGTGCCGATTGCACCGGTGCTGGCGTTCTGCATAGCATCACCAATCATGGATCCGGAAATGTTTGTACTAACCGCGGCCGGATTGGGACTGGAGTTTGCCCTGGTAAAAACCGCTGCAGCAATCGCGATGGGGCTTTCAACAGGCTACGTGACACTACTGATCTCAAAATCGGGCTTCTTGAATGGGTCACTTAGAACCATCGCACAACCTTCCTGTGCAGCAGCCAAATGCTCAGAAAAGGTCGCAGATACCAAGCCGGTATGGCAATTCTGGCAACATGCAGACCGGTTGCAGACCTTCTGGAGTGAAACCGGCGCCGCCGGCTGGTTCCTGGTTCGCTGGCTAGCATTTGCCTTTGCGCTGGAAAGCCTAATGATTGCCTACTTGCCGGGTGAAACCGTTATAAGCTGGCTGGGCGACGGCAATCCACTTGCGATCCCCCTGGCGGTTATCGTCGGCGTACCGGCCTATCTCAATGGCTACGCCGCGATCCCACTGGTTGGCGGCTTAATTGATCTTGGCATGTCACCGGCAACAGGCATGTCGTTCATGCTCGCCGGCAGCGTAACCAGCATTCCCGCAGCCATCGCTGTGTGGACCATAGCCAAGCCACGCCTGTTCAGCCTTTATGTGATGATGGCTGCCTCCGGGGCACTGCTGTCCGGCCTGGCTTACAACGCCTTGCTGCAGATAATGTGAATAATTGGGGTCAGCGTAAAACTTGTGTTTTCCTGGCCTGTGCAACAGTCCGCAACTGGCCGGTAAGAGAACTCGGCACCCCGGAATCCTGACCCACGATCAGTTCCGCTTTCAGCCAGGAAGCGGCAATCGCTGCGCCAAGTCGGCTGAGGGCCGTTTCCGACCCAAAGCCGCCATAAGAGTGGTGATCTTGACAGCTGGGAACACCAATTTAGAACTGTCCACCTAGAAGGGAATCTTGC
>JBFFTH010000232.1:0-1868 GCA_041571855.1 Porticoccaceae bacterium
AATGCCGATCATCATGCCATTGCCGCGTATCTCGACCACGCTTTCACAGCCCGACAGGCTGGCGGTGAATTGCTCTTTCAGGTAACTGCCCATGCTGGTCGCGTTTTCGCAGAGACCTTCCTTTTCTATCACGTCGATAGTGGCGAGTGCAGCCGCGCAGGCCAGCGGATTGCCACCAAAGGTTGAACCGTGTTTTCCCGGTGTCATTATTTCCGATGCGGCTCCGGCAGCCAGGCACCCGCCGATGGGTACAACATACCCCAGCCCCTTGGCTGTAGTCACCACATCCGGTAACAGGTCGTGGTGCTGGTAGTTAAAATAGCGGCCTGTTCTGCCGTTGCCGGTCTGGATTTCATCCAGCATCATCAGCCAGCCCTGCTGGTCACAGAGCGCACGAATATCGGCAAGGTAATTATCTGTCGGTATATTGATGCCGCCCTCACCCTGGATCGGTTCGACCAGCAGCGCGACAACGCTGCTGTTATTGCTGGCAATATTCTTCAGCGCTTCGATGTCGTTGTAGGGCGCGCGCACAAATCCGGCAACCAGTGGTTCAAAGCCGGCCTGTACCTTGCGGTTGCCGGTGGCGCTGAGGGTCGCCAGGGTTCTGCCGTGGAAAGAGCTTTCCATCACCACAATTGCCGGTTTTTTGATTCCCCTGCTGTGCCCGTAGAGGCGCGCCAGCTTGATCGCGGCCTCATTGGCCTCGGCGCCGGAATTGCAGAAAAACATGTTTTCCATGCCCGAAATGGCCTGCAGTTTTTCGGCCAGAGCCCGCTGTTGCGGAATATTGTAGAGATTCGAACAGTGGGTCAGCGTTGCTGCCTGGTCGGAAATCGCCCTGGTCACTGCCGGGTGGGCGTGACCGAGCCCGCAGACTGCTATGCCCGAGAGGGCATCCAGATAGCGTTTGCCCTCTGTATCCCAGACCCAGCAGCCTTCGCCTTTGCTCAGGGTAATTTGCCGAATACCATATGTGTTCATCAGTGGGTTGCCGACCATGTTCTACTCTCGCCAAAAAAACTGAAAACGAAAAAAGGCAGCGCCCGGCTGCCTGGATGGTTGAATACTAAAGGTATTGGCGGACATTGGCAATCCCGCACCAGCGCTGAAATAATAGTGGCTCTGCAACAGGTTGGCGGGACGTTTGGGTTTTCTCCGTGAATGTTATTGAACTGAATATTTTCTCGAGCCGCATTGAAGCCGTCTGTGACGAGATGGGTGCCGTGTTAAAGCGCGCGTCTTTTTCGCCCAATATCAAGGACCGGCTGGACTTCTCCTGTGCGGTGTTTGACGCCAGGGGCCATCTCTGTGCCCAGGCGGCGCATATCCCGGTTCATCTTGGCAGTATGGCCTACGCGATGAAAGATATCGTCAGCAGCCAGAGCTGGCATCCCGGCGATGTGGTGGTGGTCAATGACCCCTATCTGGGTGGCACCCATCTGCCGGACGTGACCGTAGTGGCGCCGCTTTTCGTCGACAGGCAGATCCAGGGCTTTGTCGCCAACCGTGCCCACCATGCCAACATCGGCGCGACTGCCCCGGGCTCCATGCCAATTTCGACGAGGCTGGAGGAGGAGGGCACTGTTATTCCGCCAACCAAGCTGGTGAAGAGGGGCCGGCTCTGCCAGGCAACCATGGAAACCCTCTGTGGCGATTCCTCTGACCACAAGATCCGGGGTGATTTCGCGGCCCAGATCAGCGCCAACAGCATCGGTGTCGAGCGCTTGGGTGAATTGGCAGAAGCGCGGGGTTTTCAGCACTTTGTCGAGGGCCTGGTTGAGCTGAATAACTACGGAGAGCGTCTGGCGCTGGCCGAACTGGAGAGTATCCCGGATGGTGTCTATCGCTTCAGCGACCTGATGGAC
>JBFFTH010000233.1:0-1836 GCA_041571855.1 Porticoccaceae bacterium
AGTAACCGCTTGATATACCGAGTATCGGGTACAGCTGACCACTGCCAACAGAACGGCCGAGTTCTAAATCTTCAAGGGCCTCGGACGAATGCGTCCCTTCTGAATAAGTCCCTTCTGAATAAGTCCCTTCTGAATACGTGCCTTCTGAAGAGACACTTTCATCCGTTTCGGCATGCAAAAGGGACCCTGTGACGGCGAATAAAAACGCCATACAGACCTTCCCCCTTTTGACTGCCCCCGATTTCAAACTATAACCCCGCCTGTGCTTAAGCTAGTCACACGTTTTATGATTGTAAACCACTAATACGTCGAGGTCACATGGTAAAAATCCACCCATCAGCCCATACATACCGGCTATCAAACTATCCCCCGGCCAACAGGGAACCCGGTGTGTCGCCGACCAACTCTGCGGCAGCATCCACGCCGATTATTTTTGCCGCCGCATCACGACCCCTTGCAAGGTCAGGAGGCCTGTAACGGAGATTGTGCGCATCAGTAGCCAAAATGGTAACCCAGCCTCTTTCCAGCATTTCCTGGGCACGCTGCATGGCGTATTTGCCAAAATCGCCGCTGACCGAGCCCGCCGTCACCTGCAACAAACACCCCATCTCGACCAATGGCGCCAATTTATCCAGTGATCGGATTACATCTTTATTCCGCTCGGGATGCGCAATCATCGGCCGTATCTTATTGCTTAACAAAAACCTGAAAAGATTTTCTGTGCCCGGAAGGATGTGACTGTGGGGCATCTCGATAAGCACAACATCATAGCCGCCGATCTCGCCCAGCATCGGCACTTCCTTTTGGGCCAAAAGCTCGATGATTTCCACACCAAGACGCACCTCCCCGCCCAGCCTTACCCGAAGGGGAATAGAGGCATTCTCCAGCGCCAACTTAAACTCGAGAAACCGGGGCATCAGGCTCGATAGCGAGTTTTCATAGCGATTGACATGGATATGGGGCGTGACCACCGCATCAGTGATGCCATTTTCAACAGCAAAACGCGCCAGGGCCAGGGCCTCTTCCATCGTACCGGGACCATCATCAACACCCGGCAACAAATGGCAATGCAAGTCAATCATAGAGGGATGCCATAAAAAATGAGCAGCTAATCATCAGGCTAATCCAGGCGCGGCGAGGAGAAGTCGCGGGTATTTGTTTGCAGGCACAGCGTCGTGCTGCCTGGTGAGACACTGCGACTGGCTTCCAGTAATTCACCACTGGCGCCATTCAGCCCAAAGGCCTGTGCGGGTTTGTCGAGACGGAGTGTGCCCGACCACAACCAGCTTGTCGAAAACTGCCCAATAACCTCGCCTGCCCCGCGTTCATAAAGGGCAAGCAATTCAGTGTTCGACGCCAGGCGGGCGCCATCACCCATCCTGTTACAGAAGAGCTCCGCCTCGTAGTGATTGTGGGTCCGACCCGCAAAAGGGTACCAGGTGTTGCCGACTGCTTCGTCGCGCCAACCCCAGACATTGTATTCAGGGTTTTCAATCGGTGTGAAGATGTGTCCCTTGCCTGTCCGGCATCTGTTGCCGCCTTCCACAACCTCGGCTGTATGGCAGCCCGGACGTGGCTCTGCTTTTTGTGTCTCGACAAAGAACCGCCTCAACGCACCGACTTTCGGCGCTCTTTGCGGCGGACCCGGCATGGCCAGCAACCGATTGACCAGCTGATCCCCACTGCTACCGGCTGTGGATTTGATCTGGTCGGTGTAGCTTGTTTTTTCTCCTGAATGGTTCTCCAGGGTCAATGATGTAATAACAAACTCCCTACGCAAAGCCGTGCTGTCGGCGGCAGGATTATCCAGCGACAGCTCAACCGACCCCTCCCGCA
>JBFFTH010000234.1:0-1835 GCA_041571855.1 Porticoccaceae bacterium
ATTTATTTTATGCAGACATATCTTGTATCGGTTCCCCTTCGCTTTATTCCTTCCTCACTGTGTCCGCGCTAAATACCCTAATCAATAATAATTCAACCTTTAGCTCAGCTTGTAGTGATTATGGGGTTGCTTGAGTCGTTTTGCTGGCTAGTACCGCGATGGTTTCTTTTGCAGCTTTCTTTGCAGTGTCCGACGGTGCATGCCCAGGGCGCGGGCGGTGGCAGAGATATTGCCGTCGTTTTCGGCCAGCACTTTATGGATATGTTCCCACTCCAGCCGGTTGGGTGAGGGGGGCGAGTCGGGCAGGGGCACTTCCGAGTCGGCATGCTGTGCGGTGAGCGCGGCGAGTATTTCGTCGGTTCCGGCGGGTTTGCAGAGGTAATTCACCGCGCCAAGCTTAATCGCCTCCACGGCAGTAGAGATGCTGGAATAGCCGGTGAGAATCAGGATTCTCAAGTCGGGCAGGATATTTTTCAGTTGCGGCACCAGTCTCAGGCCAGATTCCTCTGCCAGCCTAAGATCGACAATGGCATAGTCGGGCCTGTGCCGGCTACTTTGGGATATCGCCTGCTCGCTGCAATCCGCTGTAATGACATTCAAACCCCGGCGTGCAAACGACTGGCCCAGAATACTGGCGAAGGTTGTATCGTCATCGACAATCATCAGGGTTTTGCGGCTGGCGTTTTCCATTCGGGTTGCCTGTTATGCGAGGGGCGAGGCTGACACCGGCAGACTGACAGTGGTCAGGGTGCCGATATCAGGGGCTCTTTTAATGGCAACGGAACCGCCAAAGCGCTCAATGGAGGTTTTTGACAGGAATACCCCCAGGCCTGTTCCGCCGGGCTTTTCCGATGCCATGGGTTGTCCCAGTTGTTGCAGGGCTGCCGCTGTTAATCCGGGGCCATAGTCCCTGATGATCAGTTCAACTTCGCTCTCATTCCAGCTGAGCTTGACATCGACCCTGTCGGGGCTGGCATCGGCCGCGTTGTTGAGCAGGTTTAGCAGCGATTGGGCAACGGTCGGGTGAAAGCAGGCGTTCAGGCAGGGCAGGTCGTCCGCATATGTAATCACCGCCGCCAGCCACGGGCGCATCACCTGCCAGCGTTCAAAAAGTGCAGTGAAATACTGTTTCAGTGGTTGTGCCTGCTGCTCGCTGGAGGTCTCTTCGGCGGTTTTAACCAGCTGCTGGAGGGTCTGGCGGCACTGCCTGACCTGTTGCTGGAGCATGTGCATCTCCGGATCCTCTGGATCCTCCTGAACAAGCTCATCGACCAGGATCTTCATGGTGTTGAGCGGCGTGCCAAGTTCATGTGCGGTGCCTGCGGCCAGTGTACCAATGGCAAGCACCTGGTCGTGTCGCAGGGCGTCCTCCCGCTGTCGCGCGAGCTGTTCTTCCTGCTCCCTTACGGTTTTCGCCATTCGGGTAACGAAATAGGTGATAAGACCGGCACTGATCAGAAAGTTAAACCACATTCCCAGCAGGTGAAGGTTACCAGCACCGGGAGCATGATGGCCAGGCAGCAGTGCCGGGATGGCCATGAAATAGTTCATCAAAAAGCTGTAGGCGATTAGCGACAGCACCGTGGTCCCCCAGGTGTAGCGGATCGGCAGTGTCGCCGCCGAGATGCTGATCGGCACCAGGTAATAGGAAACGAAGGGATTGGATGCGCCGCCGCTGTAGTAGAGCAGGGCGGTGAAAAAAACGATATCGACCAGCAGATGGCTGAAAAACTCCAGTTCGGTAATGGCTGGCTGGCGAAAGCTGCGCCACCAGGTGACGACGATAATCAAGCCATAGCTGGCCAGCAATATGCTGAGGATTAATGCCGGTAGGC
>JBFFTH010000235.1:0-1832 GCA_041571855.1 Porticoccaceae bacterium
ATCGCACGCTTTGAGGATCCAGCGGCGATCTGGAAGATGCTCGCTCATCTGGAGGGTAAATCTGCAGTTCCAGCAACCGGTCTTCTGGCGAAATCCCGGGCGCCGCCACTCGCTGTCTCGCTCGAGGAAACCCGGCATGCAAACGCGCGGCTGCAATGGTTCAGCGGTTTGATTTCTTTCTGAAGGCACAACTGGTTTTCAACAACGTAGCCAATTCCGGTGCAACTGCCGGGACGGACAGCATTGCGACAACGGTATAAAGACGGGCCGCTTTGCTGGCGGCCCGTCCGGTTGTCAGTGATGGTCTACTTGACAGGAAGCAAGGGGCACTCGAAAAACGGTGGCGGGCCCATTGGGAAAGTGCCATCCACAATTACGAGGTTATTCATGTCCTCGTGATACAGGATGTCCGCATAGGACGTCAGGAGCACAGGCTCTTCCAGCCACGTCACCTGGTAGGTGGCCCAGCGTCCACCGTTGTAGTCGGGGTTGCCGGGCGCCGCCTCGGCTACCGGCACCTGGCCCGCCACGCCATTCAAAATGACAAACAGGCCGTCGAATGACTGCTGGTTGTGGGCGTTGGCTGGGGGCAGGGTGGCAGCGAACTTGGTGCCCCAGAGTTCTCCGTCAGCATACAAGGCCGGCGCAAAGTCGGGCTGTCCGGGGGCGGCCTGAGCGCTTGCGACAGCGCCCAGCAGGAATAGACAGGTAAACATAACGGGTCTGAAAAGCATATGTTGATCTCCTTGGTGTTTCATGACGTATCTCGGTTTCAAATCGAGCGCGGCCAAAGGCTGCGTCACGGCTCATTTCGGTGAAACCGCCTGTTACAGATGGTGGCTCACCAACCCTTTGTGGGTTTGGAAGCGGATACGTCAGCCAAAGAAAAAAGGTTACGCGCGCACCAAAAAAATGCCCGGGCTCTTTCGGGTTTAGCGCTTATCGGCACCGTGATGACGCAGACGCCATCGCGTGGCGATGGCTGCCCCCACGCCCACCATCAGAAGACCCGGGAGTATGTGCAGTTTCAGGAGGGGTGATGGCTCGTACATGCATGCCAGTTGCATGTACAGGGCCGGCAGCATACCGGCCGCAAGGCCGACAGACATGGCTGTGCGCACGGGTCGCAAGGGATAGAGCCGGCGAACAAAGAAAAGTCCTGCCAGGATCACCGGAAGCGAATAGACGACCGTTTCGTAATAACAGTAGTTGCGCTTGCCCAGCATTGATGGCTCCAGCGCAGGGCTGACAAGGCCAATGACGTATTGGACCAACCACAGCATCATCAGGACCAGGCCGCCCGTAACAAACCGCCTGGAAAGGGCTGCCGGTATCGCAGAGCGGAAAGCCAGCAGGCTGATCCAGAGTATCGCCGCCACCCCCAACATTGTCTCCAGCAGAAAGCGAGGTTCTGTGCCGAGTTGTGAATATGCACCCGGACGAATGGGGCCGAACAGGTGCGTCACCGCAACCACGTATACTGCGCTCAACAGAAACCAGGTTGTGGCCAGCCGGTTGATGTTCGGGGGCGGCGAAACCGCTTCCAGATTGCTGCTGAGATTTGAGATCAGCGTTTCGTGCTTGTTCACAGTTGATCGGCCTCTCTGATCTGCCTTAATGTGCCGATGGCCCGGTGCACCCGCACCTTGACCAGGCTTTCGGAAATACCGAGCTTTTCTGCCGCTTCAGCAATGCTGAAACCGATGATTTTGGTCAGAACCAGCACCTCCCGGTGCTGTACTGACAGTGACTCGAGCAAGCGGCCTTTGATAATTTCGCCCTCTGCTTCATTTTGCCGGCTCGCCTGGCACAGAATTTCCTGCTCTCTCGTG
>JBFFTH010000236.1:0-1827 GCA_041571855.1 Porticoccaceae bacterium
ACGCGGTTGGAAACAATCTCGCCGCGATCGAAGCTGGCATCGGGGGCATCCGCAAAGGGGCCGCTGCCTCCAGCATAAACATCCGCATCGCGATTGGCGACACGCATCATGGCGTTGTACTTGAGGGTGTTATCCCAGCGAATTTTCCAGTCGCTGTCACCCGTATCGATGATAAATGCCGACGCCTGGGTGCTTAACCCGGCCAGCAGAGCCATTGGTAAAAGTTTTCTTTTCATTCTCTTCCCCTTGTGGTTTTAGCTAAAACACGGTTTTACGTAAAAGTTTATTTCTCAAACACAAACAGGCAAACCCGACCGCTTCGGATTTGCCTTAATTCTCTATTGCTTTAAACGCTGGTAGTACAGACTCATTCCCCTATCCGACTTAACCCTTGACTGCCTTCTATTTCTTGCCATGTGCTTATGATTGCCATTGGCTTATCTGCAGTCGTCGATTTTTTTTGTGGCTCGCAGCGTTACTTTGCTTATTTTCTGCGCTGTCTGCAAGCATATATCAACGCAGTGATTCTACACTGATCGAGAAAGCCAGTGCAACACCTGCCTCCTTAGTACCACTCCATGCAGTTGTGCGGGCCCGTTCACCAGTAGCCGCCCTTGAACAGCCGCGAAAATACACTGCGGGCAATGCCAAGCCCGGTCGATGGCAGCCGCTGCTTTTCCAGCTGCGCTTCTTCTTCCGTCAACCCCCTGGCCGCAGCCGAGTCGGGAAACAGGTGGTAGGCCTGGTTGAGAATGGTTTCGGTGATACTCGGCACCGTCGCCTGGGCCACCGCACCGGCCATTCCCAGCGTATTGGCCAGCCGACGGGGTTTTTCAATAAGAGCCTTCATCACCATATCTCTGGCCTCATCCGGCGACAGGGTCGGGAAGGCCTGGTAAACACTGGTGGGCGCAATCATCGGTGTGCGCACCAGGGGCATGTAGATGGAGGTAAAGCTGATATTCAAATCCGAGTATTCCGGCGCCGCACAAACACTGAACGCATCCAGCGCGGCCTTGGAGGCCACATAGGCGGAAAAACGGGGCGGACTGGTGAGCACACCGATAGAGGAAATGTTGACAATGTGGCCGCTGTGGCGCTCCTCCATCGATGGCAGCACTCCCATGATCAGTCGCAATGCACCGAAGTAGTTGAGCTGCATGGTGCGCTCGAAATCGTGAAAGCGGTCGTAGCTGTAGCGCACGGAACGCCTGATCGAGCGGCCGGCGTTGTTGATGAGGATATCGACCCTGCCGTGGTCGTCGAGAATATTGGCGACAAGGCGGTCACAGTCATCGAGGTCCGAAACGTCGCAGGCGTAGGCGAAGGCCTCGCCTCCGGCGCTTTTGATCTCGGCCAGGGTCTCGTCGAGCTTTTCGGGCGTCCTGGCCACCAGCACCACGATGGCGCCGGCCTCGGCCAGCTTCAGGGCACAGGCCTTGCCGATCCCGGAGGTTGCGCCGGTGACGACAACCACCCTGCCCTCGACCTCGCGCTGCAACGCCTTCATCGAGAAGCCGGGAATGAACTGCTTGATTGCGTTACCGATATCGGTAATGACAGGAATAGCCATTAACAGCTCCTTTATTCAACCGCTGCAAGCCAAACCCGGATAGGTCAGTCTTGCCAAAGTCAACACAGGGCGACAAAACAGCCTTGTCTTTTACGCGAGCCATAACCGGCCCGGCGTCATTCGTTGCCGTAACTCATCAGGCGCCGGTAGCGCTTTTCCAGCAACTCGTCGATGGGCTGTTGCTGCAAGCCGTCCAGCTGCTCGACCAAGACCTTCTTCAGTGTCGCCGCCATGCCATCAATATCCCGGTGTGC
>JBFFTH010000237.1:0-1819 GCA_041571855.1 Porticoccaceae bacterium
ACGGGGCGTAGAAATCATCGCCGATGAGGTCGCAGCTATCTACCGCTGAATGAAGTGCATCCTGCCCCTGCTGAATCGACCGCGGTGGCGGCTGTTAACGGCGCCAGAATACGCTGGTAAATATGACAATCAGGGTGTAGAACTCGAGCCTGCCGGCAATCATGCACAGGGAAAGTACCCACTTCGCCAGGTCTGACAGGTGGCCAAAATTCCCCGCAGGGCCCACCTCGCCGAGCCCCGGGCCAATATTGAACATGCAGGCCATGGTTGCGCTCAGGGCTGTTACAAAATCAACACCCGTGGCGGTGAGGGTGAGAGAGCCAAATAGCAGCACCATCCAGGCGAGATGAACCAGGTTGAGGAGTCCTTGCGTGGTGTGTTCCGGGATGTCTTCCTTCCGAATCACGATATGGAACACACCCTGTGGCTCTGCCATGCGTTTGAGTTCCCGCTGGATGACTTTCCACATCATCACAATGCGCGCGACCTTGATGCCGCCTGCCGTAGAGCCGGTGCAGCCGCCGACCACCATGAGGCTGAGTAGCAATACGTGGGTGAGGGGGAACCAGGTCGTGTAGTCCTGGGTGGCAAACCCGGTCGTGGTGATGATGGAGACGGTTTGGAAAAGTGCCGCCCTGAAGGCGGGCTCCGGGGCAAAGCTGTCGGTCAATATCAGCACCAGCATGATCGTCAGGGTTACCCCCGATATGATCAGGAAATAGGTGTGGAGTTCGTAGTCACCCAGTACGGTCTTTCGATCTCCCTCGATTAACAGGCGATAATAGTGGATAAAACTGATGCCGCTGAGCAGCATAAAGAAGCTCACGATGTAGTCGATCGTGGCGCTGTCAAATGCAGCGATGCTGGCGGTTCTGGTGGAAAACCCACCTGTTGCCAGGGTGGTGAAGGCATGGCACAGCGCATCAAATGACCCCATGCCGGCCAGCCAGAGCGCCACGACCTCCGCCGCGGTCAGGGTGATGTAAATTTTCCAAAGTGCTTTTGCCGTGTCTTTGGTGCGGGTGGCCAGTCGCTGGGACTTTGAGCCGGAAAACTCTGCCCGGTAGAGATGGGTGCCGCCCTGGCCAATCAGGGGCAGTATGGCAACCGCCATCATCACGATACCCATTCCTCCCAGCCACTGCGAAAAGCAGCGCCACAATTGCAGGGGTTGGGAGAGCACTTCCACATTGGCAAGCACGGTTGCCCCGGTTGTGGTGAAGCCCGAGGCCGATTCAAAAAATGCGTCGCTGAGGCCATCGAATTCGCCGCTAAAATAATAGGGCAAACCGCCCAGAAAAGAGACCGTGAGCCATGCGCTGGTGACCAGGAAAAGCCCTTCGCGAACCTTGAGTTCCCGCTGCGGCTGCTTCCGCGGCAGCAGCGCCAGAGTACAGCCGATTGTCGCAGATATAAGGGCCGACACACCCAGTGGGTAGAGATCGCTGCCATCGGTGACCAGGCTGAAGCAAAACGGAATCATCATCAGCCCGGACAGGGCAAAGACAAAATAAGCCAGAATGCGGCTGATCAGCCAGGGATTAATGATATTGCCAATCATCAGGATTGCTCATCCCGCAGAAACTCCTCCTCCAGTTCTTGCACACTGCCCTGGGTGGTGGCGAAGACCACGTGGTCTCCCGCTTCAATAATGTCATTCCCCCTGGGGATAACAACGGTATCGTCGGTCCTGATGATTGCACCGACCACGGTGCCCCTGGGCAGTTGCATATCCTTGATTGGCTTGTTGATATAACGGCTGTGGGGCGGTGCAATCAGCTCGATGGCCTCGGCAAGATCAGCACCGAATGTGCGTACA
>JBFFTH010000238.1:0-1812 GCA_041571855.1 Porticoccaceae bacterium
GTTCTGTTTAATCTATTGGTCAAAATTCTGCAAACTTAATTGTCGGCAGCGTTTAAATACTTAACAAAAAAATCGGTCTCCTGCTGGGCTAAGACCTCGAACCAGGGTGAATGGTATGGCTGGAAGTGGTTGCAATCCAGCTCCACCAGTTCAGCCCCAGGCATTTTTTCTGCCAGCTTGCGCGTGTCTTCTATTTTAACCAGTGAATCCTCTCTTCCGGCAATCAAAAGGGTAGGCGAGGTCACTTTGTGGCCGACACTGACTGCCCGGTAAAGAGGTAACAGCAGCAGCGACCGGGCTGCCACCTTGTTCTCCCAGTTGGTGTCGGGATCCACCATGGCCATGTAGCCATCGAGGGATTCTGGCGTGTTCATAACGGCGGCCTCTCCCGGCTTGCCAACCAGGGGAACGTACAGTGGCCCCTTGCCGACAAGCCCGCACAGGCTGTCAACGATGCCAAGTGCGGTAGATCTCAGTGTAAAGCCGATTCCCTTATCGATTACGGCGCTGGCAGTGTCAGCAGCCAGCACCTGGGCGACGACCGCCCTGATGTTGTGATCCTCTGCGGCTACATGAATCACATGGGCGCCACCAAAGGATGATCCCCATATGCCCAGTTTGTCCCCGTCAACCTCGTCGATTTGGCGCACGTGCGCGAGCGCGGCATGCCAGTCTTCGAGCTGCCGGGCGGGGGAAATCATCTGCCTCGGCTCGCCCTCGCTCTCCCCCCAGTGGCGGTAATCGAAGGCAAAGGCCGCCAGGCCCGCACGGACAAAACTCTTGGCAAATGCTGGTATACGAAATTCTTTGAGCGCACCGAGGCCGTGTCCCATGACGACCACTGGTGGTTTGTCGATCCCCTCCGGCAGATAAAGCGTGCCGGCGCAGCGTGAACCATGGCTTTGAAACTCGGATTTTCGTGTGATCATTGAGTATCTCCTGGGTGTTACCACTGCACGGTTAGGTGCCGATTTCTTTTAATGGTTTCGCTTGCTGCTTGAGGCGAAAGAAAGCCCGTGTGGTATTGAAACTGGCATTGGCAAGCTCGAGCTCTGTTTCTGAGCGATGGCGGGCAATACCGCTCAACACCCATGGCAGCATGCAGGGTTCGTTGCGCCGTGTATCGGGCTTCGGACTGATATTCCTCGGTAACAGATAAGGCGCGTCGGTTTCTATCATCAACCGATCCAGCGGTATGTTGTGCACCAGGCGCTGCAGTTCCAGGCCACGCCGCTCATCGCAGATCCAGCCGGTTATGCCGATATGCAAATCCATATCCAGGTAGTTGAAAAGTGCGATTCTGTCTCCGGTAAAGCAGTGGATGACGCCGTCAACGAGATGATCGCGGTAGTTTTTCAGAATTTCATGCTGGCGCCGGTGCGCGTCCCGCTCGTGCATGAAAACCGGAAGCCCCAATTCTGCTGCCAGTTCGAGCTGAGACTCGAAGGCTTTTTCCTGATCAGCCGGAGATGAGAAATTGCGATTGAAGTCCAGCCCGGTTTCACCGATGGCGATGACCGAGGGGTGGTTTGCCAGGGTTTTAAGCTGACTGGCTGTGCTTTCCCCAAAGCTTTTGGCATCGTGCGGGTGAACACCGGCGGTCGCGTAGAGCATGTTCGGGAACTCGCCGCTGAATTGTGCGCAAATCTCGAGCACCTGTTCACTGACCACTTCACTGGTACCTGTCAGGATACAGCTGCTGACATTGGCTGCTTTGGCCCGGGCCAGAACCTCGGCTGTGTCGTCCAGGTACGATTTGTTGGCAAGATTGACGCCGATATCGATGAGGGGAGCCGGACTGATTCGAAGCGA
>JBFFTH010000239.1:0-1788 GCA_041571855.1 Porticoccaceae bacterium
AGGGTTTTCAATCGGTGTGAAGATGTGTCCCTTTCCTGTCCGGCATCTGTTGCCGCCTTCCACAACCTCGGCTGTATGGCAGCCCGGACGTGGCTCTGCTTTTTGTGTCTCGACAAAGAACCGCCTCAACGTACCGACTTGCGGCGCTCTTTGCGGCGGACCCGGCATGGCCAGCAACCGATTGACCAGCTGATCCCCACTGCTACCGGCTGTGGATTTGATCTGGTCGGTGTAGCTTGTTTTTTCTCCTGAACGGTTCTCCAGGGTCAATGATGTAATAACAAACTCCCTACGCAAAGCCGTGCTGTCGGCGGCAGGATTATCCAGCGACAGCTCAACCGACCCCTCCCGCATGAGCTGTGCCTGGCGCAGGGCCCAGAGAGAAAGCACCCTCAGATCCTCGCTATCGGCACCCAGATTACGCTCCAGCAAGGGGGTAAGGCGATCATCGGTAAGCCGGGCGGCGCCAACCACCCAGGTGGCATAGGAGGCGGCGGCGACATCGCCTCCGCTTAACAGCGCCTCGAGGTGGGCAATGTGAGGCGCGGCTTCCAGCCCAGTCGGGGGCTTGTTCAGGCAGGCCAGGGCCTGAATACCGACACTGGCCTGAAAAACCTCGGGCCTGAGAGCATCTGCCTCAATAGCGGGCCAATGCTCCCTGCCACAAACGATGTCCTTCGACTCTATCGTTACCCGGTTCAACAGCCTGACAAGTATGTCCCTGCGAAAATCCTGGCTGTCTGCAGGAGAGAGAAATCCGATCTCCTCGCCAAAATCGACAAGATTCAAACCCAGTCTTGGCCATTGGGCGGTGAGTTTCATGTTGCGGGAGAACTGCTCCTGAAGCGCCCTGTCATTTTTAATGCGTTGAAATATCTCCTCTTCCAGTCCCTCGGCCTGGTAATGCTCCGGCGGGAAGCGCTTCAGGAATTCGCTGGCCGCGGCAAAATACTGTGTCGCGCCGGGTTCATTCAGCAAGGATTCCATGGCCATCAGGCGGCCTGCCATGGGTTGTGTATCATCGAACATGGCGCAAAACCGGGCATCCTGTGCCTTGCCCAAACCGGATGACTGGGCGAAGTTGGTGACCCTGAACGCCTTCGCTATCACCGGGTTATAGGGTCCATTGGCTCGACCCGAAGGCAAACCTTGCAGGGATGAAACCCGGGACAGGTGTTGGCGATAATCGGGAACTGCAGCCAGGTAGGCGCTGATCGAGGGTGTCGCATTGACACCGCTGGGAGACACCGAATCAAAGCCATAAATGTGGGGAACACCGTGGAATGTCCGCGACATGCGCTCCCGGATTGAATCGCCAATGGGGCTGTAGCGCGATGCGACGATTTCCTCAACCTGTGCCTCGTTGAAAATACGGCGACCCCGGGGGTCCAGCTCGCCGCGCAGTATCGCCTGGTACTGTTGCGGGGTTCGGCTGTCCCGGCTTTGTTCTGCCAGCGTATTACAACCGAAAAGGAAGACCTCTTTGGGCGCGTTGAGTATCTCCGGACAGCTATCGTTACAGCTCATTTCCTCGAGCAGTTCCAGAGGCAACCTCTGCGGCGATGAGCCAAAGAATGTGCCGCCGAAGTGACCCGAAACGATCAGCAGGTCGCACTGTTTTTTTTCTCGGCGAAGCGCGCTGCAGGCATGCCTGAACCACTGGGGATTCCTTGCCCCGGACGGCACCAGTTCCCGGAACTGAAAGCTGGCTTTCGGTAAGCGCGACTGAAACCACCGCGCTTCGGTGTCTGAATTGAGGGTGATCGTACAGACCAGGTGCGGAGGCAC
>JBFFTH010000240.1:0-1760 GCA_041571855.1 Porticoccaceae bacterium
GCCGTGACCCTCGGTTTGCTGGAGACCGGGCTGGAAACCGTTCAACTGAATCGTGCAACCGACCAGTTGCAGGCCTCGATGGTCGAACTGGCCCGGGAGGCACTGCCAGATGCCCAACAGATTCGCGATCCACAGACTCAATTGTTGATCGCCTGGCGGCAGTTGAGAAATGGCGGCGCGGGCGATGCCGAATTTCTGCCATTGCTCAACCGGGTATCCGCCACCATCGGCCAGCAGCCGGTTACCGTGCTCGGCATTGATTTCAAGGATGGCACCCTGACATTGGCCCTGCAGGGAAGCAGCCTGCAACAACTGGATGACCTGCGCCAGCAGATTGAAGGACAAGGGCTCGATGCCGCATTGCTCGATGCCAGCACCGAAAACGACAGCGCACGCAGCAGCCTGGTTATCCAAACGGTGAGCCCACAAGAGCCGCGGAGTGCAGGCTGATGAAACTGATCGAAGAGTTGAGAGGCCGCTGGCAGGGTTTACAGACACGGGAGCAGAACCTACTGCGCTACGGTGCCGTTATTCTTGGCGTGTTGTTGTTCTACCTGTTGGTCATCGATCCCGTCCATTCCGGCCGCGACGACGCTGAACGGAGACTGCGCGCTGCCCAGGAAGCCTTTTCGGTCGCGCAGCGGCAAGCGTTCGACCTCAAGGCCGCTGCGTCAAATCCAGGTACCCCAGCGACCGGTTCCTTGCTGACCCAGGTCGAGAGCAGCGCCCAACAACAGGGCTTGCGCAGTTCACTCAAACGCCTGCAACCCAGTGGCGATAATCAGATCCAGGTCAGCCTCGAGGGCGCTTCCTATAATCAACTGGTGCAATGGCTGAACAACCTGCATCAGCTGGGTGTCAGGGCGCAACGGGTGGATATTCAGCGGGATCGCAACTCGGATCTCCTCGGCGTCCAGCTCCTGCTTACCCGCTAGCCCGACCGCGGGCTCGCCCATTTAAATTCCAAACCAGATTCCGGTGGGCATGATGCAAAAATGGTTGTTGTTCGTCGTCGCCTGTATCGTATTCGGTCTCAGTTTGCTGGCTCACTTACCGGCACGACTGGTGATTCCGCAACAGTACGGTGAGTTTCAGTTCCTGGGTGTCGGTGGCTCTCTGTGGCGAGGTGAGGTCCAGCAAATTCTGCATTCGGGTAAGGTGCTTCCCGTACGATCGCTGCACTGGACGGTGCGGCCAACCGCATTGCTTACCGGAACACTCAAAGCTGATTTTGAGGAACAACAGACACCCATGAATCGGGGGAGAATTGGGTTGGGTCTGTGGTCGCGACAGCTTGAGCTGCAGGCGCTGCAGTGGCAGCTTCCCGGCAGCGCGCTTGATTCATGGTTTCGGGCCGGGGCGGGCCTAAGAGGTCATTTTGTGATCGATCTGCAAGAAGCACGGCTTGCGGCAGACACATTGCTACCCAGCCGTCTGAAGGGACAGCTCGATTGGCAAAATGCGGCGCTGCAGCTGGACTCGGAGCATTGGCCCATTGGCTCGCCGGTCCTGCAGTTTTCCGGTGAAGGCGATGCCATCACAGGCGTCCTTACGAATTCGCAACCCCTGGTTCCCGGCAATGCTTCGTTTCAGTGCACAACGACCATCTGCGTGGTGGAATTGAGCCTTCAGCCAACGCCTGACGCACCGCAATCCCTGTTGAGGGGCTTGTCGCTACTTGGGCTTCAGCAGACAGGAGATACGTTCTCGGGGCAATTGAGCTTTCCGCTTGATTGACTTCAAAAGCCCACTGGCGAAGA
>JBFFTH010000241.1:0-1748 GCA_041571855.1 Porticoccaceae bacterium
GTTGCAGAATGGTCTTGAAACGCAGGGGTTCTTCCAATTCAGACTGGTCGTAGATATAAACGATTGAAAGATGCTGGTGCACGGTCTCTGTTTCGGTCCATATCCAAAAGGCATCGCCACCAGTAATTTGTCGCATTATTTATCCCCTGTTGTGATCATTACACGGCATCAGTGCATGATTTGTGGTATCGATTATTGTGCCAGTCAATGGATCAGTCAATGACTGCCGCGGGCACTGGCGCTACTCTTTAGAATGATGTTCGGCTTCTTATGCAGGGCTTCTTGCAGTGTAGTTGACACCAGTCGTCCGGAGAGGCGGTCCCAGCGCTGCAGCGATGGCGCCCAGGGCTCAAGCGGGGAGGATAAAACTGAAGAATCTTGACCGATACCCCCCTGTTTCAACCGATATAAACCACTGCTAGCGGGGGCCCTGGCCGGAAGCCTTTCCTTTTTTGCCACTGTTGATACTGGTTTTTTTTGCGGCCGATTTCAGTTCTTCAAATGCAGCGCGCAGGCAATCAGCGTAGTTCTCCGGGTCCGGCATCATTATCCGGTCAGCTAGCGGTGCAATCACAAGCTTGCCGTTGTAGCTCGTTGCCGCATGGTTTATTCCAATTTGATCCAGGCAGACGGCCATGCCGGTCAACATCGCCAGTTTTGCACCGCAGAAGTACAGGGGCTGCTGTGGCCCCGGTACATTGGTGATCAGCATGTTGTGTTGCTCACGATATGTTTTCCCCGGGCCCCAGGCTGCAGTGGCTGATTTCATGATCATCAGCATCGACAGCGCCGGCATGGCCTCCTCCAACTCTATCATCTCCCGAGCACTGATGGCGTTGGCCTTGATGTGACTCATTTCTTCACTGACCAGGGCGAGTCGTTTTAATGGGCCTGGCTCGATTGTGTGCAGACTTGCCTTGACCATAACAACCTTGTTGCCAGGTTCGGCAGCGGATTCCTCGGCTGTTCGCACGCTGACCGGAACCATCGCGGTCAGGGATGCGTCAGGCGTTTCTTTTTTGCTCTGCAGGTAGCGGGTCATCGCACCGCCGCACACAGTCAGGACCACATCGTTAATGGTGGCGCCGGGAACGCATTGTTTGATCGCCCTGAAATCAGATACCTCAAAGGTGACGGCATCCCATACCGTGTAGGGCGATACCTCCTTGTTAAACCGCGTCTTAGGTACTGGTTCAACCTGCCTGGGTTCGACTTTTTGTGCAGAGAACTGGTCGCGCACCCTGCGCGTCAGCTGACTGGCCAGTCGCTCGGTGGTCCTGAAGCTGGCGCGAATATTGTTGACTATCGCCCGAGACAGTATTTGCGTTGTCTTTGGCGTCGGAGATGGTTGCAAGCGTCGGGTTCTGCGCGGCCGGTCAGGATTTGGCTCGCTATCATGAAGGCTGAGGGAGAGCTCTGCTGCGGCGATGCCATCCACCGCAACATGATGTACTTTCAGCATGATGGCGAATGAGTTTTCGGGAAGAAAGTCCACATTGTTAATCCCCTCGATAACATACATTTCCCAGGGAGGGCGGCTCAGGTCAATCGCCCTGTCATGAAGGCGGGAGAACTGTATGCAGAGCTGTCGCCAGTCGCCGGGTTTTGGCAGGGCGATATGGCGCAAATGGAACTCAATGTCGAAGTCCGGGTCGTCGACCCAGTAGGGGTAGTCCAGCTTAAGTGGCACATTAACCAGCTTCTGGCGAAAAATGGGTGAGGCTTGGAGGCGCTCTTCGACGTGTTTA
>JBFFTH010000242.1:0-1730 GCA_041571855.1 Porticoccaceae bacterium
GATAGCTGGCGCAATAGAGCATGTCCGAAACCGGGGCCTCACCCGTGTTGGCTGTCTTGAGAATACCCCACTGCTCCTCAACCGAGAACTCAATGGTTAACAGGACTTTTGCACCCCGCAAAAACATGAAGCGAGGTGAGCGCTTTTTTGATTCCACAATCAATCCCGACCGTGCCCTTTGCAGTTCACGGACAGCTCCCTTTTTTCAGGCAGCAAACAATGGCTTCTGCTTTCTTTTAGCTGGCGAGATCTTTAAAATTCGCCCCTTGCAAACCGGCTTCGCGCGAAGTGGAAGCCGTACTTTGTTTTAAATCATTTACCGAGAACCTCAGGATGTATATCGATCAAGCAACACCCGAGCAACTGTCACACTGGCGAGAGCAACTCGAGGCCGAATTCAGGGCATTGAAACAGGGCAATCTCGCCCTGGATCTGACCCGCGGCAAGCCCTCTGCAGAACAGCTGACCCTGGCCAATGCACTTGACGGTATTCTGGCCGGCGATTACCAGTCCGGTGACGGTACCGATACCCGCAACTATGGCGGCATTGATGGCCTGCCCGCAATGAAGGCGCTTGCTGCAGAAATCCTCGATGCCGACCCCGACCAGGTTCTGGTAGGCGGCAATAGCAGCCTGACCCTGATGTATTTATGCGTAACGTTTGCCTGGCTTTTTGGCCCTGCAGGTGAGGGCTCGGCCTGGAAAGACGAGGGCCAGGTAAAGTTTCTCTGCCCTTCGCCCGGTTATGACCGCCACTTCGCCATCTGCGAGGAACTGGGCATCAAAATGATCCCGGTGGCGATCACAGATACGGGGCCGGACATGGACCAGGTGGAATCACTGATCGCCTCTGACAGCTCTATCAAGGGTATCTGGTGCGTCCCCAAATACTCCAACCCGACAGGCTGTGTCTACAGCGATGAAACGGTAGAGCGGCTCGCCCTGCTCGGCAAAATCGCCACATCCAATTTCCGCGTTTTCTACGATAACGCCTATGCGGTGCATGACCTGACGGACACGCCACAACCGCTGGCCTCAATAGCCGAGCTGTGTAAAAAGCACGGTACCGAAGATTCCGTGATCCAGTTTGGCTCCACGTCAAAAGTCACCTTTGCCGGCGCCGGCGTGGCTTTCATGGCATCGTCAGAGGGCAATATCGGGCGCATAAAAAAACACCTCGCAATCGCCACCATCGGCCCAGACAAGGTCAACCAGTTGCGCCATACCAGACTGTTTGCCTCCAGGGCGGACGTGACAGAACACATGCGCCAGCATGCAGCACTGATCAAGCCCCGCTTCGATATTGCGATCAGGCATCTGCAGGAAGGGCTTGGCGACTCAGACCTGGGCGAGTGGACAAACCCGGAGGGTGGCTATTTTATCTCTTTCAATGCACGCCCGGGATTGGCAAAAGCGGTGGTGGCACTGGCTGCCGAGGCCGGGGTAAAACTGACTCCTGCCGGCGCCACTTTTCCCTATGGCGTGGACCCTGATGACAGGAATATTCGCATCGCTCCGACGTTTCCGACTGTGGAAGAAATCGACCGGGCAATGCAGGCTTTCGTGCTCTGCGTAAAGCTGGCCGCTGTGAGAAAGGCACTTCTCTAGGACCAGAAAAAAAGACCAGAAAAAAAGACCAGAAAAAAACGGCTGCTCGTGAGCAGCCGTTTGATTTCAGCGTTACTTACAAATCAGTCTTTGCTCGGCGCAGCGCTCGGATAGGGGAACGC
>JBFFTH010000243.1:0-1696 GCA_041571855.1 Porticoccaceae bacterium
CTTCCGAGTCGGCGTGCTGTGCGGTCAGCGCGGCGAGTATTTTGTCGGTGCAGTAACTGGTGCCCTGGGAGGCTATTCAGACGGTCGCCATGAGAAGCAGCAGGTAGTCCGCAACTATCTGGTGGGCAGGGGTTAGCGGGTTTTGAACTGATGTCGCACTGGTAAACATGCCTTGTAAAAACAAGGCATTGTTATTTTATGTTTGATCGCCAGGCTGGTTAGCTTCCCTGAGCACGACAAACTCCTCGGCTGCCGTCGGGTGAATACCCACCGTATTGTCGAAGTCTGCTTTGGTTGCGCCGGCTCTCATTGCCACTGCAAAGCCCTGAATGATTTCGCCGGCGTGATCGCCCAGCATGTGACAACCAATTACCCTGTCTGATGCAGTGTGGACGATAAGTTTCGTCAACACCCGATTGACGCCACCGCCGAGGGTTTCCTTCATTGGCCTGAAATTGCTCTCATAGACAGCTACCTCTTTGCCAAAGTTTTTCCGGGCCTCGGCTTCGGTCAGGCCGACGGTGCCGATATGGGGGTTGCTGAACACCGCGCTGGGAATGTTTTCGTAATCCATGGATTTTGTTTTGGAACCGAACAAATGGTCGGCGAGCACCATCGCCTCTGCGGTAGCTACCGGCGTGAGCGCTAAACGATCAATCACATCGCCCAGTGCGTAGAGGTGGCTATCGTCGGACTGGAACTGATCATTGACAACTATGGCGCCATTATCAGCCAGCCTGGCCGCAGTATTTTCTACTCCCAATGCCGCCGTATTTGGCCTGCGGCCGGTTGCGTACATCACCAGACTTGCACGCATTTGGTTGCCGTTGTTGAGCTCAATGTCCAGATGTCCCTCGTCAGATTTTGCAATGCGCTTAACATCGGTATTGAAATGCAGATGGATGCCCTGCTTGATATAAAGTTCCTTGAGGTTCTCGCGCAGGCTGTCATCGAAGCCGCGGAGAAATAATTCTCGGCGATAGAGCAGGTGTGTCTCCACTCCCAATTGATGAAAGATACCGGCAAATTCAACGGCGATGAAACCGCCTCCGACAATGACGATTTTCTCCGGAAGCCGATCAAGGTAGAACGCCTCATTCGATGTAATGACATATTCGTTGCCCGGAAACTCGGGAACATAGGGTGTACTGCCGGTTGCCACCAGAATATATCTGGCCGTGTACTCCCTGTCGCCGAGCACTACCCTGTTCGGGGCAGTGATTATTGCCCTGCCATTAAGCAGTTCAACCCCGGCGTTTTCCAGCAGATCCTGGTAGATGCCGTTGAGCCTCTCGATTTCCCGGTTTTTATTTTCGACCAGCGTCGCCCAGTCAAATTCAGGCCGGGTCACCTGCCAGCCAAACCCCTTCGCTGCGTGGTACTCCTGGTGAAAATTGGCCGCGTAGGTAAACAGCTTTTTGGGCACACAGCCGACATTGACACAGGTGCCGCCAAGGTATTGTTGTTCGGCAATGGCTACGCGGGCGCCAAGCTGGGCGCTGACACGGGCGCAGCGCACACCGCCGGAGCCGGCGCCGATCACAAACAAATCATAGTCGTAGTACATCAAGTTACCTTTACTCTGACGCTTGCTGAACCAGATATTTGCATAAATGATGAATCTATTTGCGGGCTGTAAGGGTGCAAAGCCCTCAAGTTCGATTTATTTTATGCAGACATATCTTGTATGGGTTCC
>JBFFTH010000244.1:0-1693 GCA_041571855.1 Porticoccaceae bacterium
CGTGATTCGACCCCATGAGTCGTGCAGCATCCAGTTCGATACTTTCTGCGCAATCAGTTCGGAGTTGGGGACAATGACGTCAGCGCGGTCGAAGGTTTCTATCCGGGTCGAGCGGATGCTGATCTTCCGTACATAGCCCTGTGTATCGCCGACGACGATCCAGTCTCCGGTGCGGATGGGTCGTTCAAAAAGCAGTATCAGTCCCGAGACAAAGTTGTTGACCACATTTTGCAGGCCGAAACCTATACCCACCGATAAAGCGCCGGCAATAATCGCCAGGTGCGTATAACTGACACCGGCCATGCCAAGGGCGATCAGCAGTGACAGGAAGACGCCAAGATATCCGCTCAGCGTGACGATGGCTTCGCGTCCGCCATGGTCAAGGCGCGACCTCCTGACAAGGTCGGTAACGATACTCTGCTTGAACCAGCCGGAAATACTGATGCCGATCGCCAGTACGGCAATTGCACCCAGCAATTTCAACGGTTGTATATGCAGGGAGCCTATTTCAAATCCGGAGGTGAAGTACCGGGATATTTCGGCGATCCACCGGTCTGACTGGCCCCACACCCAGAGTGTCCAGACGATGAACCCTGTCCAGACAGAAAGCGTGGTTGCCAGGCGCAGCCATACGAGTCCGGGCACCACTTCCTTGGCTTTGAGTTGCATCAGGCGGCGCAGGCTTCTTTGCCAGGCATACTGGCCTTCATCCATGCCGTCATAGATAAAAGTGGCGAATCGCGACAGTGCGGTGGCGAATATATAACCGGCTGCAGTGCCAACGAAAACTGCCAGCAGGTACAAGGAAAGATTTCTGTAGCCCAGGCTTTCTGCAACAGCTACAGCCAGCATTACCAGCACCATGATGACACGCAAGCCACGTGTACCCGCGAGGCCGGGTATGTGCCCCAGGAGTATCGCCGACCAGATTGTGCCGATGAGTGCCAGCCAGGCTATGGCCGAGCGAAGCAGAAAATAGTTCGAATCAGGCAGGCGTAAAACTGCTTCGGCAGTAATGGTGAGCGTTCCCACAACCAGTAGCGCCAGAAGTATGCGCATCCAGAATAAAAGCCTGACGGCGTCTTTCTTCGAAAGACCGGCTTTTTGGCGACCGTTGATCCAGGCATGAAGCACCAGGCTGAGGAAGAGCCAGCCAGTCGCGCCCAGGGCAACTCTGGTGACGACGGCCGGGGGCCATTCGGGAAGGAACCAGAGAAACAACAGGCAGCCCAGGCCAAATGCCAGGATCCACGGCAGCGCTGATATCAGCAGCAGTGCATTGTCCCCGGGTTTCTTCCGGGTCTTGATCCGTTTGCGCAACACGAAGCCGGATGCGAGCGCAATCGCTATGACAGAAAAGATAGTTATCTTCTCTGCGCCGGAGAGATTTTCCCAGCCGCTGCCCTCGTCCAGAAAGCCGGCTACAAGCCGTGACCATGCCTGCGGTTCCTTCAGGGCGTCATCGGCGATGTGCAGGGCTGTAACCCCCCTGGCCAGCAACCTGGCTTTCAGCTCCGCGTTTTTTCTTTGCTCGATTCTGTCCAGTAAATCATCTGCCGCCTGGGCTACCTGCTCGCAGCCAATGCGAAGCTGTTCATTACGGCTTATTTCCTGGTCAAGCTCGTCCCTCAGTTTCCTGACCCCGGCGCCATCCCCGGTTGCGGTTTCTCCAAGCGCCGCTCTTTTCCCCTGC
>JBFFTH010000245.1:0-1681 GCA_041571855.1 Porticoccaceae bacterium
ATCGCAGGTGGTTTGACCCTGCAGAAAGGCTTTTGCCTTTTCACCCTCAATGGACAAAACACCCTGCTTCAGAAGGGGAACAATTGCCGTTTCCCGGTCAATGTTGGTCTCAAAGGTGGTGACATCACCGGCAGCGATTGTTGCACCCTCTGAGGTGAGAAAACTCGTCCAGTCGCTCATTCTATGGTTTGATTTTGATCTCTGCTTTCAGGTCATCTATCTTATTGGGTTAACGGTGCGGCTTCCACTATAATGCGCAACCTGAATCAAAAGTATTGCGTGAGGTGGCAGCTCTGTGGACAAGAACCGTTTGCTCTGGGCGAGCCGACGAGGAATGCTGGAACTGGATTTATGGTTGCTGCCATTTGTCGAAAAAATATATCCGGAATTGTCGACCCAGCAGCAGGAGTATTACCACGCCTTGCTGGAGTGCGAGGATCCGGACCTTTTTGCCTGGTTGATGGGTCACAAGGTTCCCGATAATCAGGAGATTCTGCAAATCGTCAATATTATCCGGGAAACCCGCAACCGTGTCCGCTGACTGGAAACTGAAAGCCTCCAACCTGTTGCCGAAACTGTTGTTGGCAATAAACCTGCTGGCGCTGGTGCTGGTTGTGAGCCTGGCAATGCCTCTGACCCCGAAGATTGCACTTGCGCTGCTGATTTTGCTGGGGTTGCTAAGCTCAAAGAGAGTCAGGGATGTCGATGGCCTGCAGTTTGGGTTTGATGGCAGCGAATGGTGGTATGGCGAAACAGCTAACAAGGTTGAGCTGGCCGGGTGGCAACAGCTCGCGGGTTTGCTCATTTTACGTTTTAAGAAGCAATCGGCCCTGTTGATTGTGCCGGATATGCTGGACGCCGAAGCGCACAGAGAGCTGTTGCGTATTTTGCGGCTGAAAAACTAGTCACCGTATTTTCCGCTCAGGTTGAAACAATAATATCCTGCCCGGCAAAGTTCATCGGCACGATAATCGTGTCCATCGCGATGCTCGAGGTTTTGGGGTAGTCGAGCGTGTAATGCAGGCCGCGGCTCTCGCGCCGGAGCTCGGCACAACGAATGATCAGCTCCGATACCATGGCAAGATTGCGGAGTTCCAGAAGGTCTGTTGTCACCTTGTAGTTGCTGTAGTATTCCTGAATTTCCCTCTGTAACATTTTGATCCTGTGTCGTGCCCGCTCCAGGCGTTTGCGGGTACGAACAATACCGACGTAATCCCACATGAAACGGCGCAGTTCGTCCCAGTTATGGGAAATCACCACGTCTTCATCGGAGTGTGTAACTCGTGAGGCGTCCCACGGTTTAGGTGTGTCAAAATCAGGAATGGTGTCAAAGCCCGCCCGTATCGCATTGGCGGCAGACATGCCGTAAACGATACATTCAAGCAGTGAGTTGCTGGCCATGCGGTTGGCACCGTGCAATCCGCTAAATGCGGTTTCACCAATTGCATAGAGGTTTTTCAGGTCGGTGCGACCTTCTTCGTCCACGACAATACCGCCGCAGGTGTAGTGGGCCGCCGGCACCACCGGAATGGGCTCTCTGGTGATGTCGATGCCATATTCAAGGCACTGGGATTTAACCGTGGGGAAGTGGCTCTCAATGAGATCCGCAGGCTTGTGCGAAATATCCAGATAGACACAGTCACTACCCAGTCGCTTCATTTCGGGGTCGATGGCGCGAGCC
>JBFFTH010000246.1:0-1627 GCA_041571855.1 Porticoccaceae bacterium
GCTGTTATCGCCAGGGTTAGTGTCAATATAATCAGTCTCATCGTGAATCACTTGGTTTCAACCACTCATTGTAAATTTGAACAGGATTATGCAGGAGAGTTCAAAGTAAAAAGCCGATCGCCTGACTGATCCCGGTTGTTATTTTGATGCATTCATAATGCCGCGCACGGCTGCCGGAATATCTGCTGGCAGGACGACAAGTTTCGAGTTGTTCGATTCGGCCATATCCCTCATCGCCTCGTCATATCTTTCACCCAGCAGGTAAACAGCGGGAAGTTCCTTGTCCTGAATGGCCAATGTCACTTTCTCGATTGCCTCTTTGGTCGCTGTTGCCAGCACCACCTTGGCTTCCGCATCTCGTCGCGACGCTTCCAGGCGGCCATCCGCTTCGAGGATCGCAGCCGTTTTTTCACCGTCGGCGCGGGTCACAGTCGCCCGGCGCTGGCGCTCGGCGGCGGCCTGCTCCTCCATCGCCTGCTGCATGGTAGAAGACGGATTGATATCCTGGATCTCGACTGATTTCAGGGTAATACCCCAATCGGCAATATCATCGGAAATTGCACTTTTCAGTTTCGCCTTGATCTGCTCGCGGGAGGAAAGAGCATCATCCAGCGCCATTTCACCAATGATGGAACGCAGCGACGTCTGCACCAGGGTGCGAATCGCCAACTCGTAATCCTCGACACCGTATACCGCCTTCTCCGGCGAGACGATATTAATATAGGCCACCGCATTGGCTATGATCACCACGTTATCCAGGGTAATGACTTCCTGAGACGGGATATCCAGCACGATGTCCTTGGTTGTGACCTTATAGGACACGTTATCGACATAGGGAATAATAATATTCAGTCCCGGGGGCAGGGTCTTGTGAAACTTGCCCAAACGCTGCACCACATGCTTGCTGCCCTGGGGTACCAGCCGCACACCCAGGCCGATGGTAATAACGGCCAGCACCAGAAGTGCAAATATAACAACAGTCCCTTCCATCTTTTTCTAAGCCTCCCGACTCATTTTTTAATTCAGCTTTACCACAATCAGTGTGTTCCCGGAGAAATCCTTGATAAACACCCGGTCACCTACCTGAACATCCTGCTCGCAGATAAATTCCCACTCATCATCGCCGAGCACTGGCGTCGCGAACCTGACCTCTCCCCTGCCTCCGGCGACAGGCGCCTTGATCACCTGGCCCGATTCCCCGATTGCGGCCTCGCGGGAAATGCCCGCCTTGGTCTTGTCCACCATTTTCGGCTTCAAATACTTGAACCACAAAATGGTAGATGCGACCGAGGCTATGATCCAGATTGCCAACTGGCCCCCAAGCCCGACACCCGGGAACAACCACAGCGCAATACCCACGACCAGGGCACCAAGGCCAAACCAGAAGACAGTAAAACTTGCGGTAAAGATTTCGAGGATGATCAGGGCAATACCCAATAACAGCCAGTGCCAATACGCCAATTCAAACTCCATTATCGCTCTCCATTGTTTGCCCTGTCGAACCCCCGGCAGAAAGATTGCCAAGGATATGGGCTATCAGCGGCACCATCAACAAAAAACCGACAGCCAGATAAATAAACCCCTGCGGGCCAGCATCGCCGAGCAGTTGAAGAATACCGGCGGCAAC
>JBFFTH010000247.1:0-1596 GCA_041571855.1 Porticoccaceae bacterium
GAGCTTGAAGTTGCAGGCCTGACCCGGGAGGAGACAGAGGCGCTGGTTTATCGCCAGTTGAAGGGGCCCTATCTTGTAGAGCCGGTGGTCAGCGTCACCATCCTGACCTATCGGCAGGTATTTATGCAGGGAGAGGTGCGCAAACCTGGCCCTTATTCCTATTCACCCGGGTTGACCCTGCGCAGGGCCATTCTCAATGCCGGCGGATTTACCGATATTGCCGCAGAGAGTCGTATATATGTGGTCAATGAATTCAAGCCGGATGAAAAACCCAGGAAAGTCGGTTTTTCCTACCAGTTATCTCCCGGTGATATTGTCACCGTTAAGGCCAGTTTTTTCTGATGAATAGCAGGGTTGACCACAGTAGCGACCGCGCCCTTGAGTTGCTTCTCAAAGATTTGGGCGCAGCGGACAAGGAAGAGAGCGGCATCGATTTTCGTGCCTATTGGCAGATTGTGGTCAAGCACAAGTGGGGTATTCTGTCCCTTACTCTTATCGCCGTTATTGTCTCCCTGCTTTACGTCTCCACGCTGGTTCCCAGGTACCAGTCACAGGCCACCCTGCTGTTTGATCCCCCCTCGGTCAGCAATTACGGCACGGTAAGCGACGTTACAGCGATGGAGGTGTACGCCTCTACCTACAGGAATTTCCGCCGCTTCAAGGCGCAGCAGACCATCATGAAGTCGAGGAGCTTCGCTGCAGGGATGGTCGATAAGTATGAGTTGTGGAAACACCCGTATTTTGTCAACAGTCAAGAGAAAACCTCCCTGCAGAAGAAATGGTTCGAACAGATCAAGGCGTTACTGCCGGAGTGGGTGACTTATTCTGCGACAGATGAGGTCATCACTGCCCCGCAGGAGCAGCTGGATGAAACGCTGCTCAAGGCAAAGTATCGAAACCGGGCCGTGAATGTGGTGCGCGCCGGCATTACCGTAAGTGCCGAGGAAGATATCATGCTGATCAGGCTGGGATTCATTTCAGAGGATCCCGATTTTGCCGCAGATATGGCCAATAAACTGGCCCAGTACTACAGCGAGTACGAACTGGAGCAGAGAATGACGGCATTCAACCGGGCCACGGCCTGGCTGGTCGAGCGTACACAGGAGTTGCGGGACAACCTCCTGGAGTCGGAGCAAAAATATCAGCAATTCAAGGAGCAGGAAGAGGTCGGTCTGCTCGGCAGCGAAGGCGCCATTGCTACCAATCGATTGGCTGATGTGGTCGAGAGCCTTGCGAGTGCAGAAAAACGGGTGCAGGCACTGGAGCAAACCCTTTTGCGGATGGGCCGGAGAGGAGTGTATCTAAGTCAAACCGTTGACAGTACCGAGGTGCTTAATGTCCCCGGAGTCAAGGATGCGCTGCAGTCAGAGCTGAGAGCGCAAAAAGAGATAGATGAGTTGTCGCTTGTCTATGGCCCAAAACACCCCAGGATGATCGCCGCAGTCCAGCGGCTTGAAAGCATTCAGGAGTCCCTTAGTGAGCAAATACGCCTGGTCAGGATCGAGTTGCAGGCCGACCTGAGGACGGCAAAAGCCTCGCGGGATGAGTTGTCCCAAAGGCTGGCTTCATTGAAAAATGAAGTGCAATCCTATGAAA
>JBFFTH010000248.1:0-1543 GCA_041571855.1 Porticoccaceae bacterium
CGGCTGATTTGATCCCTTCGAGAGCCCGCTGAGAAAGTGCGCGGCCAGTTGTGGTATGTCCTCCGGGCGCTCTCGCAAGGCCGGAACCGTCAGTTCAATGACATTGATGCGGTAAAAAAGATCCTCCCGGAAGCGGCTTTGATTAACTTCGTTGCCGAGGTTTTTATGGGTGGCACTGAGTATCCTGACATCGACGGCAATTTCCTCTTCCGAGCCTACCGGCCTGACGCAGTTCTCCTGAATGGCGCGGAGCAGCTTAACCTGCATATCCAGTGGCAGGTCGGCAACTTCGTCGAGAAACAGGGTGCCGCCGCTGGCTGCCAGGAACAGGCCCTTTTTGTCCTGGTGGGCGCCGGTAAAGCTGCCCTTTTTATGGCCGAAGAACTCGCTCTCCATCAGTTCCGAGGGTATCGCGCCACAGTTGACCGGCACGAAGGGGCCGCTGCTCCTGGCGCCCAGGTAGTGAATGGCGCGGGCGACCAGCTCCTTGCCGCTGCCGGATTCACCGCTGATAAATATGGGTGCCTGGCTGCGGGCGACCCGCTGGATCTGGTTCTGCAATTCACGCATCGGCCTGGAGTTGCCAATCAGTCCGGCAGTGCCATCAGTTGGCTGAATCAGTTCATGCTCTTCGGAGAGATCCAGCGCTGCCTGTACCATCTTGCGGAGACGCATCAGTTGCAGCGGTTTGGCGGCAAAATCAAAGGCACCTCTTTTTAGCGCGTTGACCGCGATCTCGACATTGCCGTGGGCGGTGATAACTGCGACAGGCATTTGTGGACAGTGCTGCTGGATATAATCCACCAGGTCGAGGCCATCGCCATCGGGCAGTTTCATATCGGTCATGCAAAAATCGAAGCGCTCTTTATTCAGCAGCCTCTGCGCTTTCTGGATGCCCGGGCTGGTAGTCACCTCCAGGTCCATTTGCTCCAGGGTGATGCTCAGTAATTCGCGAATATCCGGTTCGTCGTCGATGACGAGTGCGCGCTTCTTCATTGTTGTTTCGTCCTGGGCAGGAGCCGATCGGGGTGGGTGAACTCTATTCTGAAGATCGCACCACCCTTGGGGTTTTTATGGTAGCTCAATGTTGATGAATTGAGTTCACACAACTCCTTGGCAAGGTACAGGCCCAGACCTGTGCCCTCATGACGGGTGGTGAAGAAAGGTTCAAAAAGATTCACGGCGTTTTTTTCCGATATGCCCGGGCCATTATCAATGATATCCAGGTAGGGTAGTGTTGCCCCGGAACTTGTGACAAGTTTAAGCGTGACTTTTCTCTCTCCGGTGTGCTTGTGGTTAAAGCGAAGGGCGTTGTCGACCAGGTTGTTCAGGACCTGCCCCAGGTGGACGGGGTCAAATGAAACCTGGACCTCCGCAGCGTCACTGATGATCTCAATCTCGCCAACGTTCGACTGGTTGTCGAGATACTCTGAGCGGAAATTCTTCAGCCTCTGCGGCATGAGAATTTTTTGTGTTTTCGGGGTCTTTTGCCGTGACAAATCCAGTATGTTCTCGACAATCATGTTAACTCTCTGGCTGTGAC
>JBFFTH010000249.1:0-1524 GCA_041571855.1 Porticoccaceae bacterium
CGGGAGCTGGCAATCAGCAAGATCATGCCCACCAGCAGCCAGATCACGGCAGGTTTCAGCGGCATCCTGTGTTCTTCGAGTTCGGTTTCAATATTGCTGCTGAGGGTGTCGCCACCGCCGATTAACCCCTGGCGAATCGTCCAGCCCATCATCAGGGTGAACAGTGCCAGCAGCATAAAACCGTCCATCCTCGATAGGGTACCGTCCCAGATCTGCCAGGCGGCCAGTGCCGTGATGACGAGCAGCACCGGCATTTCCTTGCGCAGTATCCCCGACTGCACCGGGATCGGGCTGATTATGGCAGTCAGGCCCAGCACCAGGGCGATATTGGCGATATTGGAGCCGTAGGCGTTACCGAGCGCGATGCCCGGATTGCCCTGTATAGCGGCAAAAATGGAGACGACAATTTCCGGTGCCGAGGTGCCGAAACCAATAATCACCATACCGATTAACAGTGGTGCCATACCGAGATGGGCCGCTACTGCGGCCGCACCCTCGATAAAGCGGTCGGCGCTCCAGACCAGCAGGGCGAGTCCGGCAATTACAGCAAGAGAGGCAGTCAGCATGTCAGTTTCAGGTCAGTTTGTGATGTTTTTGATTGTACCGGAGAGGGCGGGAAAAAAGAAAAGAGTCGTCGCCACCTTTAGTCAGTTCGAGGCCGCTTTTATAACCCGCTTTACGGAGTACTCCTTTGTCCAGGCGACACCTGGCAGACATCTATTCTGGCAATACCTCCCACTCCGGTTCTTCAAACTCACCGATCACGGTGATTTCACAGCGCTCATAATGCATGGAAAGAATTTCCCGTACCAGCTGGTCGCGGCTGTCGTCCTTGGCATCGCGCGCCTCTTTGCTGGTCCAGCTGGCGATTGCCAGCAGGGTATCGGGTTCACCGATTTTGCGATATAAGCGGGTCCCGAGCGCGCCGGGAGTGCGCTGGATAATTTCACTGGCGCGCACCCAGTTGGCGGCATATTCTTCAACGCTGTAACCGGGTTTGACTTTCACTTCAAAAATAAACTTCATGGCAAGCTACCTGTAATCCCAGGGGCACAGGCCAAAGTATAGGCCAGAAAAGCAGTGCCTATGGCAGCTCCTTGTAAAGCGCCAGTGCCCTCTCCCGGGTCTCTTTCAGATCCACCATCGGCAGAGGATAGTCTTGACCCAGGACAATGCCGGCGTCCCTGAGCTGGCTGTCGCTGGCGGTCCAGGGTTGATGGCGCTGTTTCACTGGCAGCCCTGAGAGCTCCGGGCAGTAGCGGGCCAGGTAACGCCCCTGTGGATCAAATTTCTCACTCTGGGTCAGCGGATTGAAGATGCGGAAATAGGGCGAGGCATCCGCGCCGGAACCGGCACACCACTGCCAGCTGGCGCTGTTGTTGGCGAGGTCGGCATCCACCAGGCAGTCCCAGAACCAGCGCTCTCCCTGGCGCCAGTCAATCAGCAGGTTTTTGATCAGGAATGACGCGACAATCATGCGTACCCGGTTGTGCATGTAACCGGTTAGCCACAATTCGCGCATGC
>JBFFTH010000250.1:0-1513 GCA_041571855.1 Porticoccaceae bacterium
CGAGGAGGTAGACGGGAAAAAATATTTTGATTTCTCGGGCTACAAGTACTGGGGCGCTTCGGGTATTGCAGGGGTTTGGGCAGAAGAAAATACTCGTGAGGCCATTTATGATGCGCTGCGCCGCAAGGAAACCTTCGCCACCAGCGGCACACGGATAAAAGTGAGATTCTTCGCAGGTTACGATCTTGCCGACGCGCAGCTGGACAGCCCTGACCTGGTTAGCTCTGCCTACCAGGAAGGCGTCACCATGGGTGGCACACTGCAAGCAATCGATGATCGCCAGCCCACGTTTGTCACCTGGGCCGTGGCCGACCCGAACACAGCCAAATTGCAGCGAGTGCAAGTCATCAAGGGCTGGGTCGAAAACGGCGAGCATCAGGAGCAGGTGTACGACGTGGCCTGCTCAGATGGCTTGAGCGTAGATCCCCAGACCCATCGCTGCCCGGACAACGGCGCGCAGGTCAATCTGGATGACTGCTCTACCACCGCTGGTGTTGGATCGACTGAACTAAAAGCCCTGTGGCAGGACCCCAACTTCACTCCAGGGCAAGAAGCGTTCTACTACGTCCGCGTGCTGGAAAACCCGGTTTGCCGCTGGTCCACCTGGGATGCCATACGCGCGGGTGAAACACCCCGCTCAGACTTGCCAGCCACCATTCAGGAACGCGCCTGGTCTTCGCCTATCTGGTATAGCGCATCGGCCAGAAACAACAACTTTATAGATTGAGAGAGCAATGAACCAACAACTTGAATCAGTAGATGTACTGATTATCGGTGCTGGCCTGGCAGGTATCGGCGGAGCCTGTCAGTTGCGCCGTCAGTGCCCCAACCACAGCTTTATGATCCTCGAATCACGTGAAACCAGCGGTGGCACCTGGGACTTGTTCCGCTACCCGGGTTTTCGTTCCGACAGCGATATGTACACCTACAGCTATGGTTTCAAGCCATGGAAAGACAAATCAACCATCGCCGAGGGCCACAAAATTCTCGGTTACATTCGCGAGGCCGCGGCTGATTATGACGTAGAACAGCACATACGCTATCAGCACAAGGTGGTCGCCGCCAACTGGTCCTCAACTGACGAACGTTGGCTGGTGACGGCCGAGCGCGGCGATGGAGAGCAGGTCACCGTAAGCTGCAAGTTCATGTTCAACTGCTGCGGTTACTACGACTACGAGCAGGGCTATACGCCGGAGTTTTCCGGCACTGGTGATTTCAAGGGACAACTGTTTCACGCCCAGCACTGGCCCGAAGACCTGGACTACAATGGCAAGCGCGTGGTGGTGATCGGTAGTGGCGCCACCGCAGTTACGCTCATACCTGCAATGGCGAAGGACACTGCCAGCCTGACCATGCTGCAGCGCACACCAACCTATATCGCCAACGTGCCAGCAGAAGACCCAATGGCGTTGAAACTACGCAAATGGCTTCCCGGCAGCGTGGTTTTCCGCCTGACCCGCTGGAAAAAGGTGATGTTCCAGATCTATACCTACCACCTTTCCCGAAAGAAACC